>CALXGG010000030.1 GCA_944387785.1 uncultured Oscillospiraceae bacterium | reverse complement strand
TCGCCGATGATGTCGATGTCCGCCTGGTAGAACTCCCGGAAGCGGCCCCGCTGGGCCCGCTCGCCCCGGTAGACCTTACCGATCTGGTAGCGGCGGAAGGGGAAGGAGAGGTCGGCGTAGTGGAGGGCCACATACTTGGCCAGGGGCACCGTCAGGTCAAAGCGGAGGCTCAGGTCGCTGTCGCCCTTGGTGAAGCGGTAGATCTGCTTCTCCGTCTCGCCGCCGGCCTTGGCCAGCAGCACCTCGCTGGACTCGATGACGGGGGTGTCCAGGGGGGTGAAGCCGTAGAGGGAATAGGTCTCCCGGAGGATGGCCATGATCTGCTCCATCTGCCGCTGGGGGCCGGGGAGCAGCTCCATGAAGCCGGAGAGGGTGCGGGGTTGGACTTTACTCATGGTGGGGATCTCCTTTATCTGGTAGGTATTTATCTGGCAGGTAATAGGTTGACAGAAAACAAGAATAATAGTCGTTATGTCAATTTATCCCGGCGGGGCGGCGGGGCCGGGGGCCTGCCGGGAGGCAAAACAAATGCTCCCGTCCCCACGCACAGCGGGACGAGAGCATGACGAATCACACTTCGTGGTGCCACCCACATTCGGCGGAGGGGCCCTTTGCCGGGGCAAAATGGACAGGCTCCGCCCTTGCTGTCCCTATCGGCCGCGGAGGGACCTGCCGCGGGCGTCTCCGCCCCCGCTCCGGCGCTGTCTTCCCCCCGCCCGGTCCGTATAGGCCTCTTGCAGCCGAGGGGGCCTTTCTCTGCCCGGCGGCCGGGGGTACTCCGTCGCCCTCATGGCGGCGGGCCTGGTATTCGCTTGTTTTGCTATTATAGTACGGAAAGGGGGCAAAAGTCAATGGGGAAAGGGGTTACAGGGCGCTTTTATGCTTGGGGTTGACGATATTGCGCCAATCCATGTCGCCCCGGTCCATGCCCAGCACCAGCATCTCGGCGGTGGCCACGTTGGAGGCGAAGGGGATGTTGTTCTGGTCGCACAGCCGGGAGATGTAGAGCAGCTCCTTCTCCATGGAGGAGTCGTTGGGGTCCACGAAGAAGAGCACCATGTCCATCTCGTTGTAGGCGATGCGGGCGCCGATCTGCTGGCTGCCGCCGTGCTGGCAGGAGAGGAAGAGGTGGACGCTCAGGCCGGTGGCCTCGGACACCAGGCGGCCGGTGGTGTTGGTGGCGCAGAGGTTATGCCGGGACAGGATCCCGGCGTAGGCGGAACAGAACTGGACCATCAGCTCTTTCTTGTTGTCGTGGGACATGAGGGCGATATACATATCGTTTTTCCTTTCTGGCGTGATGCACGCACGCTCCGCACAAATAGGTGGTGGCGGCCCCGGGACTATCGCAGGCGCATGAGGGGCGTCCGCTTGCCGGTGATCCGCCGGGCGATGTTGCGGTAGGCCCGGGCGGCGCAGTCGTTGGAGGACAGGAGCAGGGGGATCCCCCGCCCGGTGTAGAGGGGCATGGTCTCGTCCTCCGGGATCACGCCCAGGAGGGGGAGGCCCGCCATGTCGATGGCGTCGTCGATGGTCTGATGCAGGGATTTCAGCAGTTTTTTCCGGCAGCGGTTCACCACCAGGTGGACCTTCCCCCGGGGCAGGTCGCTGAGCTCCATCACCGTGCGCTGGGCGTCCCGGAGGCTGCTGGCGTCGGTGGTGGTGACCACCACCGCCCGGTCCGCGGCGCTCAGGGCCAGCCGGAAGCCGGCGCCCAGCCCCGCCGGGGCGTCGATGAGGCAGTAGTCAAAGCGGCGGCGGACCTCCTCCAGCAGGGCGCGGAAGGCGGAGCGGTCCACCCGGACCCCCTCCAGCCGGGAGGGGGCGGTGAGGAGATAGAGGTTCTTCTGCAGGGGATGGGGTGTCACGGCGTCGCCCAGGGAGCAGTAGCCCGCCAGCACGTCGGTAAAATCCATAACGGCCCGGTCGGTCATGGCCAGGGCGATGTCCAGGTTCCGCAGTCCGATGTCGCAGTCCAGGCAGAGGGTGGGGTGGCCCAGCTGGGCCAGGGCCATGCCCACGTTGGCGGTAAAGGATGTTTTGCCGGTACCGCCCTTGCCGGATACCACGGCGATGGTTTGACCCATGGGGTCACCTCCTTGCCGCCGTCACGCCCCGGGCGCGCCCAGGGGCTGCTTCTTGATCTGCGCGAAGCGGCGGGGATATTTTTTCGGGGTGGGGGAGAGCTTGCGTATGGTGAGGACGCGGTGGGTGATGTCCGTGGTGGGGATGGAGTAATCGGTCACAGACTCCAGTTTGCCCCCCAGCAGGGAGATGGCCTTGGCGGCCTGTTCCGTCTCCTCGCCGCTGTGGCTGGACTTCATGGCCAGGAACAGGCCCCCCACCTTCACCAGGGGCAGGCACAGCTCGCAGAGCACCGGCAGGGCGGCCACCGCCCGGCTGACGGCCACGTCGTAGCCCTCCCGGTGGGCGGCGGCGAACTCCTCCGCCCGGCCGTGGACGCAGGTCACGTTCTGGAGCCCCAGGGCCCGGCAGGTTTCCTCCAGGAAGGCTACCCGCTTGCCCAGGCTGTCCAGCAGGGTCATCCGGATGCCGGGGACGGCGATGGCCAGGGGCATGCCGGGGAACCCCGCCCCGGTGCCCACGTCGATGACCGACTTCCCGTTTAGGTCCCCGGCGGCGGCCACCGCCAGGCTGTCCAGCAGGTGGAGGGTGGCCACGTCCCGGGGGTCGGTGATGGCGGTGAGGTTCATGACCTGGTTCTTTTCCAAAAGGAGCCTGGAGAATTCGACCAGCTGGGGGATACAGCCCTCGTCGATCCCCAGGGCGGGAAGGCCCTGGGCCAGGATGGCGCTGATGGCGGATCCGTCCATATGGCCCGCTCAGGCGTCCCGGTGCTGACCGCCATCCTCCGGGGCGGCCTCCCCGGGGGCGGGGGCCTCCTCCCGGGCCTCCGGGGCGGCGTCAGGGGCCTCCTCCGGGGCGGGGGCCCCGGCGTCCCCCTGGCCGTAGGGGCAGTCATCCTTGCAGGCGCAGGGCTCGCAGCAGGGCTCGTCATCCCAGGCGGAGTCGTCGGCGGTGCAGGGCTGGCCGTTGTGGTAGTGGACCACCAGCTCGTCGGCGTAGAGGTGGGGCTCCTCCTCCTCGTTGGGGGCGAAGAAGCCGAAATCCAGGTTCAGGCCCTGGTTGCCGGGGCGGCGGCCGTAGGTGGCCTTCCAGAGGAGGGCCCGGAGCTTGACGTCCCCGGTGTCCTGGTCGGCGGTGACCCGGTAGGGAGTGAGGGCGGCGGCCAGGGCGGCGGCGCCCAGAACTTTCCACACAGTTTTCATGGATACCTCTCCTTATCTGTCCGTTTTGGTGGGATGGGCCCGCCCCACCGGCCTGAGGCCGGCGGCGGGGGAGGGGGGACGGCGCCGGCGGCCCGGCGCCGGGATCAGTGCTTGGGGACGATCACGTCCTTGCCGCCCATATAGGGCCGCAGGGCCGCGGGGATCTTCACGCTGCCATCGGCCTGGAGATTGTTCTCCAGGAAGGCGATGAGCATCCGGGGCGGCGCCACCACGGTGTTGTTCAGGGTGTGGGGCAGGTAGTTTTTGCCGTTTTCCCCCTTGACCCGGATCTTCAGGCGGCGGGCCTGGGCATCGCCCAGGTTGGAGCAGGAGCAGACCTCGAAATACTTCTGCTGCCGGGGGCTCCAGGCCTCGATGTCGCAGGATTTCACCTTCAGGTCCGCCAGGTCGCCGGAGCAGCACTCCAGCTGCCGCACGGGGATGTCCATGCTGCGGAACAGCTCCACGCTGTACCGCCACATTTTCTCATACCACTGCATGGATTCCTCGGGCTTGCAGACCACGATCATCTCCTGCTTTTCGAACTGGTGGATCCGGTAGACCCCCCGCTCCTCGATGCCGTGGGCCCCCTTCTCTTTCCGGAAGCAGGGGGAGTAGGAGGTGAGGGTCTGGGGCAGCTGGTCCTCGGTGAGGATCTGGTCGATGAACTTGCCGATCATGGAGTGCTCGCTGGTGCCGATGAGGTACAGGTCCTCCCCCTCGATCTTGTACATCATGGCGTCCATCTCCGCGAAGGACATGACGCCGGTGACCACGTTGGAGCGGATCATGAAGGGGGGGATGCAGAAGGTGAAGCCCTTGTCGATCATGAAATCCCGGGCGTAGGCCAGCACCGCCTCGTGGAGCCGGGCGATGTCGCCCATCAGGTAGTAGAAGCCGTTGCCGGACACCCGGCCGGCGGCGTCCATGTCGATGCCGTCGAACCGCTCCATGATCTCGGTGTGGTAGGGGATCTCGAAATCCGGGGTCACAGCCTCGCCGAAGCGCTCCACCTCCACGTTGCAGCTGTCGTCGGGGCCGATGGGCACGGAGGGGTCGATGATGTTGGGCAGGACCATCATGATCTCCCGGATCTTCTCCTCCAGCTCCCCCTCCTTGGCCTCCAGAGCCGCCAGCTCGTCGGCCTGGGCCTTCACCTGGGCCTTGACGGCCTCCGCCTCCTGGAGCTTGGAGGGGTCCTTCTTGGCCTGGCCCATGAGCATGCCCACCTGCTTGCTGAGGGCGTTGCGCTGGGCCCGCAGCTCGCTGGCCCGGGTGATGGCGTCCCGGTTCTCCCTGTCCAGGGCCAGGACCTGGTCCACCAGGGGCAGCTTGGCCTCCTGGAACTTGTTTTTGATGTTCTGCCTGACGATGTCCGGGTTGTCCCGGACGAATTTGATATCCAGCATAGTGGTAACCTCTTCTGTTAGTCTCGGCAGGCCTCCGCCTGCCCTCCGGCCCCTCCCGGGGGCCGTGTTTCACGTGAAACGTCCCGGCAAACCGCTGGGACGGAGCGTGGGGAAAGGGGAAACACTTTACCCCCTTCCAAGGCTCCTCCCGCCGTCCTGCCGCCGGCCGGGCCCTATTGGCCCAGGCGGCCCAGGGCCTCCAGCAGGTCGTTGAGGTCGTCCACGCCGTAGTACTCGATCTCGATGCGGCCCTTCTTCTTGCCGTGGGCGATGTGGCAGGCCCGGCCCAGCTTGCCGGACAGCTCCCGCTCCGCCTCCGCCACATAGTTGACGGTGGGGGAGGGCTTCTTCTCCGGCTTGGGCTGGGCCTGGAGCCGCTTCACCAGCTGCTCCGTCTGCCGGACGCTGAGGTCGTTCTTGATAATGGATGCGGCGGCCTGCTCCTGGAGGGCGGGGGAGAGGGCCAGCAGGGCCCGGGCGTGGCCGGCGGAGAGCTTTCCGTCCTCCACCATCCGCCGCAGGGCGGGGGACAGGGCCAGCAGCCGCAGGGCGTTGGCCACGGCGCTGCGGGACTTGCCCACCCGCTGGGCGGCCTGCTCCTGGGTCATGCCGTAGTTCTCCACCAGCAGCTTGTAGCCCTCCGCCTCCTCCATGGGGCTCAGGTCCTCCCGCTGGAGGTTCTCGATCATGGCCAGCTCCATGGCCTTGCGGTCGTCGGCCTCGATGATGACGGCGGGGACCTCGGTAAGGCCCGCCAGCCGGGCGGCCCGCCAGCGGCGCTCGCCGGCGATGATCTGGTAGTAGCCGGAGCTGAGCTTCCGGACGGTCAGGGGCTGGATGATGCCATGCTGGCGGATGGATTCCGCCAGCTCCTCCAGCTTCTCCGGGTCGAAATTCTTCCGGGGCTGGCCGGCGCAGCTCTCCACCTGGGAAATGGGCAGGGTGGAGGGCGCCTGGGCGCCGTTCATGGAGAAGTCGTCGCCCAGCAGGGCGCTCAGGCCCTTGCCAAGGCCGGTGTTCTTGCTTGCCATCGGGGGTTTGCCTCCTTTCCCGCAGGCTGTCAGGACTTGCTCTTGCGCAGGAATTCCTCCGCCAGGGCGGTGTAGGCCTCGTAGCCCCGGGAGGAGCGGTCGTAGGCCGTGATGGGCTTGCCGTGGCTGGGGGCCTCGCTGAGGCGGACGTTCCGGGGGATCACGGTGGCGTACACCTTCCCCGGGAAGTACCGCTTGACCTCCTCTGCCACCTGCATGGCCAGGTTGGTGCGGCTGTCGAACATGGTCATCAGCACCCCCTCCAGCTCCAGCTTCCGGTTCAGGGAGCGGCGGACGATACGGATGGTGTTCATCAGGTCGCTGAGGCCCTCCAGGGCGAAGTACTCTCCCTGGACCGGCACCAGCACCGTGTCGGCGGCGCATAGGCCGTTGAGGGTGAGGAGCTCCAGGGAGGGAGGGCAGTCGATGAATATGTAGTCATAGGAAGGGGAGAGGGGCTCCAGGGCCCGGCGGAGGAGGAACTCCCGGCCCTCCAGGCCGATCATCTCGATGCCGGCCCCGGCCAGGCCCTTGCAGGAGGGCAGCACGTCGCCGTACCGGGTGGACACCACCCGCTTGGCGCTCTCCACGCCGTTGATGAGCACGTCGTAGACCCCCTGGGACACCGTCTTGTCCACACCCATGCCGGAGGTGGCGTTGGCCTGGGGGTCAAAGTCACACAGGAGCACCTTCAGGCCCTTTTCCTTCAGGGCGGCGGTGAGGTTCACGCAGGTGGTGGTCTTGCCCACGCCGCCCTTCTGATTGACGATCGCTACGATTTTTGCCACTGAGACACCTCCGAAAGCGGGGGGACGATCCTCCCCTGATCTTGCCATACAGATTTAGTATAACACAATCCGGGGACATTTCAACAGCGCCGGCAAAAAAAGTGGAGAAAAACCAGGCGGGAACGACGGAAAAAACCGGCGGCTTTCCCGGTCGTCCTTCCGGCCCCGGGGCCCGGCGATGCGGGCAAAAGGGCCCCGGGAGAGGCTCCCGGGGCCCCGTTTCACGTGAAACAAGCGCCCCCTCCCTTGGGAGGGAGGGGGCGTAAAGGCAATTACATTTACACCAGCAGCACCCCGTCCAGAGGGGGCAGGCAGATGGTGATCTTCCCCTCCACCGACAGGAACTGCTGGCCGGTGAGGGCGTCGGTGGCCAGGTCCCCGGGCCACTCGAAGGTCATGAACACCGGCTCGTCCCCGGCGTTGGTGGCGGCCACGGTGGTCTCCCCGGCCCAGATCCGGGCGAAGGCCAGGCCGTGGCCCTGGGCGTGGAGCCACCGCAGCTCCCCCTTCTGGAGGGACACCCGGTTGCTCCGCAGGCTCCCCAGCAGGGCGAAGCGCCGCTGGAGCATCCGGTCCTCGTGGCCCCAGGGGAAGGTGCCCCGGTTGAAGGGGTCCTCGTAGCCCTCCATCCCCGCCTCGTCGCCGTAGAAGATGGTGGGGGAGCCGGGGAAGGCGTAGAGGATGATGGCCCCGGTCTGGAGCAGCCGGCAGCCCCGGTGGTACTCCTCCGGGGTCATGCGGTAGTAGGCCCGCTCGGTGCGGGTGGGGGGCGCCTCCTTGGGGTAGGTGCCCAGGAGGGTCAGGATCCGGGGGTTGTCGTGGGTGCCCAGCATGTTCATGCAGCTGTAAAAGGCGGGGCGGGGGTAGTTCTCCCGGATGGTCTCCATGGCCTCCTGGAAGGCCGCCGCGTCGCCCCCCCGGAGGTAGTCCATGGCGCTGACCCGGAAGGGGTAGTTCATCAGGCCGTGGGTCTCCCGGCCCAGGAGGTACTTGCGCCGCTTGCTGTACGCGATCTTGTTGCTGCCGTCCTCCCAGACCTCCCCCAGGAGGAAGCTCTCCCGCTTCTCCTCCATCATCACCTGGCGGATCCGGGCGATGAACTCGTCGGGCAGCTCGTCGGCCACGTCCAGCCGCCAGGCGTCGGCCCCGGCCCGGAGCCACCGCCGGATCACCGAGTCGTCCCCCTCGATGATGAAGTGGACGTAGGAGGGGCAGCTCTCGTTGACGGCGGGCAGGGTGTGGATCCCCCACCAGCTGTCGTAGCGCCGGGGCCACTCCTGGAAGTTGTACCAGGGGTAATAGGGGCTCTCCCGGCTCTGGGCCGCCCCCAGGGAGGGGTAGGAGCCCAGGGCGTTGAAGTAGCGGCTGTTGTTGCCGGTGTGGTTGAACACCCCGTCCAGCATCACATGGATCCCCAGGGCGTGGGCCTTCCGGCACAGCCGGGTGAAGTCCTCCTGGGTGCCCAGCATGGGGTCGATCTTGTCGTAGTCCCCGGTGTTGTAGCGGTGGTTGCTGTCGGACTCGAAGATGGGGCACAGGTACAGGGTGGATACCCCCAGCTCCTTGAGATAGGGCAGCTTCTCCTCGATGCCCATGAGGCTGCCGCCGAAGAAGTCCCGGTTGCGGATCTCCCCCCGCTCGTCGGGGAGGTACTCCATGAGCTCCTCCCAGTTCTGGTGGACCACCCGGTCCCCCAGCATCCCCGTGGGGTCGGGGACGGCGGTGCGGCGGAAGCGGTCGGGAAAGATCTGGTAGGTGACCCCCTTGCCGAACCACTCCGGGGTGGAGAGGGCGTCGTCGTACACCGTCTGCTGCCAGCAGGCGGCCTGGCCCTCGCCGCACAGGCCGTTCTTCCCCAGCCACACCTGGGAGCCGTCCCGGCGCTCCAGCCGGAAGCAGTACCAGATGAGCTCCGGCTCCGCCGGGGCGTGGTAGGTGACGGTGTAGCCCTCCCCGCCGGCCACCGGGGACAGGGGGGCCTCCCGGGTCAGGCCGGTGAACTCCAGGTGGAGCACCAGCACGCCCCCGGCGCAGTCCGCCGGGGGGAAGAGGGTGAGGGTGATGGGCTGCCCGCAGGGGACGGCGCCGAAGGGGGCCTTGCACTGGGGGCTGCGGGAGTCAAAAATGGGTCTGTCCATGGATGCGATCTCTCCTTACATTACACATACCCGCGGCGGCGGGGCCCCTCAGGGCAGCAGGCTACCTTCGGGGATCAGGGCGGTGCCGATGTCGCTGTCGGCGAAATAGGCGTTGAGGATCTCCACGGCGGCGGAGGCCAGGGCGCTGCCGCTGCCGCCCCGCTCGATGACGATGGCCAGGGCGATCTCCGGGTCCTCGTAGGGGGCGAAGCACACGAACACGCCGTTGTTGGTGGTGTCCTCGCTGATCTGGGCGGTGCCGGTCTTGGCGCCGGCGGAGACGATACAGTCCTTGAAGTAGCGGGCCAGGCTCCCCTCGGTGGTCAGGTTGTGCATGCCCTCCTTCACCGCGGAAAGGGTGGAGGCGGAGATGTCCACCTGGGAGAGGATCTCCGGCTGGTGCTCGTAGAGGATGGCGCTGCCGTCGTAGGCGGTGACGGATTTCAGCAGGTGGGCGTCCAGCCGCTGCCCCCCCCGGACCAGGGTGGCGATGTAGCTTGCCAGCTGGAGGGGGGTGAAGAGGTGGTCGGACTGGCCGATGGCGGCCTGGACGGTGTTGCCGCCGTACCACATCTGGTTGACGGAGGCGGAGTGCTCCGGCCCCGCCAGCACGCCGGTGGCCTCCCCCAGCTCGATGCCGGTGCTCTGGCCCAGGCCGAAGGCGGCGGCGTACTGATCCAGGGCGTCGATGCCCAGGCGGTAGCCCATCTCGCAGAAGAAGTAGTTGCAGGACACCGTCAGGGCGTCCACGATGTTGATGCGGCCGTGGCGGCCGGGGTAGACCCAGCACTTGGTGTAGGCGCTGGTGCCGGGGTAGGTCCAGATGCCGGTGGTGTTCAGCTTCTGGGTGGGGGAAATGGCCCCCTCCTCCAGGGCGGCCACGGCGGTGCAGGGCTTGAAGGTGGAGCCGGGGGCGTAGGCGCTGCCGGTGGCCCGGTTCAGCAGGGGCTTGCCGGCGGTGCTTTCGATGGCGCTGTAATCGGTGTAGTAGGCGGCGGGGTCGTAGGTGGGGTAGGAGGCCATGGCCAGCACGTCGGAGTCCTCCACGGACAGCACCACCGCCGCGGCGCCCCGGGTGTCGTCCCCGTCCTCCTCGATCATGGCGGTGACGGTCTTGGCCAGGGCCTGCTCCACCTGGGCCTGGAAGTCGATGTCGATGGTCAGGGCCACGGTGCCGCCGGGCTGGGGCTCCACGGAGTAGAGCTCCCCGGTGATCTTGCCCTCCTCGTTGGTGGTGATGAGGCGCTCGCCGTCGATGCCCTGGAGCCAGGACTCGAAGGCCAGCTCCACGCCGCTTTTGCCCACAGTGTCGTTGGCCGCATAGTAGTGGATGCCGCTGGTGTCCTCCCCGGCCTCCTTGGCGGCCAGGTAGGGGGCGTTGAGGGCGTCCCGCTCCTCCTTGGAGGAGATGGCGCCCACCTGGCCCAGAAGCTGGGCGGCGTAGGTGGTGTTGTACTGCCGGACGGACTGGCTTTCCACCACCACCCCGGCGTAGCCGCCGTCGTTGAGCAGGGAGATGAGCTCCACCGACACGTCCTCGGCGAAGGTGTAGGACAGGTAGGTGATGCTGGCGCTGCGCAGCCGCAGCTCATAGAGGACCCCGGCCACCAGCCGGGCCTCCCGGTCGGTCATCTGGGGGTCGATGCCGAAGTCCTCCCGCATCAGGGACAGGAGCGCCTGGGGGGTGAGGATGTCGTTTTCCGCCTTCAGGTCCTCCCGGAGGGACTGGGTCATCCGGGGATAGGGGTCGGTGGCGGTGAGGACCTTGTCGGACCATTTGCGCTCCTTCAGGTATTTCTCAAACCAGGTGCGGTAGGTGGTGCCGGCGGAGGCGGTGGTGTAGACAAAGGGCTCCGTCTGGGTGATGGGCAGGGTGTCGGTCCAGCTGACCCCCTGCTCCTCACACAGCTCCAGCAGCCGCAGGATGGCCCGGCTGACGGTGACGCCCCGGTCCTGGCCCTCCACATCGGGGATCAGGCTCAGGTCCAGGGTAATGGTGTAGATCTCCTTGTTGGACACCAGCACCTTGCCGTTGCGGTCGGTGAAGATGCCCCGGGAGGACTCCACCGGCTGGGTGGTGGTGACCTGGCTGGAGGATTTGGCCAGGTAGGCGTCCTTGTTGACCACCTGGGCGTCATAGAGGATCATGATGAAGCAGGCCAGGCACAGGGCAAAAAAGCCCAGCAGGACGCCGGAGCGGCGTTGAAAGCGTTTTTCTTCTTCCTCCACGGAGGGGCCTCCTTTCTGTGGGGCGGGCCCGCCGGGCCGGGGGCCCGGCGGGAAAAGGCGGGGGCCGCCCGGCAGGGCGGCCCGGGGATCAGTAGTCGCTGGCGCAGCGGTCGTGGATCAGCCGGTACAGGGGCACCACCGCCACCAGGGCCGGCAGGGTGATCAGGGCCTCGATGAGGGCCATCCGGCACATGAGGCCCAGGTAGCCCCCGCCGGAGAGGAGCTGCACCAGGATCCGCAGGCACCCGGTAAGGAGCAGGGACAGGGCGGATACCGCCAGGCCGCAGAGAAAGCCGGGGGAAAGCAGGTTCTCGGCAATCAGGGCGGCAATCAGGGCCGTCAGAGTAAAGGCGATGGCGTAAAAGCCCTCAAAGGGGCCCGGCAGCAGCAGATCGCATACCACCCCTACCGCCAAAGCAAAGGTGCTGCCCCGGCGCAGGCCCTCAAAGGAGGCGGCCACGGCGGGGAGCATGGGGTAGAGAAAGGGGGTAAGGCCCCAGACCTGGATCTGGTCCAGCACCAGGTACTGCAGGGCGAAGAGCAGGAGGGTGGCCAGGCTGTACACCGTCCATTTGAACACAAGGTAGCTTTTCGGCATCATGGCGGCGGCCCTCCCTTACTCCACGATGTCGAAGCTGGTGACGATGAACACCTGCTGGAGGCCCTCCAGGGACATCCGGGGGACGATGACGGCGGTCTGGGCCAGGCCGTCGTCGCCGGTGGACACGGACTCCACGGTGCCGATCACCAGCTGGGAGGGGAAGTAGTCCCCCAGGCCGGAGGTGACGATCAGGTCGCCGGCCACCACGTCGGGGCTGGCCCCCAGGTAGCCCAGCTTCAGCCGCCCCTGGCCCATCAGGGCGAAATCCCCCTGGGCCACGGCGTTCTGGCCGCTGCGGAACACGGTGGCGCCGATGGAGGTGTCGCTGTCCAGGATGGTGCGGATGGTGCTCCAGTTGAGCCCCGCCTCCGTCACCACGCCGATGAGGTAGCCCTCCTCGGTGACCGCGCAGTCCCCCACCGCCACGTCCTGGGCGGTGCCCTTGTTGACGGTGAGGACGCTCTCCCAGTTGGAGCTGTCGCTCTCCAGGATCCGGGCGGACTCAAAGTGGAGGTCCCGGCGCTGCTCCCGGAGGTCCAGGAGCTTGCGCAGCCGCGCGTTCTCCTCGGAGTCCTTCTCCGCCTGGCGGATGGCGGCTTCCTTCTCCGCCAGCTCCAGCTTCAGCTGCTGGTTTTCCTCCTTCAGCCGGTCGAACTCGGTGAAGTAGTCCGCCCAGCCGGACACCGTCTCCGATATGGCGGCCCCGGCGGCGCGGAAGGGGGTGGCGATGATCCCCGCCAGGTTGGGCAACGCGGCGGCAGAGGTGGAGAAATAGGCCATCACGCTCAGGATCACCGCGATGGCCACCGCCAGGGACAGTACGATCATGCCGTACTTGGTCAGCAGCCGCTTCACGCCTCAGCCCTCCCGGACAGGGGGTCCGCCCCCACTTCCCGGAGCATCTCCCCCAGGAGGTGGAGGGGCAGGCCCATCACATTGAAGTAGTCCCCGGCGATGCCGGTGACGAACAGGGCCGCCAGGCCCTGGATGCCGTAGGCCCCCGCCTTGTCCATGGGCTCCCCGGTGGCGATGTACCGGCGGATGTCCTCCTCAGAGAGGGGGGCGAAGCGGACGGCGGTGGTCTCCGGCCGGGTGAGCAGGGTATCCCCCCGGCACACCGTCACCCCGGTGCACACCAGGTGCTCCCGGCCGGAGAGGGCGGAGAGCATGGAAAAGGCCTCCGCCTGGCTGTGGGGCTTCCCCAGCCGCAGGCCGTCCAGGAACACCATGGTGTCGGCGGCGATGATCACCGCCTCCGGGTCCCCGGCAAGGCCCCGGGCGGCGGCGGCCTTCTTCCGGGAGATGGCGCACACGATCTCCTGGGGCGGCAGGGAGGGGTCGTAGCTCTCGTCGGCGTCGGGGACTAGGATGTCGAAATCGGTCAGCCCGATCTGGCCCAGCAGCTGCCGCCGCCGGGGGGACTGGGAGGCGAGAATGATCCGTGACATAGGAAGGTTCCTCACTTTGGGAAAGAGTAGCGGGGAAGTGGGGCCCGCCTGCCCGGGGCAGGGGGGCGGCAGGGGAGAAGGGGGGCGGCCTTACCGGCCGGTGGAGCCGAAGCCTCCGGCCCCCCGCTTTGTCTCCGGCAGCTCCGCCACCAGGCGGATCTCCGGACGAAGCACCGGCACCACCAGCAGCTGGGCCATCCGGTCGCAGGGCTGGAGGACGTAGTCCTCCCCGGTGGTGTTCCTCAGGCCCACCCCCAGGGGGCCCCGGTAGTCGCTGTCGATGACGCCGATGGCGTTGGAGAGGGTGATGCCGTGGCGCACGCCCATGCTGGAGCGCACCGCCACGATGCCCACATACCCCTCGGGGATGGCCACCGCCAGGCCCGTGGGCACCACCACCTGGCCCCCGGCGGGGATGGTCATGGGGCCGTCGATGCAGGCGTGGAGGTCCACCGCGGCGGCGCCGTCGGTGGCGTAGTAGGGCAGGGGGATCTCCCGGCCGATCTTCTCGGACAGGGCTTTTACTTCCAGGATCATAGGGAATTTCCTTTACTAAACGTAATATTATATGCGGATAATACAAATTATAATCATTCCGGCGGTTCGCCGAAGGGATTTTTTCGGTTCGGGGGCTCCACCCCCGGAGCCGGTGCTTGCCAACGGGGGCTCCACCCCCGCACCCCGGGTTCACTTTTGTACGCACAAAAGTGAACCGAAAAAGCGCCAGCCCCCTTCGGGCTGGACCCCCGCCCTTTTGCCCAATCGGTCACCAGCAGACTTGGCACCCGGCTGCCGCTGAATCTCCATGAGGCCGCCGGCCGCCTCGTAACCGGCGGGGCGGGTGTCCGACTTCGCCTGACGACCCTCGTGCTGAAAGTGGTTTCTGATTTTCTTTCGGCAGGGCCCTCGGGCTGAAAGTGGTTTTTAATTTTCTTTCGGCAGAGCCCTCAGGTTGAGGGATGTTTCTGTTTTTGTTGATGGGAGCCGGAGCAGTTCCCACAGCCGCAGGCAGTCCGGTACAGAAGCCATAGATGAATCCATCTCTTTAACAGGGCCAACGGCCGAAGCATCGACGAGAAACCCGCTGCAGATTGGATGCCCGGAGGATTTTTGGATTCGGTGGCAACGCACCCGCAAGGTCTGGGGGCGTCCGATTGGGCAAAGCGGGGTCCGGGGTGTCCCCAGCGGCGTTTTGGTTACTTTGCCGCCGAGGGCAAAGTAACCCGCGCCGGGGCGCGGAACGCCCCTAAAAATTTGGCTTTTCGGACTTTTGTGCGTACAAAAGTCACCCGGGTCCGGGCCGGGGAGGCCCGGGAGCCAAGACCCGAAGCGGCTGGCTTCGGACCCGCCGGGGCCTGGGGGCACAGCCCCCGCCGACAAGCGCCCGGGGCCCGGGGGCAAGGTGAATTGGCCGAAGGCCAAGAGAGGGCAGCCTGGGCTGCACAGCCCCCGTCAATTATTCTACCCCCCGGTAGAACAGCCCCCGGGTAAAGCCCTGGGGGGGCTGGCCGCCGCCGGCGAGGTAGTCCTCCAGCACCCGGACGCACTCCGCCGGGCTCTCGGTGGTGAACCGGAGCCGGGCGTAGGTCAGGCCGCAGCGGCGGTACTCCGGCTTGTCCGCCAGGTACAGCACCGCCCCGTTCTGGATCTCGCTGCGGCAGCCGAACACCGGCAGCACCGGGAAGTCCTCCCCCCGCCGGTCGGTGAGCCGGTGGCTCTGGCGGCAGGGGCCGCGGAGATCCCGGCTCTTGCAGCCATAGGCGTTGCGGATCAGGCAGTTCTCCGTCACCATGAGCGGCAGGCGGCCGTAGACGATGGCCTCCCGGGGGAGGGCCCCCCGGAGATCCCGGATCTGCTGGTGGCGCAGCTCAAAGCTCAGGCAGGCGCTGACAAAGCCCATCTCCTCCAGCATAGCCAGGGAGCGGCTGTTGAATACGTTCAGGCCGTAATCCCCCCGGAGGGCAAAGCCCATGTCCCGGGCCATGGCCGCCTGGCCAATGTTGCCTACGGCGGCGGAGGTACACCCGGCGTCCCTGGACTTTTTCAGCAGGCCCATCAGACCGTCCCTCTGGTGGTCGGTGCAGATCCGGGGCAGGGCCACGGCAAATTCCGTCCCCCGGCCCAGATAGGGGGAAAGGTCAAATGTTTCGATCCCCTCTGCCGGGAGATAGATGAGGGCGGGGGAGAGGGCCATCAGCGCCTCCGTCAGCTGCTCCCCCCGGTACAGGGAGAGGGAGAAGCGGGGCGCCTCCGGGGCCGGGGCCTTTGCCGGCATAGGGGGCGCCGGGGCCTCCCGGCGCTCCGGCGGGGCGCTGCGCAGAGTGGCAAGGCCCTCCAGGGCCTCCCGGCGCAGGCCGTTGACGGCGCTGGCGGAAAGGGAGAGGCCCTCCTCCACGGTGACGGCCACGGCCTCCGGGACAAACACCGTGCCCCCGGTCTTGCCCAGCCGCCGGCGGAGGTCCTCCTGGGTAAGGGGCCGGGTCCGGGCCGCCTCGGGCACAGGCCCGGCGGCGGTAAAGGCGCGGCCCTGGGGATCCTCCGCTGTGAGAGAGGAGGGTTCACCGGCGCGGAAGGCGGCGGTGAGCTTCACCGGCACCGTCCGGGCAGTTTCCTTTTCATAGAGAGAGCGGGCCTCCCGGAACAGCTCCGTGGGCTCCGGGGCGTTTTCCCCCCGGGTGCCGAACATTTGGGGGCCGGGACGGCCCAGCCAGTAGTCCTGGGTGAAGCCCTGGCGGGAGAAGGCCCGCTCCAGGCGGGAAAGCTCCTCCGCCGTGGGCGGCCGCTGTTCCCGCAGCAGCCGGGCATAGACCTCGGTGATTACCGCTACATACTCCGGCCGCTTCATCCGGCCCTCCAGCTTCAATATGGATACGCCCATCTCCGCCAGCTCCCCCAGGTGGGAGGCGAGGCAGGCGTCCTTCAGGCTCAGGGGATGGCCCGTCTTGCCGCCGTCCATCCGGTAGGGCAGGCGGCAGGGCTGGGCGCAGGTGCCCCGGTTGCCGCTGCGCTGGCCGATAAGGGCGCTCATGGCGCACTGGCCGGAGTAGCACATACACAGGGCCCCGTGGGCGAACACCTCGATGGGGATGGGGCTTTTCCGGCAGATATAGGCCGCGTCCTCCCGGCTCAGCTCCCGGCTGAGGACCACGCACCGCATACCCATTTCGGCGGCGGCCTCCGCCCCCTCCAGGGAGTGGACGGTCATCTGGGTGCTGCCGTGGAGAGGCAGCTCCGGGGTGACGGCCCGGGCCAGGGCTAGAAGGCCCCAGTCCTGGACGATGACCCCATCCACCCCCCAGCGGGAGGCCAGGCGCAGGTACTCCTCCGCCTGGGGCAGCTCCCGGTCGGTCACCAGGGTGTTGAGGGTCATGTAGACCTTCACCCCCCGGAGGTGGCAGTAGGAGACGGCGGCGGCAAACTCCTGGGGGGTGAAATTCCTGGCCCCCCGGCGGGCGTTGAAGCCGCCGCAGCCCATATATACGCTGTCGGCGCCGCTCTGTACGGCGGCCACCATGGCCTCCCAGTGGCCGGCAGGGGCAAGGAGCTCCATGGCCTTACTTCTTGGCCAGCTGCTGCTGGAGCTTGAAGATCTCCCGCTTGCACTCGCTCAGCTCGTTCTTGGCCCGGTTGGCCTCGTCCAGGTAGCCCTTGAGCTGGCTGCGGAGGTTCTCGGTGCTGCTCTGCTGCTTGAGCAGCTCGTCGGCGATATTGGCGGCGGCCAGCACCGCCGCGTCCATCCGGCCGATGCGGCCGGCGGCCATGATCTCGCTCATTTTGGCGTCCACCAGGGCCGCCACCTTCTGCATGTAGGAGGGGCTCTCCTCGGCCATCAGGGTGTAGTCGGTGCCGCAGATGTTGACGGTGATCTTATTCTCCATCGTCATATCCTCCCTTTCTCTGGCGACAGGTGTCGCAGTTGACAATAATTCACGATAAAGTATACCATATTCTCCCGGAAAATCAATGGAGTACCCCGGGGATTTGATGAAGGAACCGTGAATTTTGCCGCCTCCCGGCGGAGGACGGGGCCCGGCGGCCGCCGGGAGGGCCGGGCCGGGGCCGGGGAAGTTTTCCCCTTTACGAGCGGGGCCCTTTCGTGTAAAATAGGGGGAAGAACGTCGGGACGGCACCGATCCCGGCGAAGGAAGGGAGGCGGAAGGCCGTGAGCGGATATACCCTGCATCTGCCTCAGGAGGAGAGCGTGGTGGTGTCGGGCCCCGCGGCCCGGCGGCTGCTGCGCCGGGGGGACGGCGACGCCGCCCTGCTGTATATGGCCATTTTGCTCCATCACGGCGGCGGCGACGGGGACAAGCTCCGCGCCGCCCTCAGCTGGCCCGAGGAGCGCTTCCGCCGTGCCCTGACGGTGCTGGCGGGGGAGGGGCTGGTGTCCCTGCCCCAGGGGGAAGAGGCCCCGGCGGCAGAAGGGGCCGTGGCGGCCTCCGGGCCTCAGGCCCAGCCCCCGGAGCGGCAGGTGGAGTATACCCGCTCGGATATGGCCCGGGCGTTGGAGGGGGCGGAGTTCCGCGCCCTTACCGCCGCCGTGGAGGACAAGCTGGGGAAAAAGCTCACCACCCCGGACCTGGCGGCGCTGCTGGGGCTGTACGACCAGGTGGGCCTGCCGGCGGACGTGATCTTCCTGCTGGTGGGCTTCTGCGCCGAGCGCACCGTCCAGCAGTACGGCCCCGGCCGCCGACCTACCCTTAGGCAGATCGAGCGGGAGGGCTACGCCTGGGCCCGGCGGGGGCTTATGACCCAGGAGAGCGCTGCCGCCTATATCAAGGACTACCAGCGGCGGCGGCAGGCCCTGCCGGAGCTGATGGCCCTGCTGGGCCTGGGGGACCGGCGGCCCGGCCCCACTGAGGAGCGGTATCTCCTCTCCTGGGCGGCCATGGGCTTTGACCGTCCGGTGATCGAGCTGGCCTATGACAAGACGCTCCTGAAATGTAAGGAGCTGAAGTGGCCCTATATGAACAAGATCCTCACCTCCTGGCACCAGAAGGGGCTCCACACCCTCTCGGAGGTGGAGGCCGGGGACCGGCCTGCCGCCCGGCCTGTGCGGGGCGCCGCCCAGGAGCCGGCCCGGGACAGCGGCGCCGCCCGGGAGGATCTGGAGCGGATGGAGCGCTACCTCCGGCGGATGCGGGGGGAGCCGGGGAAGGAGGAGTGACAGATGGCCCAGGATCCGAAGATCATGGCCGCCGCCCTGCGGCGGTTTCAACAGGATAAGGAGGAGCGCCGGGCCCGGCTGGAGCGCCGGACGGAGGAGGTCTACCGCCGCCTGCCCCGGGTGGAATCCATCGACCGGGAGCTGCGGGGCACCGTGGCGGACATCATGATCGCCGCCTTTGACAGCGACCGAGACCCGGAGCCGGCCCTCAAGGCCCTCTCCGAGCATAATCTGGCCCTCCAGCGGGAGCGCTCGGAGCTGCTGGTGGGAGGCGGCTATCCCTTCGACTACATCGACGACAAGCCCCAGTGTCCCCTCTGCGAGGACCGGGGCTACCTCCGGGACGGCGCCCCCTGCCGGTGCCTGATGAAGTATTACACCCGGGAGCAGAACCGCCGCCTCAGTAAGCTGCTGGACCTGGGGGGACAGTCCTTCGACAGCTTCTCCTTCGACTGGTACAGCGGCGAGGTGTGGCCCCAATACCGCCGCAGCCCCCTGGAGAACATGGAGACCATCCGGGAGATCTGCGGCAACTACGCCCACACCTTCGGGCCCCGCAGCGGGAACCTGCTCTTTACCGGGGCCCCGGGCCTGGGCAAGACCTTCCTCTCCGCCTGTATCGCCCGGGAGGTCAGCGACCACGGCTTCTCCGTGGTCTACGACACCGCCGCCCATATCTTCCAGCAGTTCGAAAGCGGGAAGTTCGGCCGGGAGAACCCCTACGAGGAGGACCCGGACCGGGAGATCAACCGCTACCTCAACTGCGACCTGCTGCTGATGGACGATCTGGGCACGGAGATGCTCACCACCTTCGTCCAGTCCGCCTTCTACCGGATCATCAACGACCGGCTTTTGAGCCGGCGGAAAACGGTGCTCTCCACCAACCTCTCCATGGAGGAGATCGGCCGGCGGTACGGCGCTGCCGTCCGCTCCCGGCTGGAGGGAGAGTACCAGGTGCTGTTCTTTTTCGGGGAGGACATCCGCCTCCTGCGCCGGGACCGGCAGTAAGAATGAGAACATGAAAAAGAGGAAGCCCAACAGGGCTTCCTCTTTTCCTTTTTGTTTGCCGGCTTGCTCCGCAGGGG
>CALXGG010000029.1 GCA_944387785.1 uncultured Oscillospiraceae bacterium | reverse complement strand
ATGGGCTTCAACTCCAAGGTGGTCATCACCGGCGACGTGACCCAGATCGACCTGCCCGCCGACAAGACCAGCGGCCTCAAGGAGGCCATCCGGGTGCTCAAGAACGTGGAGGGCATCGGCATCTGCGAGCTGACGGACCAGGACGTGGTCCGGCATGTGATGGTCCAGCGGATCATCAAGGCCTATGATGATTACTATAACAATAACAGCCGGGGCAAGCGGAAGTAGCGGAGCGGGGGCTCCGCCCCCAGTGCTTACGATGGGGGCCGACCCAGCCCCAAAGCCCGGCGCTTATCGCCGGGGGCTCCGCCCCCGCGCCCCGGGTCGCCTCCGGCGGGCCCACTTTTGGACGCCCAAAAGTGGGCGGAAAAACCGCCGGGGAGACCCCGGACCCCCGTTTTTTGCCTAATCGGTGGGTATCAGAGAAGATACCGGGCAGCCACGGGATCTCCATCAGGCCTCCGGCCTCCTCGTGACCGGAGCGGCGGCCTGCCGCACTTCGCCTGACGGCCCTCGGGCTGAAAGCTATTTCTTGTTCGCGGACGGAAGTTTGCCTGTTTCCCATAGGCGCAGGCGGTACGATGCGGAAAAATAGATGCATCTCTCCCTTTAACAGGGCGACAGCCGAAGCCGGACGAGAAACCCGCCGCAGATCGGATGCCCGGAGGATTTTCTGATTCAGCGGCTGCGCACCGGCAAAATCTGACGTCGTCCGATTGGACAAAAAAGGGGGTCCGGGGGACCCCGGCGCCCTTTTGGGCACTTTTCCGGCGAGGGAAAAGTGCCCCGCCCGTGGGTGCGCAAGGTGAATTGGCCAAAGGCCAGGAGAGGGCGGCCTGGGCCGGGAACCCACAGCGAGGAGGGGCGCTGACCGCCCCTTCGGAAGCACCCGGCCTCAGGCTGCCGCTGAGAAAGCGATCAAAAGGAGAACACCACCATGGCGAAACGACATTACATCCCGGTGACGGCGGACGTGCCGGGGGCGGCCAGCCAGGGCAACTGCGCCCTCATCCGCAGGGCCATCCGCACCGCCCTGGCCCTGGAGGCCGTCACGGCCCCCTGTGAAGTGGATGTGCTGCTCACCAATGATGAAGGCATCCATCGGATCAATCTGGACATGCGGGGGGTGGACAGGCCCACCGATGTGCTGAGCTTCCCGGAGTTCGACCTGGCCCCCGGCCAGCCGCCTCGGGCAGAGGATGAGGAGCTGCTGGACCCCGCCACGGGGCTCCTCCCCCTGGGGGACATGGTGATCTCCATGGAGCATGTGGCCGCCCAGGCCAGGGAGTACGGCCACTCCAAGCGCCGGGAGCTGGCCTATCTCACCGTCCACTCGGTGCTCCATCTCCTGGGCTACGACCACCTGGACGAGGGGGAGGAAAAGGCCCGGATGCGCCGGCGGGAGGAGGCCATCATGGCGGAGCTGGGCCTGGCGCGGCCGTGAGGGCCCTCGCTGTGACAGAGGGGGACTGGTACGCCGGCCTGGCCCCGGGCTACGCGGTGCGGCCCCTGACGGAGGCGGACATCCCGGCCCTGCTGGCCCTGTGCGCGGGGAACCCGCTGTTTTACCGGCACTGCCCCCCGCCGCCCACGGCGGAAAGCCTGGCGGGGGATCTTGCCGCCCTGCCGCCGGGAAAGGCCCCGGCGGACAAGCACTTTTTGGGCTTCTGGCGGGAGGGCCGACTGGCGGCTGTGCTGGACCTCATTGAGGGCTACCCGGCGGCGGACACCGCCTGGATCGGCTTTTTCATGACTGCCCGGGAGACCCAGGGGAAGGGGGAGGGCACCGCCCTGATCGGATGCCTGCTCCGCCGCCTGGGGGAGCGGGGCTTTGCCCGGGCGGGCCTGGCCTATGCCAAGGGCAATCCCCAGAGCCGGGCCTTCTGGCAAAAAAACGGCTTTGCCCCCACCGGCCGGGAAAAGGACGCCGGCGGCTATACCGCCGTGGTCATGGAACGGCGGCTGGCGGGGAAAGATAGATAAAGGAACCGGTGAATGGCTCAATACCGGAAACAAACAGAAAGTTGAGGATCATCTGACATGAATGAGATCAAAAAGACGGCCATGATCGCCATCGTGGGCCGGCCCAACGTGGGCAAGTCCACCCTGACCAACGCTCTGGTGGGGGAGAAGGTGGCCATCGTCTCCAGCAAGCCCCAGACCACCCGCAACCGGATCTGCGGCGTGGTGAACCGGGGGGACACCCAGTTCGTGCTGCTGGATACCCCGGGCCTCCACAGGGCCCGGACCCGGCTGGGTGACTACATGGTGAAGGTGGTGCGCCAGAGCGTGGCGGATGTGGACGGCGTGTGCCTCATGGTGGAGCCCATCGCCAAGATCGGCGCTCCGGAGCAGGCCCTCATCGACCGCATCAAGGAGGAGCGGCTCCCCGTGGTGCTGGTCATCAACAAGATCGACACCGTGGAAAAGCCCCAGCTGCTGGAGGTGATGGCGGCGTATGCCGCCGCCCACGACTTCGACGCCATCATCCCTCTCTCCGCCGAGAAGGGGGACGGGCTGGACGTCCTTATGGAGCAGCTCCAGAACTACGCCGCCGAGGGGCCCCAGCTGTTCCCGGAGGGCATGACCTCCGACCAGCCGGAGCGGCAGATCGTGGGGGAGATCGTCCGGGAGAAGCTGCTGCGGAACCTGGACAAGGAGATCCCCCACGGCACCGCTGTGGAGGTCAACCGCTTTACAGAGCGGGACAACGGCATCATCGACCTGGATGTGACCATCTACTGCGAGAAGGCCAGCCACAAGGGCATCATCATCGGCAAAAACGGCGAGATGCTGAAAAAGATCAGCAGCCACGCCCGCCAGGACATCGAGCGCTTCATGGGCGCCAAGGTGTACATGGAGACCTGGGTGAAGGTAAAGGAAAACTGGCGGGACAATGTGAATTTCATCCGCAGCGTGGGCTACGACGAGGAGTAAGGCTTTGCCGCCAGATGGCCGGGCCGGTTTTCCTTTGCCCGGAGGGCGGCCGCCGCAGGCGTCAATTGGTCTGGGGCCAATTGCCCAGGGCGGATTCACTCCGCCCGTAAGGGGTGAAACAGGGCTCCCGCAGGGCCGGTGGCCCTGTGGGACAAACTGGCGGGACAATGTGAATTTCATCCGCAGCGTGGGCTACGACGAGGAGTAAGCCGCCGCGGCGTGGCTTCCGCCCGGCGGGAAGCTATCCGGACGGGGGATAACGGTGGTAATTCCACCCGCCACAACTTCCCACTCATAGGGGACCCGCACCGGGTCCACCCTAGAGGTGGGAGGCGGAGCGATGGATCAGGGGTTTTGGGCGCTGTTCCAGGAGACCGGCGCGCCGGAGTTTTACCTCTTGTCCCGGGAGGACGACCGGGAGCTGTCCCGGGAGGATGACCGGGAGGCGGAGGGGCTTCAGGCGTGACCCATCCGGCGGCAGCGCCGCCTACATAGGGAAGGAGCGGTATGGCCAGGGAACGGACAGTGGTACAGGGGATCGTCCTGCGGGGCGTGGACACCAAGGAGAGCGATAAGATCTTGACGGTGCTCACCGCCCAGATGGGCAAGGTGGCGGTGGTGGCCAAGGGGGCCAGGAGCCGCCGCAGCCGTGTCGCCGCCGCCGCCCAGCTCCTGGCCTACTCCGACATGGTGCTGGCGGAGAGCCACGGCTGGCAGATTCTCAGCGAGGCCAGCACCATCTCCCTTTTCGACGGCGTGCGGCAGGACGTGGTGCTGCTGAGCCTGGGGAGCTACTTTGCCGACCTGACAGAATCGGTCACCTTCGAGGGGACGGAGTCCGGGGAGGTCCTCAGCCTCCTCCTCAACGCCCTCTACGCTCTGGGGACCCTGAAAAAGCCTCCGGAGCTGGTGCGGGCCGCCTTTGAGCTGCGGCTGATGTCCCTGGTGGGCTTCGCCCCCCTGCTGGACGGCTGCGCCGTGTGCGGCGCGGCGGACCCGGCGGAGCCGGTGCTGGATATCCGGGGCGGCGTCCTCCGCTGCCGCCGCTGCGGCGGGGAGGCCGGGCTGTCCCTGACGCCGGGGACCCTGGCCGCCATGCGCCATGTGGTCTACGGAGAGGCCAGGCGGCTGTACAGCTTCACCCTCTCCCCGGAGGACCAGAAGCGGATGAGCCTGGCCGCGGAAAGCTACGTCCGCTCCATGCTGGAGCGGGACTTCCGCACCCTGGACTTTTACAAGAGCCTGCGGGGGGCCATTCCCGTCGCGGAACCTGTCAAAAATGAAAACCAACAGTAATATTATGCCGAAGATCAACGACTTGTATTCGAAAAACACGGGGTTTTGCCGCCTCGCACAGGGGCTGCCCGGGAGAAGCAGCCGGAGGATCTTCAGGAGAAAATGCTATGAGCGAACTGTTTGATAAATCCATACGCACCCTGGAGCTGCCGGCCATCTTGCGGATGCTGGCGGACCAGACCAACTGCGAGGCCGCCCGGGCCAGGGCCCTGGCGGTGACGCCCTCCACGGACATAGAGGAGGTGGAGCGGCTCCAGGACGAGACCGACGCCGCCCGGGAGATGATCGGCCAGCGGGGCAGCCCCCCCTTCTCCGGCATCAAGCCGGTGGCGGAGAGCCTGTACCGGGCGGACCGGGGCGGGGCCCTCAATACCCGGGAGCTGCTGGACATCGCCGGGGTGCTGCGCTGCGCCCGGCGGGTGAAGGAATACTGGGGGGACGACACCGGCAAAAAGACCGCCATCGACCACCTGTTCCACTCTGTAAAGGGGAACCGCTTCCTGGAGGAAAAGATCACCACCGCCATTTTGGAGGAGGACGTGATCGCCGACAACGCCAGCCCGGAGCTCTCGGACATCCGCCGCCACAAGCGCAACGCCGCCGCCAAGGGCCGGCAGATCCTTCAGAAGATCATCTCCTCCCAGAGTTACAGCAAGGTGCTCCAGGAGGCCATCATCACCCAGCGGGACGGCCGGTTCGTGGTGCCGGTGAAGGCGGAGTTCCGCGGCAGCCTGCCGGGCCTGGTCCACGACGTGAGCTCCAGCGGCGCCACCATCTTCGTGGAGCCCATGGGGGTGGTGCAGGCCAACAACGAGCTCAAGGAGCTGGAGGCCAAGGAGAAAAAGGAGATCGACCGGATCCTCCGCTCCCTCTCCGCCGAGGCCGCCGCCTACCAGCGGGACATCCTCTGGGATTACGACATGCTGGTGCAGCTGGACCTGATCTTCGCCCGGGGCCAGATCAGCTATAAGATGAACGCCAGCCGCCCGGAGATCCGCAGGGACGGCAGCGTCACCCTCCGCCACGCCCGCCACCCCCTGCTGGACGCCGCCAGGGCGGTGCCCATCGACCTGGAGCTGGGCCGCCGGTTCGACACCCTGGTCATCACCGGCCCCAACACCGGCGGCAAGACGGTGAGCCTCAAGACCCTGGGCCTCCTTACCCTGATGGCCCAGTGCGGCTTCCATATCCCGGCGGACTACGGCAGCGCCGTCAGCGTCTTTGACCGGGTGCTGGCGGACATCGGCGACGAGCAGAGCATCGAGCAGAGCCTTTCCACCTTCTCCGCCCACATGGTGAACATCGTGAAGATCCTGGAGGAGGCGGACGGGAAGAGCCTGATCCTCTTTGACGAGCTGGGGGCGGGCACCGACCCGGTGGAGGGCGCGGCTCTCGCCATCGCCATTATCCAGCACGTCCGGGAGAAGGGGGCCAAGGTGGCCGCCACCACCCACTACGCGGAGCTGAAAACCTTTGCCATGACCACCACGGGCGTGGAGAACGCCAGCTGCGAGTTTGATGTGGAGACCCTGCGGCCCACCTATAAGCTGCTCATCGGCATCCCCGGCAAGTCCAACGCCTTCGCCATCTCCCAGCGGCTGGGCCTGGATCCGGCGGTGATCGAGACCGCCAAGGCCCAGATGGACAGCGAGTCCATCCGCTTTGAGGATGTGCTGACCCAGCTGGAGGCCAAGCGCCAGAGCCTGGAGAAGGACAAGGACGAGGCGGAGCGGCTGCGCCTCCAGCGGGAGAGCGACGCCAAGCGGGCCCGTGAATTCCGGGAGCAGATGGAGCGGGCCAAGGACAACGCCCGCACCCGGGGCGAGGCGGAGGCCCGTCGGATCATCCGGGAAGCCCGGGCCCAGGCGGACCAGATCTTTGAGGAGCTCAACCAGCTGCGCCGCCAACAGGAGAAGGCGGCGGACTGGCAGAGCGTCAACGACGCCCGGGCCGCCATCCGGGGCCAGCTGAACCGGGCGGAGGAGGAGCTCCATTTCAAGGAGGAGAAGGAGCCCATCCCGGCCCCCAGCCGTCCCATCCGGGAGGGGGATCTGGTGGAGCTGGGGGGCACCCGGACAAAGGCCGCCGTCACCGCCGTCAACGGCGACAGGCTCCAGCTTTTGGCGGGGAACATGAAGCTCACCGTCAAGTCCTCGGAGGTACGCCTGGTGGAGGAGGCGGAGCTCCAGGAGAAAAAGAAGATCCAGCGCCAGGTCCAGACCAGCATCCGCCTGGCGGGGGCCCGGGCCGCCTGCAACGAGATCGACCTCAGGGGCATGATGACCGACGAGGCGGAGCTGGCGGTGGAGCGGTTTTTGGACAACGCCGTGATGGGCAAGCTCAACGAGGTGACCATCATCCACGGCAAGGGCACCGGCGCATTGCGCAAGGCGGTGCAGCAGCTGCTGCGGCGCCACCCCAAGGTGAAGGGCTTCCGCCTGGGCCGCTACGGCGAGGGCGAGGACGGCGTCACCGTGGTGGAGCTGAAGCAGTGAGGCGGCGGTGAGATACCGCCGGAAGGAGGGCTTCCGGCCCTCTTCCGGCGGGGTTCGCCGGCAATCGCCGGCTTTTTCCCGCACAACCGGCCCTCCGCCGCGTAAAATAATAGGGAGCGGCGGCGGAAGGAATGAATTCCGCGGTTTGGGGGAAAATCCTTTTATAATGGGGCTGATTCCCGGGGATATTTCGTCTAAAGTTGAAATTTCTTGTAAAAATTCCCACAAAATGGTAGGCTGCCCTTTCCAATAAAACCAGAAATTTGTGGAATGTGCCGTTGACGGGAAAAGAGAAATTTGCTAACATATCAGTATATTCCCGAACTGCGGAGAACAGCTTGCAGAGATTGCGATAGAAGAGGAGAATAAGGCCTATGTATACTCAGGAAGTAACCATCAATAACGAGGTCGGTTTGCACGCGAGACCTGCCACCTATTTCATCCGCAAGGCCAACGAGTTCAAGAGCGGTATCTGGGTCGAGAAGGACGAGCGCCGTGTCAACGCCAAGAGCCTGTTGGGCGTCCTGTCCCTGGGCATTGTCAAGGGTACCACCATCACCCTGATCGCCGATGGTTCCGATGAGAAGGAAGCGGTTGAAGCTCTGGCCGAGCTGGTTCGTTCCGGCGACTTTGGAGAATAATTGGACGGCGGATAGAAGACTGTTTCGGTAGCCAAACCGAAGCAGTCTTTTTTCTTTTTCGGAGAAAAGGAGGCACCATGACCAAGGAACAGCTGCTGGAGAAGGCCAACAGCCTGCCCCTGGCCCCCGGCGTGTACCTGATGCACGGCGGGGACGGCGCCGTGATCTATGTGGGCAAGGCGAAGAAACTGAAGAACCGGGTGAGCCAGTACTTTCAGGAGAACCGGGGCCATGATTTCAAGACCCAGACCATGGTGGGCCAGGTGGACGACTTTGAGACCATCATCGTCCGCACGGAGTTCGAGGCCCTGGTGCTGGAAAACGCCCTCATCAAGCAGTACATGCCCCGGTACAACATCCTTCTCAAGGACGACAAGGGCTACCCCTTTGTCCGCCTGACCCGGGAGGCGTACCCCCGCTTTTCCATGGTCAGCCGGCCGGCGGCGGATGGGGCAAAATATTTCGGCCCCTACGGCGGGCGTTACGAGACCCGCTCCGCCCTGGACGCCATCGCCGCGGCCCTGAAGCTGCCCACCTGCGGCCGCCGCTTCCCCCGGGACATCGGGAAGGAGCGGCCCTGCCTCAACTACCACATGGGCCGCTGTGACGGCTTCTGCCGCTCCGCCATGACGGCGGAGGAGTACAACCGGCGGATCGACATGGCGGTGCAGCTGCTGGAGGGGAAGATCCGCTCCGTCACCGGGCAGCTGGAGGAGGAGATGGCCCGGGCGGCGGAGGACCTGCGCTTTGAGGAGGCCGCCGCCCTCCGGGACCGGATCCAGGCCATCCGCGTCCTCAGCAAGCGCCAGAAGGTCATCGCCGGGGTCTGCGCCGACACCGACGTGTGGGGGCTGTACCTGGGGGCCAAGTGCTGCTACGCTGTTCTCCACTATGAAGAGGGACAGCTCACTGGCCGGGAGGCGGCGCTTTTTGCCGCTTCCGTGCTGGAGGAACGGGGAGAGATCCTCTCCGCCCTGCTGCTGCAATACTACGGCGGCCGCCCGGCGGCGCCCCGGGAGATCTGTATCCCGGCGGAGATCGAGGACCGGGAGGCTCTGGAGCAGCTGCTGGCGGAAAAGGCGGGCCACAAGGTGGCCGTGAAAGTCCCCCAGCGTGGTGAGCGGGCGGAGGTGCTGGCCATGGCGGAAACCAACGCCCGGGAGGAGGCGGAGCGCCAGACCACCAACAGCGAGCGGGCCGACAGGACCATGGAGCTGCTGGGAAAGCTGCTGGATCTGGGGGAGCCCCCCCAGTGGCTGGAGTCCTACGACATTTCCAACACCGGAGGGGAGGATATCGTGGCCTCCATGGTGGTATTCCACGGTTCGCGGCCTGCCAAGGACCGCTACCGCCGCTTCCGGGTCAAGTCCCTGGAGGGCCGGCCCGACGACTACGCCTCCATGGAGGAGGTACTTACACGGCGGCTCCAGCG
Organism: uncultured Oscillospiraceae bacterium; assembly: GCA_944387785.1. Classification (GTDB taxonomy): domain Bacteria; phylum Bacillota; class Clostridia; order Oscillospirales; family Oscillospiraceae; genus Pelethomonas. The sequence goes on along the minus strand of CALXGG010000029.1, from coordinate 10,511 downwards.
GTACATGGAGGAGGATAAGAAGTTCATGCCCCTGCCAGACGTGTTCCTCATCGATGGCGGTGAGCAGCATGCCAAGGTGGCCCAGCGGGTGGTGGAGCACTTCTCCCTGGCCATCCCGGTGTTCGGCATGGTGAAGGATGACCGCCACCGGACGAGAGCCCTGGTGACCCCGCAGGGAAGGGAGATCGGCATTCAGAACTATCAGGCGGTGTTTTCCCTCATCGGCCGCATCCAGGAGGAGACCCACCGCTTCGCCATCACCTATAACCGCCAGAGCCACGGCAAAAGCGTCCGGGGTTCCACCCTGGACGCCATCCCCGGGGTGGGGGAGGCCCGGCGGGCGGCTCTGCTGCGGCACTTCAAGAGCCTGAAGGCCATCCGGGAGGCGGAGCTTGGAGAGCTGGAGAAGGTGGTGCCGAAGAATACTGCCCGGGCAGTGTATGAGCACTTTCGCGCTCCGGATGGTTTAGAAGAGAATAGATAATAAAAAAGAGCGCCCCGGCCTTTTCACAGGTTGGGACGCTCTTTTTATCAAAGCTCAGGTTGCTCTGGAAGAAGCAAAGAGGGGGACAGTGGCTTGCCTCACGCTACATGCCGCCGCAGCCGGGCGGAGAGGGCCAGAGCCACCGCGATCTTGATCAGATCGGGGCCGATGAAGGGGATCACGCACCAGCCCAGCACCGTGCCCAGACTCACAGGCCCGGAGGCCCGGGTATAGAGCACCATGAACCAGGCGGTGCCGAAGGCGTAGCAGACGATAAGGCCCAGTACCATGCCCAGTCCCAGGGCCCACAGGCTCTTTCCCAGGGCGGCCTCCACCGCCCACATGGTCAGGGCGCACAGGAGGAAGCCCAGGATGTAGCCGCCGGTGGTGCCCACCAGGGCGCCTGCCCCGCCGTTGAACCCGGAAAAGACCGGCGCGCCCACCGCTCCCAGCAGCAGGTAGACCAGCACCGCCAGGGAGCCCCGCCGTCCCCCCAGCAGCCCCACCGACAGGAACACCCCCAGGGTCTGAAGGGTGAAGGGGACGGTGGTGGGAATGGAGATCCAGGCGCAGACGGCCAGCAGGGCTGTGAATACGGCCACATAGACCAGGTCCCGGGTGGAAAAGCGCTTCTTGGCGGCAGCGGTGGTTTCCATAGAATAAGTCCTCCTGATAGAAATTGATTGCAACGGTGCCACTGTACCACGGTATCGGCCAATTGTCAACCGATTTATTTTATATGGTTTACTACGGGGGGAGAAACAGGCCCGGCGGAAGTCTCCGCCGGGCCTCTGTTTCCTGGTCATGGGGAGGTGACTGTCTCCAGAAGGTCCCCGTCGCTGTCGTAGAAGGTCAGGACATAGGAAAAGCTCAGCCAGCGCGGCTCCTCCAGTTCCAGGAAGGCCATAATGTCATCTTCCCGCCCCGTGAGCAGCTGTTCCTCCTCCGTGGGATTCTCTCCTCCTAGGTGACGGTACTGGCGCTGGAGCTGGAAAAAGAACGCGCCCTCCTGCCGATCCCCCTCCAAGGTGTAGGTCGGCGCTGGTACGCGGGTCAGTGCCGCAGGATCTGCTTCCTCCGTCGTGCCGGCGTACCGCAGGCTGAAATCCAGGAACAGCCGGGCCGATTCCGCCTGGGGCGGCGGGTCCACGGCCACCAGGGCCGGGTCCAGGTAGCTGCTGGCCTTATCTTGATACCGGGTCCGATCCGGCAGCACCACCAGGGTGGCGGTGTCCCCGCTCCTGGGCCAGAGGGTCAGCCGGTAGTTCTCCGCGTAGGCGTGGACGTAGTCGGGGCTGACGCCCACCAGCATGTCCCGGTCATTCCCTTGCCGCCCCTGGTAGGACCACACCACCGTGGACTCCGGCGCCAGCCGCTGCCGCTCCCAGCGGTGGAGCTCCATCTCCTGGGTGGGCAGGGGACAGCCCTCGGCGTACCAGAGGATCAGAGAGAAAATAAGGACAAGGAACAAATTGCGGAGAAATCGCCGCCGGTGCCGCTGTGCCATCAGGAGATCACCCCCTTGCTGAGATCCACCCGGAGGATGTCGCCGCCGCAGCCCACGGGGATGTCCACCCAGTCGGGGACGGACCAGCTGTCCATGTCCCGGGTCTGGTTCAGCTCTACCCGCAGCCAGGTGGTGGCGCCCCGCTGGAACGTCTCGCAGAACAGGGAGAGGGGCTCGTCCTCGCCGGGAGCGGTATCCACATCATAGCCATAGGTGTTGCCGCCGCTGTCCGAGGGCATGTGGTCCAGGATCATGAACTGGCTGCCGTTCAGGGGCTCCCAGAACCGCCAGGTGCTGGCCCGCAGGGTGATGACCAGCTGCCGCACCGGGTAGGGGTCCTCCCCGGAGACGGTCCACTCCTCTACCCAGGCCCCGGACACGGTGAAGCGATAGTGGCCAAGGTCCACACTGCCGCCAATATCCCAGGCTTCGGGGACGGTGATCTCCTTGGCGTAGCCGGTGTAGAACTCCCGGGTATAGGAGCCCTCCTCCACGGAGAAAGGAAAGGGAGGGTCATACATTTCGTACTGGAGATACTCCCGCAGCCGGGGGACGGCGGAGGAAACCGTCACCAGGACGGCGATGGCCAGGGCCCACTGGCTCAGCCGCCAGAGCCGGCCCCACCAGGGGCTGTGGACCCGCGCCAGCTCTTCCGCCAGGGCCACGGGGTCCCCCATGGCGGCGGTGGCCGCCTCCTCCGCCTCGTAGGGGGAGAGGCCCTTGGCCTTTCCCGCTTCCATCCGGTCCTCCAGGTGGTCCTGGAGCTCCCGGCGCACCGCCTTCCGGTCGGGGCGGAAGCGGATCTTTTCGGTGGCGGTGTCCAGCCAGTATTCTGCGTTCATGGCGACACCCCCTCAGGCATTGGTCAGGATGGCCGTCACCGCCCGGGCGTAGACCTGCCACTCCTCCTTCTTGGCCTCCAGGGCCTGGAGGCCCGCCGCCGTGACGCGGTAATACCGCCGCTTCCGTCCGGAGGGGGCCTCCTGGTCACGGGCGGTGACCAGCTTCTCTTTTTCCAGGCTGTGGAGGACGGGGTACAGGGTCCCCTCCTTCATCTGGAACACCTGGTCAGAGCGTTTTTCCAGCTCCTCAATGATCTCATAGCCGTACATCTCCCGCTCCTGCAGCAGGGCCAGCACCAGCATGGCGGTGCCGCCGGGAAGGGCGGATCGGTCGCCGCGGGCCATAGGGATCCCTCCTTATACCTAGATTATCTAGGTATATTATACATAGATCATCTAGGTATGTCAAGCCCTGGACGAAATGCTGCAAAAGCTGGAGGAATCGTCCGCCGGGCCCCGGCGGGGCAGAGGGCGGCGGCGGGCCGCCGTTTCGCCGCCGCCGGGACGGGGCGGCGGCCCAAAGCGGCGGGTGCTGGGAATTGATACTAATTTTTTCCACAGCTCTTAACGCAATTTTGGCGGAATCCTCCGTTTTATGCAACGTATCCCTGTGGTATACTGCAAGGGTAAAACTATAACCCCAGAGAGGAGAGGTCTCCTATGCGCGTGATCGACATGCACACCCACATTTTTCCTGAGAAAGTCGCGGAGAAGGCCACCCTGGCCACCGCTGAATATTTTGACCTGCCGGAGCCCCCCAACCACTACGGCACCGTGGGGGAGCTGGAGGCGGTGCTGCGGGAGGCGGGCATCGACTATGCCATGGTGTTCTCCGCCGCCACCTCCGCCCACCAGGTGGAGCACATCAACCGCTACATCCTGTCCGAGGCGGAGAAGGAGCCCCGCTTCATCCCCTGCGGCACCCTCCACGCGGACTACGAAAATTACAAGGAGGAACTGCGCTGGCTCCGGGACCACGGCATCCACGGCATCAAGATCCACCCGGAGTTTCAGCATTTTACCCTGGACGACGCCCGGATGTTCCTGATGTACGAGGAGATGGAGAAAAACGACATGTTCCTCATCGCCCACATGGGGGATCCCCGGGTGGACGTGTCCGGCCCGTCCCATATGCTGCCCATCGCCGAGACCTTCCCCCGGCTGCGGTGCATCGCCTCCCACCTGGGCAACTGGGGGGACTGGGACGTGGAGAAGATCCGGCCCCTGGCCAAGCTCCCCAACGTCTATACGGACATCAGCAGCTCCTTCAGCTATGTGAAGGACAAGGCCCCCCTCTACGAGATCCTCCGCTGCTACGACCCCACCCATGTGTTCTTCGGCAGCGACTACCCCATCTGGTGCCCCAAGAAGGAGCTGCAGAAGGCCCTGGAGCTGGATATCCCCGGGGAGATGCTGGAGGGGATCCTCTTCGACAACTTCGCCGATTTCTACCACTATAAAAAGCTGTGACAGGGCGGATGTCCGCCAAAGCTGTTTTCGCGCCTCCGGGTCACCCGGAGGCGTATTTTTTGCCCTTTTGTAACGGGATTGTTGCCATCCTGTAACAGGAATGGGGGAATTTTGATGCAAAGGCATGGTACGCTGGAACTGAAAAAGAAGGGGCTTCCCCGGCCCCGGCGGGCCGGGGCGTGAAGAAAGGAGCGGATACCGGTGAAAAAACTCAGCAAAAAGGCAAAGATCTGGCTGTTCTCCGGCCTGGGCGTGCTGGCGGCCCTGGCCGTGGCCCTGGCGGTGTGGCAGCCCTGGAAGGCGCCGGAGGAGCCCTCCGAGCCCCAGGGCCCGGGCCGGCCCGTGGAGCCGGACAGGGAGCCGGAGGAGAAGGGCCTTACCCTGACGGTGGGCAATGAGGAGATCCCCGCCGTCCGGTACAGCGGGGAGGGCTGGAGCATCCTGATCCCGGAGACCTGGCAGCGGGAGACGGTGGACGGCAGCGGCGTGTTCACCCAGGGCCAGGCGCGGGGCGGGCCCCAGGTGCTGGTGAGCCGGAGCAGCGGATACTTCGGCGCTTTCATGTCCCTGGCGCCGGAGGAGGGGGAGGACGGCCCGGGGCTGGTGCGCCGGTTCTACACCGGCGGCGCGGACGAGAGCTGGCAGGTAAGCTGCCGGGCCCAGACCCGGGACTGGGCCCAGGCGGACAAGCTGATGACCGCCGTGGCCCGGAGCTTCACCCTGGGGGAGGAGACGCCCTTTGCCAAGCTCTACCCGGCGGCGGTGGAGCCGGACTGGCAGAACGACCAGGGCCATACCGCCCTGTTCCTGGACAAGAGCGGCTACCTGGTGGAGGAGGGGGCCGGCGACACGGTCCGGGACCATATGCTGGCCTGGTCGGATGAGGTAAAGAAGTGCTTTACCGGCCAGTACCGGCTGGAGGACCTGACCTGGGTCGGCAGCTACACCGGCCTGGGGGAGGGGTATATCGACATCTTCACCGCCCCGGTATGGTACGAGCGGGCCCAGGGGGAGGAGCTGCCCCTCATCCTCGAGAGCGACCGGGTGCAGAAGGACGGCTGGATGCAGGACTGGGAGCGGCTGGCGGCGGCGGTGTGCCACGACGGCAGCGAGGTGACGGATAAGCTGTTTTTGTGGCTCTCGGACGAGACACCGGGGGAGCCGGTCCTGGCGGGCCTGCTGGCCGGCGAGCTGGGGCTTTCGGGGCCCCGGGGGGAGACGGCGCTGACGGCGGCGGAGCGGCAGAGCCTGGAGGGCTACTTCAATGCCCGGGAGAACAACGGCCTGCTGCGCTTTGAGATGGATCCCGACCGGTACAAGGGCCTCTCGGAAAACCTGGCGCCCTACCTGACATGGATCTTCTACGACCTGGGGGAGACGGATTTCAGCAAGGCGGAGGAGGCGCTGTTCCAGAAATGGAGCGACGCCGGGAAGCGGATGGATCTGGACAAGAGCAGGCTCAGCCGGCAGTATATCGCCGCCTACCTGGAGAAGAAGTTCGGCCTGAGCGCGGGGGAGACGGACAGTATCCTTGCCTCCGCCGGGGATCCGCCGGGAACATATGCCGAGGAATTTGACGCCTGGTATATGTGCCACGGGGACACGGAGATGCGCGCCTACGTTTTTGACACCGGCTACCGGCAGGCGGACGGGCGGTGCGTGCTTTTCTACACCAATGAATTTGTCCGCACCGATTACGGGCGGGAGACGGCCATGGACGCGCCCATGCGCCTGACCCTCAGCCCCAGCCCCACGGAGGACGGCGGCTGGCGGGTGGACGCCAACGTGGTCCTGGGGTAGCGGCCCGGGGCGGCAAAGACGACAAAATACCGGCTGTTTTGACAACAGCCGGTATTTTTTGCGCAGGTGATTGCGGTCAGTTTTCGAATTTTTCCAGGATGCCCGCCAGGGGATCCAGCCAGCCGCCCTCGAAATCCTCGATGCGGCCGGCGTCGGTGAGCTCCGCCAGCTTGGGGTCGATGGGCATGCGGCCCAGGACCTTCAGGCCGTGGGCCTGGGCGGCGGCCTGGGTCTTGCCCTGGCCGAAGAGGGGGATCTCCCTGCCGCAGTCGGGGCAGACCAGGTAGCTCATGTTCTCCACCACGCCCACGATGGGAATGTTCATCATCTCCGCCATCTTCACGGCCTTCTCCACCACCATGCTCACCAGCTCCTGGGGGGAGGCCACGATGATGACCCCGTCCAGGGGCAGGGACTGGAACACGCTCAGCGCCACGTCGCCGGTTCCCGGAGGCATGTCCACGAAGAGGTAGTCCACGTCCCACACCACGTCGGTCCAGAACTGGGTCACCACCCCGCCGATGACGGGGCCCCGCCAGAGGACCGGGTCCGTCTCGTTGTCCAGCAGCAGGTTCACGCTCATCAGCTGGATGCCGCCGTCGGTCTCCACCGGCAGCATGCCCCGCTGGTCGCCCATGGCCCGGTCGTGGACGCCGAAGGCTTTGGGAATGGAGGGGCCGGTGACGTCAGCGTCCAGGATGCCGACGTTGTAGCCCTTCCGGCGCAGGAGCACCGCCAGCTGGCTGGTGACCATGGATTTGCCCACGCCGCCCTTGCCGGACACGACGCCGAATACCTTGCCCACCCGGGCGGCGGGGTTCTTCTCCTTCAGGAAGGACTGGGGGGCGGTGCGCTCGCCGCAGTTTTCACCGCAGGTGCTGCAATCATGGGTACATTCAGACATTGGTTTGCATCTCCTCATTTAATAATTGGGATCAAAGGGGGACAGGATCATTTTTTCCGGTTCTCCCAGTATTCACGCAGCTTTTTCAGGGCTTCCCCGTGGCGGGGGGAGCGGAGGGTGGGGAAGGAGCGCATCAGCCGGCGCTCAAAGAAGTCCTGGCCGGCATAGAGCTCCTCCAGCCGCTGCCGGGCCTCGGCCCTGGCCCGCTCCAGCCGCTGGGAGAATTCGTCCCCCAGCTCGCTGAGGGGCTCCAGCCGCTCCTGGAGGGCCTGGGCGGCTTCCGCCCGGCGCTGGGCGGCGGCCTGCCGGGCCTCCGAGAGGGTGAACTCCAGGCGGGCCCGCCGGGCCTCCTGCCACTGGAGCTGCTCGGCCCGGAGGGCCTCCAGCTTCTCCGTCAGCTCGTCGTGGATGGCGTGGAGCTTCTCCAGGCGGCTGCCGATCTGGATGGCGCTGCGGACGGAGAGCACGATGTCGGTCACATAGAGGACGAACAGGGCCAGGGCCAGGGGGATCAGCAGGTGCCGCTCCATGAGCCAGGCCATGGGCTCCATCACCCGGGGCTGGATGCCGTAGCGCAGCGCCAGGCAGGCCAGGCCGAAGAGGATGGAATTGAGCAGGCACACCCGCCCGCCCAGGTTGAAGCGGCGGTTGGAGTAGTCCCACCAGCGCATGTGGAAGAGCTTCTCCATCAGCCAGCTGGTGACGTACTCCAGGGCGGAGGTGAGGACCATGCCCGCCAGGAAGGTGGCCGCCGGGTTCTCCCAGCGGCCGGAGAGGGCCCCCAGCACCAGCAGGGCGCCGTGGCCGTAGATGGGGCAGAGGGGGCCGTTGAGGAAGCCCCGCTTCTCGCAGAGCTTCCCCTGGCCGATGGAGCAGTAGATCATCTCGCCGCACCAGCCCAGGAAGCTGTACCAGATCAGCAGCAGGAACAGTACGGCGGCGTGATTGAAAACAGACAGCATAGCGATCCTCCCGGCGGCCCGTTACAGCCGCAGCACGCGGACGTCCCCGGCGTCATCGGGGGCCTGGCGGGCGGCTTCCTGCTCCAGCCAGGCGGCCTCCCGGCGCTGGCAGGTGAAAAGCAGGATCTGGCGCCGGCGGGCCAGCTCCCGGAGGCAGGACAGGGCGGCGGCCATGCGCCCGTCGTCAAAGGTCACCAGGGCGTCGTCCAGCACCAGGGGGGCGGATTTTTCCGCCGGCAGCACCAGCTCACAGATGGCCAGCCGCACCGCCAGGTACAGCTGGTCCGCGGCGCCCCGGCTCAGCTGGTAGGCTTCCCGGGGAGACAGGGCCCCGGGCTCCTGGGCCGAGGGCGCCAGGGACTTGTCCAGCAAAACCCTATTATACTTCCCCCGGGTGAGCTTTGTAAAGATTTCCGCGGATTTTTCTCCCAGGGCCGGGGAAAACCGCCGCTGGAGGGTGAGGTCGGCCTGCTCCAGGACCCGGGCGGCCAGGGCGATGGCGTCGTGCTCCTCCTGAAGGGCCCGGCGGCGCTCCTCCTTTTCCGCCAGCTCCGCCTCCAGCTGGGGGCGGTCCCCCAGGGCCTGGATCCGGCCCTGGGCGGTGTGGCTGCGGCGGCGCAGGTCCTCCTGGCCGGCCAGGTTGGCGGAGAGCTCCGACTGGAGCTGGGCGGGGGAGAGGACGGGCCGCTCCCCAGGCTCCGGGAGAGCCTCCTGGGCGGCGGGACGGCGCAGCTCCCAGCGGAGGGCGGCGGCCTCCTCCTCCCGGGCGGCCTGCTCGGCGGCGGCCCGGCGGGCGAGGGCCCCCTCCACGGCCACCAGGGCGTCCTCCCGGTGGCCGGCGGCCTCCGGCTGGAAGGCGCGGACCTGCTGGAGGGCCCGGGCGGTGCTTTGGCGGAGCCGGCCATCCGCCGCCTCAGACAGGGCACAGGCCCGCTGCCAGGCTGCCCGGGCGTCGTCGGCCCGGTCTTTCAGCAGGGCGTGGGCGGCGGCCTCCCGTTCCCGCTGGCGGTCCAAAACGGCCTGCTCCGCCTCCCAGCGGGATCGGCGGCGGCGGGCCAGGAGAAGGCCCAGGGCAATCCCCAGCGCCGCGGCCAGGGCCCCGGCGCCGATACCGGCGGCCCAGCTGCCGGCCAGGGAGACCAGGGCGGCGATGAGCCCGCCCGCCGCCAGGGACAGCAGGGGGAGAAGGGGCCCGGCCTTCGGCGGCGGCGCCGGCGCGTCCCGGGGTGGCTGGGGGGCGGCGGCCAGGGCGCTGTCGGCCTGGGCCAGGGTCTCCTCCGCCTGTTGGGCCTCCCGGGCGGCGTCCCGGGCGGCCTCCTCCTCCAGCTCCAGGCTCTGGAGCGCGCCCCGGAGGGCCTCCAGCTCCGCCCGGGGCGGCAGCGGCCGGACGTCCTCCGCCAGGGCCTGGGACCGCTGCCGGGCTTTCTCCCAGGCGTCCCGGGCGGAGAGGGCCTCCCGGACCTCCCGGGCGCGGTCCGCCGCCTCGTGAAGGGCCAGCTGCCGGCGCAGCTCAGTTTCCCGCTCCGAAAGGCGGGCCAGCCGCTCCTCACAGCCGGCGGCCTCCGCCTCCAGGGCCTCCACCTGGGCCAGAAGGCCCTCCGCGGCGGCGATCTCCTGCTCCAGCTGGGGGAGGAGGCCGGTCTTGTTGTGGCGGCGGCGGTTCAGCTGCCGGCGGAGCCGTTCGGCGGCGGCGGTATAGGAGGTATCCTCCTCGCCGGTGGTAATGAGGGCGGCGATCCGCTGCTCCAGGGCGGGACTGTGGCTGACCGCCATGCCGGACTGGCGGATGAAGGCGCTGCGCTCATAGACCTCCTGGGGCACGCCCAGCAGTTCCTCGCCGCAGTTTGCGGCGGTGAGCCAGGGCACCGGCTGGGTGGAGCCGGCATACTGGGCGGAGAACGCCCCCATGGGGGCGTTGGCCCGGGCGGTACGGCGGATCAGGGTGATGGCGTCATTGCCGGCCACCAGATCCACGCGGCCCTCCATGGGACTGCCGCTCCAGGGGAGGTAGCGGCGCTTGTCCGCCTGGGGGGTGCGGTCCCGGGTGTTGAGGCCGTAGAACATGGCCTGGAGGAAAGCGGTCCAGGTGGATTTGCCTCCCTCGTTGGGGGCTTCGATGAGGTTGAGCCCCGGCCCCAGCTCCAAAACGGCGTTTTCCAGCCGCCCGAAGGTGGCGGCCAGCTTGCGGATGTGCATAGGGTGCCTCCTGTCAGATCCATATCTAGGGGACATTTTATAATAGGTATACTATATCACGGAGCGGGAAAAATGTCTTTGGATGGGGCTGAAAAAAAGTGGGAAAATTTTGCTGCCAGGTGTTGACAAATGAAGAAAGGTCTGGTATAGTAAGCAAGCTGTCTGAAACGCGGCGGTCGTGCCAGCGTCAAGAGCAAAAAAACTTCCAAGCGGAGCGAAAAAAGAGCTTGACAAACTCAAGCGGCTCTGGTAAAATAAATGAGCTGTCTGAGAGAGCGGCGGAAGGCCGGCGGCAAGCGCTGAAACAGCTTCGAAAAAAGTTGAAAAAAGAGCTTGACAAAAGCCG
>CALXGG010000028.1 GCA_944387785.1 uncultured Oscillospiraceae bacterium | reverse complement strand
GTGGGAACCTCCCAGCCCTTCTCCTCGAAGAGGCCGGCGTTGTAGAACAGGCCGCAGGGGGAGTAGAACATGGGGGCCAGATAGGTCTTGCCGTCGCCGTAGGGGTTGGTGAGGGCGGTGTCGGTGAAGCCGCCGGCCAGCTTGTCGGCCACGGTCACATCCTCACCGGGGATGGTCATGGACAGCATGTCGGTGATGTCGGCGATGTTCTTGTCCTTGATGAACTGCTCGGTGAGGCCGGCCTCACGGCCGGTGGCCAGGTGGATTACATCGGGGTACTCGCCGCCCTGCATGGCAGCGCCGATCACATCCTCCAGGTTGCGCTCCAGGGTGAGCTCAACAGCGATGCCGGTCTGGGCGGTGAAGGCGTCGCAGACCTCCTGCCACATGCCGGGATAGGTCTCCTCGTAAGCGGACTCCAGGGCGGCCACCTTGATGGTGGTGGTCGTGCCGGCGTCGCCGGTGTCGCCGCCGTTGCCGCCGGCATTGTTCCCGGCGTTGTTGCCGGTGTTGTTGCCGCCGCAGGCCACCAGGGCCAGCGTCATGACAACAGCCAGGATCAGGGCTAATCCTTTCTTCATCACAAAATCCTCCTAAAAATATGTCTGTTCGGGCTCCGGACGCGCCGCTGCGGCCCAAACCACTTGGAATGATTTCAGTATACTCCATAAAAAACACATATCAATTCCTTTATTGCGGCCTTTTTTAGGGATATTGCTCTTTTGTCATATTTGCCCCAAAATTTCCCCAGATAAAATTTCTTTTTAGCATATCCGTACTTTTTTTGCCCTCCCGGCGGGTCCTCCCTCCCGCGGCGGCGGCCGGATTTCGGGAAAGTGACGGTTTCCTCCATTGCTTCTGAAATCATTTTCATTTATAATGTGTATACTTTGCCGGGAGGCCGGCCAGGCACCGGGCAAAATAGTGAAATTCTGCATTTGGAGAGGAGGGCTGGACATGCGCAGCATCCCGCCGGACGAGCATGCCCCATCCAGGCCCCAGCAGAGCGCCAGGCTCCTCTACGCCCACTCCGCCCGCTACGATCCCCACTGGCACTCCATGCTCCACACCCACCCCTGCGCGGAGCTGTTTTTCGTCATGGGCGGCCGCGGCGCTTTCCTGCTGCAAAACCAGGTCTATCCCGTCAGCCAGGGGGACCTGGTGATCGTCAACACCGGCTTTGAACACACGGAGACCAGCGACAAGGACGCCCCCCTGGAGTACATCGTCCTGGGGGTGGAGGGGCTTGAGGCCCTCTCCCCCCAGCCCGACACCAGCGGCTGGGCCACCATCAGCCTCCACGGCCTGGGGGCCGATTTCACCCCCTATCTCCACGCCGTGGTGCGGGAGATGGAGCTTCAGGAGCCCGGCTTCCAGTCCGTCTGCCAGGGCCTGCTGGACGTGATCCTCACCCTGCTGATCCGCTACGCCAACTTCTCCTTTACCCTGGCGGACGGGGATAAAAAGTCCAGCCGCGAGTGCGCCATGGTCCGCCGCTATATCGACGCCCACTTCAAGGAGAACCTGACGCTGGACGAGCTGGCGGCCCTGGCCCACGTCAACAAATACTACCTGGTCCACACCTTCACCCGGGAGTACGGCACCTCACCCATCAACTACCTCATCTCCCGCCGGATCCAGGAGAGCCGGCGGCTGCTGGAGTCCACCAACCACTCCCTGTCCCAGATCTCCCACATGCTGGGCTTCTCCTCCCCCAGCTATTTCTCCCAGGTGTTCCGCAAGCAGATGGGCGTCAGCCCCCAGGAATACCGCCGGGATTTCCGGGCCCGGCAGGCAAAGGACGGTGGGAAAAATGGAGTATAGGGCCCTGCGGCTGCGGCGTCCCCTGGCCGTGGGCGAGATCGTCACCGTCCACTACTTCGAATACGCCAGCAGCTACGCATTCCCCGGGGAATGCCACGACTTCTGGGAGTTCCTCTATGTGGACAAGGGCTCCCTGTTCGTCACCGCCGGCAGCGCCCGGCGGGAGCTGGGCCAGGGGGAGCTGATCTTCCACGCGCCCGGGGAGTTCCACGCCCTGGAGGCCAACGGCTCCGTGGCTCCCAACCTGGTGGTGGTGAGCTTCCGCTGCCTGAGCCCGGACATGGAGTTGTTCCGGGGCCGGTCCTTTCGGGCGGGGCCCGCCGAGCGGGCCCTGCTGGCCCGGATCGTCCGGGAGAGCGCCGCCGCTTTCTCCACCCCCCTCAACGACCCCTGGACCGCCGGCCTGGAGCGGGCGGAGGACGCCCCCTACGGCGGGGAGCAGCTGCTGGGGGCCGCCCTGGAGGAATTGCTCATCCGGCTCCTCCGCCGGGAGGCGCCGGAGGCCCCGCCGCCGGAGCTGGGCTCCGGCGCCGACGACGCCGTGGACAAGGTGCTGCGCTACCTGGAGCGGCGGCTGGACCAGCCCCTCACCCTGGAGCAGGTCTGCCGGGACAACCTCATCAGCCGCAGCCAGCTGCAAAAGCTCTTCCGGGCCCGCACCGGCGGCGGCGTCATGGCCCACTTCGGCCGCATGCGGGTGGACGAGGCCCGGCGGATGATCCGCACCGGCGGCGCCAACATGACGGAGATCGCCGCCGCCCTGGGCTACCAGTCCCTCTACTACTTCTCCCGCCAGTTCAAAAAGCATACCGGCATGTCCCCCACCGAGTACGCCCACAGCGTGAAGATGCTCTCGGAGGGAGCGGATGGACGATCCTGCAAACCTTGCGGGGAGGATCGTGGCTAATTGTGCAAATAATGGGCGAAACTGTCCATTTTCTTTCGCCGGATTCTTCTCTACAATAGAGTCAGATGAACGAAGCGGCGGCAAAGGCCGCCCCATGGAGAAAACCTGAAAAAAACGATCAAAAGGAGAACATGCCCTATGTCTATTCTGGTCAGCGGCGGCGCCGGCTACATCGGCAGCCACACCTGCGTGGAGCTCATCAACGCCGGCTACGACATCGTGGTGGCCGACAACCTGTCCAACGCCAGCGAGGAATCCCTGCGCCGGGTGGAGCAGATCACCGGCAAGGCCGTCCCCTTCGTAAAGACGGAGCTGTGCGACGAGGCCCAGGTGGAGGCCCTCTTCACCCAGTACCCCGACATCGACGCCGTGATCCACTTCGCCGGCCTCAAGGCGGTGGGCGAGAGCGTCCGCAAGCCCCTGGAGTACTACACCAACAACCTGGTGAACACCCTGGTGCTCCTGGGCGCCATGCGGGCCCACGGCGTGAAGAACTTCGTGTTCTCCTCCTCCGCCACCGTCTACGGCGATCCCGCCAGTGTGCCCATCCGGGAGGACTTCCCCACCGGCGGCACCACCAACCCCTACGGCACCACCAAGCTCTTCATCGAGCGCATCCTCACCGACTACTGCGCCGCCGACCCCACCCTCAACGTGGCCCTGCTGCGCTACTTCAACCCCATCGGCGCCCACGAGTCCGGCCTCATCGGCGAGGACCCCAACGGCATCCCCAACAACCTGGTGCCCTACATCGCCCAGGTGGCCGTGGGCAAGCTGGAGAAGCTCCATGTCTTCGGCAACGACTACCCCACCAAGGACGGCACCGGCGTGCGGGATTACATCCATGTGGTGGACCTGGCCAAGGGCCATGTGGCGGCCCTGAAGAAGCTGGACACCAAGTGCGGCCTTTTCGTCTGCAACCTGGGCACCGGCAACGGGTACAGCGTGCTGGACATCCTCCACGCCTATGAGAAGGCCTGCGGCAAGGAGCTGCCCTACGTCATCGACCCCCGCCGCCCCGGCGACATCGCCGAGTGCTACGCCGATCCCACCAAGGCCCTTCAGGAGATGGGCTGGAAGGCCCAGTACGGCATCGAGGAGATGTGCGCCTCCTCCTGGAAATGGCAGTCCATGAACCCCAACGGCTATAAGGGCTGATCGCCCCGCCGTTTCCCGAACGGACCTGCCGCGTCTCCCCGGGCGCGGCAGGTCCGTTCCCCCTTGCCGGGGGACGCCACCGCCGGGGACAAAGAGGATCACAAAGAACATATGAGGAGGAACGCACCTATGAACAAACCGGTACTGGTGGTCATGGCCGCCGGCATGGGCAGCCGCTACGGCGGCCTCAAGCAGATCGACCCTGTGGGCAACCACGACCAGCTCATCATCGACTACTCCATCTACGACGCCCGCCGGGCAGGTTTCGAGACGGTGGTCTTTGTCATCAAGCATGAGATCGAGGACGCCTTCAGGGCTGCCATCGGCGACCGGCTCAGCAAGGTCATCAACGTCAAGTACGCCTTCCAGGAGCTCACCGACCTGCCCGCGGGCTACACCGTCCCCGAGGGCCGGGTGAAGCCCTGGGGCACCTGCCACGCCATCCTGGCCGCCCGCAAGGCGGTGGACGGTCCCTTCGCCGTGGTCAACGCCGACGACTACTACGGCCCCGAGGCCTTCCGGGAGATCTACCAGTACCTGGAGAGCCACGGCGACCGGGAGGGCTGCTATGAGTTCGCCATGGTGGGCTACCGCCTGGGCAACACCGTCACCGAGCACGGCCACGTGGCCCGGGGCGTGTGCGAGGAGGACGAAAACCACTACCTGATCCGGGTCACCGAGCGCACCAAGATCGAGAAGGACGGCGATGACGCCCGCTTCACCGAGGACGACGGCCAGACCTGGACGGCCCTCTCCGGCGACACCATCGTGTCCATGAACCTCTGGGGCTTCACCCGCAGCTTCCTCACCGAGGCGGAGCGGCGCTTCCCCGCCTTCCTGGACAAGGCCCTCCGGGAGAACCCCGCCAAGGGCGAGTACTTCCTGCCCAGCGTGGTCACCCAGCTGCTGGAGGAGAAAAAGGCCCGGGTCAAGGTGCTGCGCAGCGGCGACAAGTGGTACGGCGTCACCTATAAAGAGGACAAGCCCGTGGTGGTGGCCGCCATCGCAGAAAAGACCGCGTCGGGCCTCTACCCCGACAAGCTCTGGGAGGTGTGAGAGATGCAGCAGGCGGAACATTTCCTGCAGGACGCCCTGGCGGCCTTTGACTTCGGCGGCGAGGTCGTGGGCGCGGTACGCTACGGCTCCGGCCACATCAACGATACCTTCTGCGTCCACACCCAGCCCGGCGAGGAGCCCTGCCGGCGCTTCATCCTCCAGCGCATCAGCGCCGCCGCCTTCCACCACCCCGACCAGGTCATGAGCAACATCGCCGGCGTCACCGCCTACCTGGGCAAGGCCATCGCCGAGGCCGGCGGCGACCCCAGCCGGGAGACCATGACCGTGCTCCCCACCCGGGACGGCCGGAGCTTCTATTCCGACAGCGAGGGCGGCGCCTGGCGGGTATACCCCTTCATCGAGGGCACCATCTGCCTCCAGGCCGCGGAGACGCCGGAGCTCTTCGCCGCCTCCGCCCGGACCTTCGGCCGCTTCCAGCGGATGCTCAAGGACTACCCCGCGGACACCCTCTATGAGACCATCCCCCACTTCCATGACACCGAGGACCGCCTCAGCAAGCTGAAGGCGGCGGTGGCGGCGGACGCCATGGGCAGGGTGAAGGACGTGCAGCCGGAGCTGGACTTCGTGCGCAGGCGGGAGGCGGACTGCTCCGTGGCCCTCCAGGCCCTGCGGGAGGGCAAGCTCCCCCTGCGGGTGACCCACAACGACACCAAGCTCAACAACGTCCTCATCGACCGGGACAGCGGCGAGGGCATCTGCGTCATCGACCTGGACACCGTGATGCCCGGCCTCTCCATCAACGACTTCGGCGACTCCATCCGCTTCGGCGCCAACCACAGCGCCGAGGACGAGCGGGACCTCTCCAAGGTGAACTTCGACATCTCCCTCTACGAGGTGTATGCCCAGGGCTTCCTGGAGGGCGCCGGCGGCGCTTTGACGGAGGCGGAGCTGGATTACCTGCCCTGGGGCGCCAAGCTCATGACGCTGGAGTGCGGCATCCGCTTCCTTACCGACTACCTGGAGGGCGACCACTACTTCCGCACCCACCGGGAAGGCCAGAACCTGGACCGCTGCCGGACCCAGTTCAAGCTGGTGGCCGACATGGAGGACCAATGGGAGGCCATGAAAGCGGTAGTGGACAAGTACCGCTGATCGCTCCCACCTGATATAAAAAACCATCCCCGCGCCACGGAAGAGCGGCGCGGGGATGGTTTTTTTGTGCCCTCACGGGCCTTAGCTCTGGCAGCTCAGGGAGGGGGACGTGAGCCCCCTGGCAGGCCGGGTCAGCCGCCGGCAGCACCAGAAATAGGCGGGCACCAGGAACAGGTCCGCCAGCACCCAGGCCGCCGGGGAGGCAAAGCATGCCGCCGTGAAGCCGAAAACCGGCACCAGGCAGCTCACCCCCGCCCGGGCCGCCATCTCCAGCACCCCCGCCAGGGTGGCCAGGGGGGAGAAGCCCATGCCCTGGATCATGAAGCGGATGATGTTCACCAGGGAGAGGGGGAAGAAAAACAGCGATCCGGTAAGGAGGTACTGCCGGGCCAGAGGCAGCAGGGACGCGCTCTCCGCGTCCAGGAACAGCATATTGAGAGGGTCTGCCAGCAGGTACATGGCCCCCAGGCAGAGGGCAGAGTAGGCCGCCCCCAGGGCCACACAGGCGCGCAGCCCCCGGTGGAGCCGCTCCCACTGGGCGGCGCCCACGTTCTGGCCGCCGTAGGTGGCCATGGTGGAGCCCATGGCGTCAAAGGGGCAGCAGACGAACATGGCCACCTTGCTGGCGGCGGTGACGGCGGTGACGTACACGGTGCCAAGGCCGTTGACCGCCGCCTGGATCATGACGCTGCCAATGGCGGTGATGGAGTACTGGAGGCCCATGGGAAGGCCCATCAGGCACAGCTCCCCCATCCGCCGGCCCTCCCAGCGCCAGTCCTCCCGGCTCATCTTCAGGATGGGGAAGCCCCGGCACATCCGGGCCAGGCACCCCAGCCCCGCCAGCAGCTGGGAGAGCACCGTGGCGAAGGCGGCGCCGAATACATCCATATGGAAGCTGAGGATGAACACCACGTCCAGCACGATGTTCACCAGGGAGGCGGCGATGAGCCAGATCACCGGGGTCCGGCTGTCTCCCATGGCCCGCAGCACGCCGGCGGCATAGTTGTAGAGGAAATAGGCCGGCAGCCCGGCAAAAATGGTGACGATATACTGGTAGGAGCGCTGGTAGATGTCGGCGGGGGTGTTCATGGCGGTGAGGATGTCCCGGCAGAAGAACACCGTGGCCGCCGTCAGGGCCGCGCCGAAAAGGACGCACAGCCAGGCGCCGCCGGCAACGTACCGCCGCAGCTCCCGGTAGTCCCCGGCGCCGAACTGCTGGGCCACCGGGATGGCGAAGCCGCCGCAGGTCCCGGCGCAGAAGCCCACCACCAGGAAGTTGATGGAGCCGGTGGCCCCCACGGCGGCCAGGGCCGCGCCCCCCAGGGTCTTGCCCACGATGGCGGTGTCCACCACGTTATACAGCTGCTGGAACAGGTACCCGAACAGCAGCGGGATGCCGAAGCTCAATATCAGCCCCATGGGGCTGCCTTTGGTCAGGTCTTTCGTCATAGGCGCAACCTCTCGTAACAGACGTTTGTTTTTGGTCAGCATGATTATAGAGGTTTTCCGCCAAAATACAAGCGTCATTTTGGGTAATTTTGCTTTTTTTCGGGGAATGTCCCTTGTGCAGAATGATCTTCCGGGGCGCTCCCCGGCGGCAGCCGGGCTCCGGCGGCGGAGGCGCTTTTTTGCGCCTCGGGGCTTTCAAAGGCCGGGGAGATGTGGTAGAGTGGTAGCCAGGGAGAAAACTATGGAAAAGGAGAAGATACCATGCTGAAAACCAACCATAATGACCTGCCCATCCTGCTGGTCCAGGGCCAGGTGCGCCACTCCAAGGGGAGCTCCGCCTACCGCCACACCATCGACGGCGAGCCCTTCACCCTGCCCGGCACCGGCGGCATCACCCTCAACGCCAGGATCGGCGACCGGTGCGTGGGCTGGGCCGCCGACCACCTGGAGCCCGGCGTTACCGCCCGGAACGAGAACGACGAGTACAACGCCGCCCTCCAGGGCCTCAGCTGCATCGGCAACACCGCCATCGTCGCCAGCGGCGACGCCAAGGGCGCCCGGGGCTTCGTCACCGGCAAGCACGGCGGCTGCGAGCACCTGCTGTGCTGGTTCGACCAGGAGGCCATGGAGAAAATGTCCATCGGCGACAAGATCGACGTGCGCAGCCAGGGCCAGGGCATGAAGCTGCTGGACTACCCCGATATCCTGCTGCGGAACATGAGCCCGGAGCTGCTGGAGAAAATGAACATCACCGAGGCGGACGGGAAGCTGCGGGTGGGCGTGGCCAAGATCGTCCCCGGCTGCATCATGGGCTCCGGCCTGGGGGCCTCCACCTCCTACTACGGCGACTACGACATCACCCTCCACGACAAGAAGCTGACCGCGGAGTACGGCCTGGAGCAGCTGCGCTTCGGCGACATCGTGGCCATCCTGGACGCGGACACCCGCTACGGCCGCAACTTCATCACCGGCGCCGTCACCATCGGCGTGGTGGTCCACTCCGACTGCATCCTCTCCGGCCACGGCCCCGGCGTCACCACCCTCATGACCTGCAAAACGCCCCTCATCGAAGCGGTCATCGACGGGGGCGCCAACCTGGCGGACTACTTTGTGAAATAGGCGGCAGAGCGCAAAAAAGGAAGGCCCCGGGGGCCTTCCTTTTTTGCGTGATGAGCGCTCTTCCGCCGGCTCCGAGCCGCGGGACCCCGCCGGCCCCGGGGCCGCCTCAGCGGATGACCTTCTCGATATCCTCGCTGCGGCCCAGCACCAGGAGGTGCTCCTCCTCCCGGAACACATAGTCCGGATGGAGGTTGGGCCGGATATCCCCGTCCCGGATGACGGCGATGACCGTCATGTTGTACTTGACCCGGAAATTCAGCTCCTTCAGGCTCTTGCCCAGCCACCGCTTGAGAGGCTGGAGCTCATAGATGGAGTAGTCCGCGTTGAGGCGGATGCAGTCGAAGATGTTGTCGGAGCTGGCGCTGACGGCAATGCTGGTGGCGATCTCCCGCTCGGGGTAGATCACCTCGTCGGCGCCGTTGCGCAGGAGGAATTTGGCCTGGGTATCGTCGTCCGCCTTGCTGTACACCCGCCGGGCCCCCAGCTCCTTGAGGAGGCTGGTGATCTGGAGGCTGCTGAGGACGTTGGAGCCCAGGCAGACGAAGCAGGCGTCGAAGTTGTCCACGCTGAAGGACCGCAGCACCTCCTCGTTGGTGCAGTCGCCCACCTTGGCGCTGACCACATAGGGCAGCACGTCCTCCATCGCCTCCCCGGACTTGTCCACGACCATGATCTCACAGCGCTGCCGGGCCAGGGCGTGGCACAGATGGTGGCCGAAGGAGCCCAGGCCAATGATCAGAAATGATTTCATCGCAAGCAATCTCCCTTTCTCAACCTATGGTGATCCGTTCCCGGGGCAGCGTCACCGGCGGCAGGGCCTTCTTCTCCAGCAGGGCCACCGCGAAGGAGATGCTGCCCACCCGGCCGCAGTACATGAGGAATATGATGACCGCCCGGCTGAAGCCCGACAGGCTCCGGGTCACGCCGGTGCTCATGCCCACCGTGCCCATGGCGGAAAACGCCTCGAACAGCACATCGGTCAGGGGCAGGGACTGGGCCCCGCAGATGACCAGCACGCCGCCCAGCACCAAAAACAGGTTGGTGAACAGCACCGATGTGGCCTTTTTCAGCTCCTCGTCCCCGATGCTGCGGCCAAAAATATTGGCGCTCTGCTCCCGCCGGACGCCGGCGATGGTGTGGAGCAGGATCACCGCGATGGTGGTGGTCTTGATGCCGCCGGCGGTGGAGCCGGGGCTGCCGCCGATGAACATGAGGGCCATGGTCAAAAGGAAGCTGCCGGAGCTGAGGGCGGCGGTATCCGTGGTATTGAAGCCGGCGGTACGGGGGGTGACCGCGTCGAACAGGGCCGCCAGCACCTGCTCCCCCAGGGGCCGTCCCGCCCCCAGGTTGTTCCGCTCAAAGAGGAAAAACAGCAGCCCGCCGCCGAAGATCAGCACCGCCGTGGTGGAAAGGACCACCTTGGTCTGCAGCCGGTAACGCCGCCAGCGCCAGCGGTTGCGGAGGAGATCGTCCCAGACCAGAAAGCCGATGCCGCCCACCACGATAAGGCCCATCAGCGTCAGGCTCACCAGGGGATCGCCCACATAGGCCATAAAGGAGGAATACGCCCCGCTGTGAGGGCCCATGAGGTCAAAGCCCGCGTTGCAGAAGGCGGAAACGGAGTGCCACACCCCGTAATAGATCCCCCGGGCCGGGCCGAAATCCTCCACGAAGCGCAGGGACAGCAGCACCGCTCCCAGGCCCTCCGCCAGCAGGGTGCCGAAAAAGATCCGTTTCACCAGGGGCACCACGCCCTTGAGCTGATAGTGGCTGACGCTGTCCACCACCACCTCCCGCTGCCGCAGGCCCAGCCGCCGCCGCAGCAGCAGCATGAACAGCGTGGCGATGGTCATGAAGCCCAGGCCGCCCACCTGGATGAGGGCGATGATCACCACCTGGCCGAACACGCTCCAGTAGGTGCCGGTATCCTGTACCACCAGGCCGGTAACGCAGGTGGCGGAGGTGGCGGTGAAGAGGGCGTCGCCGAAGGAGGCGCCGCCGGGGGCCCGGGTGGCCCAGGGCAGCATGAGAAGGGCCGTCCCCGCCAGGATGATGAGCAGAAAGCCCAGAGCGATGATCTGCAGGCTGGAGAGCTTGGCTTTTCTCCGCTCGCCTTTTATCCACATCCGAAATAGCCGCCTCCCTCTGATCTTTACGGGCCGTCCCGGCCGGGCGCGGGCGTCGGCAGCCGCCGCGGCGCCGTCCCCCGGGGGCCACGACACGGCCCCATGGTACCATAGTTCATCCGGGAGCGCAATAGCCCTCCCCCCCTTTTTACAGGAACTTCACAGCGGGCAAAGCGGCAGCCCGGCCATTATCTGGCCGGGGCTGGTATATCCGTGATGCAGGCGCGTCACAGGGAGGGGATCTGCCCGGAAACGCCGCCGCCCGCCTCTTCCCCAGCGCTGTCCCCGGCAGGGGCAGCGGGAGCGCTCCCGGCAGGGGCCCCGGGGATCACAGGCTTCTCCGCTCGGACGGTCTCCGGCGTCCCGGAGCCGTTCAAAGCGGCCGTATCGCCGGAGGAGGGGGCCTCGGGAACGGCGGGTCCTGTTCCGCTGTCCCCGGCGGACCCCGTCGGCTCACCGGGCTGCTGCGCGGCCCCGGGCTCCGTCCCCTCGGCGGGAGTGCTCTCCGGCGCCTCGCCCTGCGTCCCCTCCCCTCCGGCAGAGGCGTCGGGCAGCACCGCCGGGGCGTCCGTCCGGCCGTGGGTGGTGAAATAGGTATAGCCGAAGAATTCGCCGGGCTCCAGCAGCTCCCCGTAATAGTAGGCCATCAGCTCGCTGACGGTGACCAGCTGGTAGCCCTGCTCCTGGAGCCAGGGCACCAGGAGCCGCACCGCCTCCACCGTGGTCTCATAGGTGCTGTGGAGCAGCACGATCTCCCCGTCCAGGCTGGAAAGGGACTGGACATAGGAGACCACCTTCTCCGTATCCTGGCTCAGCCAGTCCTCGGTGTCCACCGTCCAGGTGATCACCGTGCGGCCGGTGCCGTACTTCACCGTCTTGTTCACCGCGCCGTAGGGCGGGCGCAGCAGGGTGGGCGCGAAGCCCACCGCGTCGATAAAGGCCTGGTCCGCCGTATCCAGATCCTTCTCCAGGGCCGCCGTCTTGAGCTTGCTGAGGTCCTTGTGGGCGTTGGAATGGCTGCCGATCTCGCAGCCCAGCTCCGCCATGCGGCTGAGGGGCCCGGGGCAGCTGGCCACGTTGCGGCCCACCTCGAAGAAGGTGGCCACGGCGCGGTTCTCCTCCAGGATGTCCAGGATCTGGTCCGTATAGGTCTTGTGGGGGCCGTCGTCAAAGGTCAGGGCCACCATGGGCTTGGCGGGATCCACCGTGCGGACATAGGGCTCCTCCGGGTCCTGGGGCTCCTCCGGAGAGGCCCCCTCCGTGCCGGGAAGGCCCGGGGCGTCCCCCTCCTCCGCCCCCTCCGCCGGCGGGGTGGGCTCTCCCCCCTTCTCCGGCGTCCCGGCGGGATCCTCCCGGGTGGGCAGCTGGGGCTCCTCCCCCCGGAGGGGCAGCTCCTGGCGGCCGGGACCGGCCGCGGGCACCGTGCTGCCGGCACAGGCCGCGCAGCCCAGCAAAAGGACACATATCAATAAAAAGGAAACGACTCGCTTCATGGCAGGGACTTCCTTCGACCGTATTTTACATAATCCCATTATCCATGGAAGCGCCTTTAAAAGCAAGGCAAAAATGCTGAAGAATTGTAAAGCTTTGATGACAAATAGTTACAGCCCCTCCTCATGGCTGTGGGACGGCTTACAGGGGGCGTACCAGATGTTCCAGTGGAGGGAATAGGCCCGGTAGGCCGCCTCCCCGGCGCAGAGGATCTCCAGTCCCTCCGCCTCCGGGTGGTCGTAAAGGAAGTCCATCACCGCCTTCAGCACGGCGGGGGCCGCCCGGCCCACCGGGAAGCCCAGGGGCTCCGTGTCAAAGCAGGAGATGGACAGCGCCCGCTCCCCGTGGTCCAGGGCCCACGCCAGCTGGGAGACATACCACTGGGCCAGGTCCTCCGGCGAGGCCAGATAGATGAGGGGCATGGGCAGCGGCCCTGCCTGCCGCACCGTCACTTTTTCCGTCATTGCCGTTCCTCCTTAACAAGATGTTTACATAATTTACAGTTTCTTCATGAATGACATCGCTTTGTAACTTGAGCCCCCGCCGGGAATTTGGTATACTGAAAGCCGAGAATAAAGCCCGCGCACCAGGGCGGCCGGGAACCTGCAGCCCCTGGCGAGGCGGATTTTTTTACGGGAAAGGAGAACGCGCCATGCAGAAGATCGTACCCTCTTACAGCGGGACCCTGCGCAGCCACCTGGTGGAGGTCCCCCAGTGCATCGCCGAATGTACCGGCATCCGTATTTTCGGCCGGCGGATCAAGTCCCTGGTTTTCTCCACGGACGTGGCCATCGTCAAGAATATCAACGGCGACGCCATCATTGCCGTCTACCCCTTCACACCCCAGCCCAGCATCGCCCAGGCCATCATCAACGTGTCGGACGTGCCGGTGTTCGTGGGCGTGGGCGGCGGCGTCACCAACGGCCGGCGGAGCGTGCGGCTGGCCATCTACGCCGAGCACCAGGGCGCCTTCGGCGTGGTGGTCAACGCCCCCATCGCCGACGAAACCATCGCCCAGATCAAGGACGTGGTGGATATCCCGGTGATCGCCACCATCGTCTCCAGCCAGATGGACGTGGGCAAGCGGATCGAAAGCGGCGCGGACATCCTCAACGTGTCCGGGGCCGCCCAAACCCCGGAGATCGTCCGCCAGATCCGCCGCCAGTTCCCCGACGTCCCCATCATCGCCACCGGCGGCCCCACCGACGAGAGCATCATGGAGACCATCCGGGCCGGGGCCAACGCCATCACCTACACCCCGCCCACCAACGGCGAGCTCTTCGCCGAGAGCATGCGCCGCTACCGGGCCCGGTACACAACAGAGGAGTGACAGCCGTCACTCCTCTGTTTCCGTCTCCCCGGCCTTTTCCGTTCCCTCAGACGGCGGGACGGCGAGGGGCAGGTCCACCAGCCCCTCCAGGTCCGCCGTGGTGATGGTGAGGATGTCCTCGTCGGTGGGCGCGGCCAGGGCCGCCACCCGGTTGGCCTGGTTGGCCACGATCCGCTCAAAGAGGTTGCGGACGTCCCGGGCGTTGCCGAAATTCTCGTCCCGGTCCTCATAGAGCTCCTCCAGGTGCTCCCGGACGGCCCGGGCGGCCTCCTCGTCCAGCCGGTAGTCGTTGCCCTTCACCCGGCTGAGGAAGATCTCATAGAGCTGCGCCCCGTTGTAGTCCTCGAAAAGCAGGTACTTGTTGAACCGGGACTTGAGCCCCGGGTTGCTGTCGATGAACCGGGGCATGAGGCTGGCGTACCCCGCCACGATGACCACGAAGTCGTCCCGGTGGTCCTCCATGGCCTTGAGGATGGTGTCGATGGCCTCCTGGCCGAAGTCCTTGTCGGCATTCTCCGGGGCCAGGGAATAGGCCTCGTCGATAAAGAGCACGCCCCCCAGGGCCTTTTGGATCACCTCCTGGGTCTTGATGGCCGTCTGGCCCACATAGCCCGCCACCAGGCCGCTGCGGTCCACCTCCACCAGGTGGCCCTTGCTGAGAAGGCCCAGGGCGCTGAAGATCTTCCCCACGATCCGGGCCACGGTGGTCTTGCCGGTGCCCGGGTTCCCCGAGAACACCAGGTGGAGGGACAGGTCCGGGCATTTGAGGCCCCGCGCCTTCCGCAGCGCCCGGACCTTCACCAGGTTCACCAGGCTGTCCACGTCCTTCTTCACCGCCTCCAGGCCGATGAGGCCGTCCAGCTCCGCCATGGCCTCCTCCAGGGTGGGCCTGGGGGGCTGGGGGGCCTCCTCCGTCCCGGCGCCGCCCGTCTCCCCTCCGGCGGGCGCTTCCTCCGCCGGGGCGGGCCCCTCCGGCTCCGGGGAGACCGGCAGGGGGTCCAGGGGACTGCGGCCGGAGGGCCGGGAGGGCTCCCCGGGCGTGCCGAAAAAGTCCCCGTACAGGGACCGGGACTTGTCCCGGGACAGGACCTGGCTGAATTCGTCCATAATATCATTGAGCTCCCGGGCGGCCTCGCCGGGGCCGCGGCGGATCCCGCCCCGGTAGTGCTCCGGCCCCGGGGTCAGGGCGACGGCGGGCACCCCCGCCTGGCCGCAGGCCTCGGCCAGCTGGTCGTACAGCCGGGTGATCCGCCGGCTCTCCCCAAAGGAGAAGTCCCCGTCGCAGGCCGCCAGGAGCATCAGAAGGTTCTTCTGGATCTCCGCGAAGGTGCGGCTGTGGCGGGTGCCCCGGCGGACGTCGTCGGCGGCGATCCGCTGGAAGAACTCCGGGACCCCCACGGTGTAGCCGGGGTTCTCCCGGTAATAGGCGATGGCCCTGTCGAACTGGCCGGCGGTGAACCGGGCCGGGCGGCTGGTGTAGATCTGGCTGATGGCCGCCGCGCCGCCCTTCCCGCCGCCCTCCCCCGCCCACAGGTACAGGGCGCAGGCCCGGAAATAGGCGTCCACCTCCTGGTCGGAGATCCCCAGCTCCGGGGGCAGGCTCCGGCAAAAATGGCCCACGCTGTCGGCATAGTCCTGATGAAAATTCCCGCTCATAAGCGCCTCCCTCTCCATGGGATATTTGTCGGGGCCCAGTATAGCACATTCCGCCGGGGAAATAAAGGGCCTTACCCCAGGAACGCCGAAAGGAAATTTTAATGCGTCCTGTACTTGACGGGGGGCATGGGACAGGATAGGATAAGATAAAGAAAATGGGCGTTTGGGCGCAGGTACGCCCCGGCGGGATCCCGCCGGCGGGGCCGTGCCGCCTCACACCGGCGCCCACGGAGGTCATTATGGAGATTTCCCGCAGCACGATGAAAAAACTGCTCCTGCTCATCGCCTTCGCCGCCCTGGCCTTCACCGCCTTCCAGTGGATCGACGGCATGGCGGCGGCCCTGAGCTTCCTGGCGGAGCTGCTCTCCCCCTTCCTGGGGGGAGCAGCCCTGGCCTTTATCCTCAACGTGCCCATGCGCTTTCTGGAGCGCAACCTTTTCTCCTGGGCGGGGCAAAAGGGCCGCGGTGGCAGGGAGCGCCTGCCCAAAGGCCTGGTGCGCATCCTGAGCCTGCTGCTGACCTTCGTGCTGGTGGCCCTGGTGGTGCTGGTGCTGGTACTGGTGATCATGCCGGAGCTGACGGAGACCATCTCCGGCCTCACCGTCACCATCCAGAGCGCCGTCACCCGCTTCCTTCTCTGGGCGGAGGAACAGTTTGCCAACAACCCCCAGGTCCGGCAGTGGCTGGAGAACCTGACCATCGACTGGCGGTCCATCGACTGGGAGTCCATCCTCTCCCGGGTGGCCGACTTCCTGCGCAGCGGCGCCGGGGACGTCCTCAACTCCACCATCTCCGCCGCCAAAAGCATGGTCAGCGTCCTCACCTCCTCCTTCATCGCCTTCGTGTTCGCCTGCTATATCCTGCTGCAGAAGGAGAAGCTGGGCCTCCAGTGCCGCAAGGTGCTCTTCGCCCTGCTGCCCAAAAACGCAGCCCAGCAGGTGATCCGGGTGTCCAGCCTCAGCCACCGGGTGTTCTCCAGCTTCATCACCGGCCAGTGCGTGGAGGCCATGATCCTGGGCACCATGTTCTTTATCGCCATGTCCCTCCTGCGGATGCCCTACGCCCTGCTGGTGGGCTGCCTCATTGCCGTCACCGCCCTCATCCCCATCGTGGGCGCCTTCATCGGCTGCGCCGTGGGGGCCTTCCTGATCCTGATGGTCTCCCCCATGCAGGCCCTCATCTTCGTGGTCATGTTCCTCATCCTCCAGCAGGTGGAGGGGAACCTCATCTACCCCCATGTGGTGGGCAGCTCCGTGGGCCTCCCCTCCATCTGGGTCCTCTTTGCCGTCACCATCGGCGGCAGCCTCATGGGCGTGGTGGGGATGCTCCTCTTCATCCCCCTGACCTCCGTGCTCTACACCCTGTTCCGGGAATTCGTGTACAAGCGGCTCCAGGAGCGCCGCATCAAGGTCAAATAGGTCGCTCGTCCCCGCGGAAGGCAGAAGGCGGCGGCCCCATACAGGGGCCGCCGCCTCTTCCTTTGCCAATGCCGGGGCCTTACCCCCGGGCCGCTTCCCGCTCCGCCGCCTGCCGCTTCTCCCGCTCCCGCTTCCAGCGCGTCACGCTGGGGTAGCGGGCGGTATCCAGGTGGGGCACCGCCCGGGCGGCGCTCATGCTGTCCACGAAGTCCGGGATGGCCCCGTACTGGATGTAGTCCATCTTCTCCAGGATCGCCCCGATCTCCTCCAGGCGGCCCCGGTCCAGCAGCAGGGCCCGGGCCCCCTCCAGGGAGCTGTTGCCCACGCAGGAGACCTTCTCCTCCGGCAGGTCCGGGTACAGCCCGATGGTCACCGCCGAGGCGGTGCGGATATAGGTGCCGAAGGCTCCCGCCACATAGAACTTCTCCACGTCGTCAAAGGTCATGCCGATGGCCTTGAGCATGTATTCCACCATGGTGTAGGCCGCGGCCTTGGTGGCCAGGAACTGCTCGATATCGCTCTGGTAGAACAAAAGGGGCTGCCCGTCCGCCGTCTCGTCCCCGTCGGCGTAGCGATAGGCCAGTTCCCCCTCCGCCTCCACCACCCGGCGGGAGGCCTCCGGCAGCAGCCTGCCCCGGAAATCCATGACGCCCTCCAGGAACAGCTCCGCCAGCAGATCCACGATGCCGGAGCCGCACAGGCCCTGGGCCTTCTCCCCGCCGATGACCTGCAGCGTCACCTGCTCCCCCCGGATGTCCACCCGTTCCACGGCTCCGGGGCCGGCGCACATGCCGGTGCGGATCACGCCGCCCTCCAAGGCGGGCCCGGCGGCGCCGGCCCCCGCCAGCAGGAAATCCCGGCAGCCCGCCACCAGCTCCCCGTTGGTTCCGATGTCAAAAAACAGCCGGATCCCCGGCGAGCGGGCGATATCGGTGGCCACCACGCCGCTGATGATGTCCCCGCCCATATAGTTGGCCCGGGAGGGATAGAGATATACCAGCCCCGCCAGCGCCAGGCCCAGCTCCGTTCCGGCGAGGAACCCCGGCTCCGCCGCCACCGGCGCGTAGGGGGAGAGGAACAGGGGGAAGCCGTCCAGCCCCAGGAGGAAGTGGGTCATCACCGTGTTCCCCGCCAGCACCATGGCGGCGCAGCGGCTCACGTCCACGCCTGACACCTCCGTCAGGCGGCCCATCAGCTCGTTGAGGGTGTCCACCGCCGCCCGGCGCAGCTCCTCCAGGTGCTCCGGATGATCCTTGGCGTAGAAGATCCGGGTCAGCACGTCGGAGCCCAGGGCCGTCTGCCGGTTGTACATGCTCTCCCGGGCCACCACGGCCCCGGAGTTCAGGTCCACCAGCTCCATGGTGACGCTGGTGCTGCCCAGGTCCGCCGCCAGGCCGTAGTGCCAGGCGGAGGCATCCCCCCGCTCCAGGTCCGTCAGCCGCCACCGGGCCCCGTCCCAGGCCAGGGCGGCGGTCACCTTCCCCTCCGCCGCCCGGCAGAGGGGATACAGCCGCCGCAGCTGCCCCAGGGGGATCTCCACAGGGCCAAATTCCGGGGTCAGGGCGTCCAGCAGCCGCCGCTGGTCGCTGCGGGCGTCCTCCTCCGCGGGCATGTCCAGCATAAGATAGCGCTTTTCACTCAGCGGTCCCATCGTTCCTCCCTCTCCCGGGCCCGGGCCGTCGGCCCGCCCGGAGCTTTTCCATGAAAAAAGCGGGGCCCAGGCCCCGCCATATGGTCTCCTGTCCGGCTCCCGCCGCCCTTCGCCGCGGCGCCGGGCCTTACTCCCGGCCGTCCTCCCGCCGCTCCAGCCACCAGGCCGCCAGGCGCACGGCGGCAAACAAAAGCATCACCAGGGCCAGTCCCAGGGCCAACGCCGGGGCGCTCCCCCCGGCAAACACAGCCGCCACCAGCACGCCGAACCCCATCAGGATCCAGTCGTACCCCTCTCCTCTGCGGTAATCCATGGCCGTTCCCCCTCCCTACGCGGTGCACGGCGGGGATCCTCCCGCCGGCGCGGCATCAGATCGGTTTTATTATACCCCGGCAGGGGCCCGCTGTCAAACCCGGAAACCGCCGTCCCGGGCATTGTCCCCGGGGGACGCCGCCGCCCCGGGGAGGCCCTACGCCCGCCCCTCCGGCCGGATGTCCAGGAAGGGCACCTTTTTGCGGATGGCGTACTCCAGGGTGCTGCGGGTGCCGCCGCCGCTGCCGTCGTATACGGCGATCACCAGGCCGCTGTGGTCCACCATGTACCGGTTCCGCCGGTGCATGCAGTCCGGCGTGTACTGCTCCTGGACCATGGTCTCATAGTCGCAGCGCTCCACCAGTTCCTGCCAGCGCCGGCGGTCATGCTCCGGCCAGGCCCGGCTCTGGGTGGGGCAGGGGATGGCCGCCTCCAATGTCACGTCCGGCCGATCCCGCCGCAGGGCCAGCACCGCCTCCGCGAAATAGAAGTCGCAGCCCCGGGCCATGCCGCAGATGAAGTGCCGGTACCCCTCGGCGTAGGCCGCCTCCACCGCATCCCGGATGGCCCCCTTCAGCCGCACGCAGCGGGGATCCGCCTCGTTGGCCCCCCAGGGCAGCTTCTCCGGCCGGTGCCCGGTAAAGCAGCAGGCCTTCCTCCTCTCCCTCATCAGCGCGGTCCTCCCATCCTTTTCTGGCTTCCATTATAGAACATATATTCGAGCTTGTAAAGAAAATAATGCTTGCTTTTTTCCGCCGGGTGCGTATAATGGACTCGACAACCGAATCATTCATCTTCAGGGCGGGGTGCAAGTCCCCACCGGCGGTGATGGAGCGGATCCCGCTCCTCAGTCCGCGACCGCGTAAGCGTTGAACCGGTGCGATCCCGGTACCGACAGTGACAGTCTGGATGGAAGAAGATGTGCGCACTCGTTTGCGGCAGTACTCCGGGGATGGATCGTCTTTCGGGGGTTACTATATCCGCAAAGGAGTGTTTTTTATGTCCCTGTCCGCAAAGACCCACAAGATCGCCGTCACCGCCATCCTCAGCGCGGTGGCCACCGTCCTCATGTTCCTGTCCTTCCCCCTGCCCTTCCTGATCCCGCCCTTTATCAAGATGGACTTCTCCGAGCTGCCCGCCCTGCTGGCCGCCTTCAGCATGGGGCCCCTCAGCGGCCTTATGGTGTGCCTGGTGAAGAACCTCATCAACCTCCTCTTCACCACCACCAGCGGCGTGGGGGAGCTGTGCAACTTCCTGCTGGGGGCCTGCTTCGTGATCCCCACCGGCCT
>CALXGG010000027.1 GCA_944387785.1 uncultured Oscillospiraceae bacterium | reverse complement strand
ATCTCCATCCAGTCGGAGGTGGCGGCCCGGGCCCGCTTGCCCTTGACCTCCCCCGCCTGGGCGATGGCCCCGCCGTAAAGCAGGAATTTTTCCGTCAGGGTGGTCTTGCCGGCGTCGGGGTGAGAGATGATGGCAAAGGTCCGCCGCCGCTTGATTTCAGCTTCTAAGTTCGACAAAAGGATTCCCTCCCAATCGTATTCGTTACTAATCGCGTTCCCGTTTTCCCGTCCGTCGCTACATGGGAATTGCCCTCCTGTCATCAAAATGCAAATTATTGTACCACGTTTTCCCGGCATTGGCAAGAAACTTCCCCGCCGGGCGGGAAAAACCGCCTTCCCGGCGGCGGGGGCGGACCAGGCGGGACGGATGCCGGGACGGCGGAGGGCGGAGGGCTCCGGGAGGAGGAACCGCAGCAAAGGCCGGGAGCAAAAACGCCGCCCGGCGGGGTGGGCCAGGGGCCGCCGGGCAAGCCGCCCGGGAGCGGGAGGAGCGGGGCCGCCGGAGCCTTCTTCGGGGCGGGATCCGGCTATTCCTCCGACTTATTGTTTTTTTCTATTTTATCCCCCTATGGGGCACCGGGATTTTCTGGGTCAGGCCCCTCCTTCCGCCGTTTTTTTCCATTTGCCTCCGGAGCGCCTCCGGAATAATCTATTTATTTTTTCAATATAATCTGGACATTTATAGCAAATGCGGATACACTATATCATATCATAATCGCGGATAATGGGAGTGTGAGGGGCATGGAGCGACAAGCGATGCTGCGGGGGATCCCCAAGGTAGACGAGCTGATGCAGCGGGAGGCCATTTTGGCCCTGCGGGAGGAACTGCCCACGGCGGCGGTCCGCTCCGCCGTCCGGGAGGAGCTGGAGGCCCTGCGCCAGGCCATCCTGGCCGGCCAGGTCCAGGCGCTGCCGGAGGAGGCGGCGCTGTGCGCCGCCGTCTGCCGCCGAGCCCGGGAGGACGCCCTGCCCAGCCTGCGGCCGGTGATCAACGGCACCGGCGTGGTGCTCCACACCAACCTGGGCCGCTCCTGCCTGAGCCAGCGGGCCGCCGACGCGGTGACCGCCGTGGCCCGGGGCTACTCCACTTTGGAATATGACCTGGCCAAGGGCCAGCGGGGCTCCCGCCACGACCATATCGAGGCCCTGGTCTGCCAGGTCACCGGCGCCGAGGCCGCCATGGTGGTCAACAACAACGCCGCCGCCGTGCTGCTGATCCTCAGCGCCCTGGGCAAGGGGGGCGAGGTCATCACCTCCCGGGGGGAGCTGGTGGAGATCGGCGGCTCCTTCCGGATCCCGGACATCATGGTCCAGTGCGGCTGCACCCTGCGGGAGGTGGGCGCCACCAACAAGACCCACCTCCGGGACTACGAAAACGCCATCGGCCCGGAGACCCGGGCCCTGCTGAAGGTGCATACCAGCAACTTCAAGATCATGGGCTTTTCCCAGTCCGTGCCCCTGGAGGAGCTGGTGGCCTTGGGCCGGGAAAGGGGCCTGCCCGTCATCGAGGACCTGGGCAGCGGCTCCCTGGTGGACCTGGAGCAGTTCGGCATCCACGACGAGCCCACGGTGCAGCAGAGCGTGAAGGCCGGGGTGGACATCATCTCCTTCAGCGGCGACAAGCTGCTGGGGGGCCCCCAGGCGGGCATCATCCTGGGCCGGGCGGAGTACATCCGCCTCCTCAAGCGCCACCCCCTGGCCCGGGCCATGCGGGTGGACAAGATGACCATCGCCGCCCTGCGGGAGACGCTGTACGCCTACACCGACCCGGAGCTGGCCTGCCGGGAGATCCCGGTGCTGGCCATGCTGGGGGCCAAGCCCCACCAGCTGCGGGAGAAGGCCGGCGCCCTCTGCGCCCTGCTGAAGGAGCAGGGCGTGGACGCCCAGGTGGTGCCTACCCAGGACCAGGTGGGCGGCGGCTCCGTCCCCACCCAGCTGCTGGACGCCTGGGCGGTGGCCATCGACCCCGGCGCCATGACCGTGGACCAGCTGGAGGAGAAGCTGCGGCTGCGGCCCCTGCCCATCATCGGCCGCATCACCCATGAGCAGTATATCCTGGACGTGCGCACCCTTATGGAGCGGGACTTCCCCTACATCGCCCGGACCGCCGGGGAGGTAGTGAAATGAAGCATGTGATCATCGGCACCGCCGGCCATGTGGACCACGGCAAGACCCTGCTGGTGAAGGCCCTTACCGGCATCGACACCGACCGGCTGGTGGAGGAGAAGAAGCGGGGCATCACCATCGAGCTGGGCTTTGCCCATCTGGATTTCGACGACGGCACCCAGGCGGGCATCGTGGACGTGCCCGGCCACGAGAAATTCATCAAGAACATGCTGGCCGGCGCCGGCGGCATTGACCTTGCCATGCTGGTGGTGGCCGCCGACGAGGGCTTCATGCCCCAGACCGTGGAGCACCTGGGGATCCTGTCCCTCCTGGGCATCCGGGACGGCCTGGTGGTCATCACCAAGGCGGACATGGTGGACCCGGAGTGGATCGAGATGGTCAAGGACGACGTCCGCGCCCAGGTGGCAGGCACCTTTCTGGAGGGCAAGCCGGTGTTCACCGTCTCCGCCTACACCGGCCAGGGCATCCCCGAGCTGCGCCAGGCCCTGAAGGAGCTGGTCCACAAGGCGTCGGAGAAGAACCTCCGCACCCCCTTCCGCCTGCCCATTGACCGGGTGTTCTCCGTGGACGGCTTCGGCACCGTGGTCACCGGCACCCTCATCGAGGGGAGCGTGTCCGAGGGGGACATGGCGGAGATCCTGCCCACCGGCGCCGAGGCCCGGGTCCGGAACCTGCAGGTACACGGCAGGGACGTGGACACCGCCTACGCCGGGCAGCGGGTGGCGGTGAACCTGGCGGGGGTCCGGAAGGCGGACCTTGCCCGGGGCGACACCATCGCCAAGCCCGGCTCCGTCAAGACCTCCCTGATGCTGGACGTGCGGCTCCAGAACCTGAAGAATTCCCAGCGCACCATCCTCAACAACTCCCAGGTCCACCTCTACCACGGCTCCGCCGTGCGCCTTGCCAAGGTGGTGCTGCTGGACCGGGAGGCCCTGCAGCCCGGCGAGAGCTGCTACGCCCAGCTGCGGATGACCGAGGAGATCGCCGCCAAGCCCGGCGACCGGTTCGTGATCCGGTTCTTCTCCCCCCTGGAGACCATCGGCGGCGGCGTGGTGCTGGACGACCGTCCCCGCCGCCATAAGCGCAGCGACCCCCATGTGCTGGACATCCTGGCCATCAAGGAGGGGGGCTCCGGCGACGAGAAGCTGATGCAGACCGTGGCGGAGTACGGCCACGGCCTGCCCACCCTGGAAAAGCTGGCGGGCCAGCTCAACCGGGACACCGAGGACCTCAGGGAGGAGCTGGAGGCCCTGTGCCAGGGCGGGCAGCTCCTGGAGCCCCTGCCGGGGCGCTACCTGGCGGGCAGCGTATTCGACAAGCTCTGGGACGCCTGCCGGGGGCTCCTGGAGCAGTACCACAGGCAGAACCCCCTCCACGCCGGCATGAAGGTGGCGGAGCTGCGGCAGAAGCTGTTCAAGGCCACCGACCAGGCCATCGCCGACGCCATCCTGGCCTCCATGGCCCAGGCGGGGAGGATCAAGGCCGTGGCGGACCGCTACGCCCTGGCGGACTTCTCCGTCCACCTGACCAAGCGGCAGAGCAACATCCGGGAGAAGCTGCTCCAGACCTACCGGAAGGCGGGGCTGGAGGTGCCGGGCCTGGACGAGGTGTACGCCGGCTTCCCCCCCAACGAGCAGGGTGACTGCAAGCAGGTGGTGGAGAGCATGGTCACCGGCGGGGACCTGGTGCTGCTGACCCCCCAGCTGTGCATCCACCGGCAGGTCTACGACGACATCTGCCGGAAAACCAAAGACTTTATGGCGGAGCACCCGGAGCTGACCCTGGCGGAGTTCCGGGACCTGCTGGGCACCTCCCGGAAGTACGCCCTGGCGGTGCTGGAATACTACGACAAGAACAAGATCCTGAAAAAGGACGGGGACATCCGGCGGCTGGGCCTGGGCTTTTGAGCCTGGCCCCCTCCGGTCCCCATAAATTCGACATCATTTATAGATATATTCTATTGCTTCATCATTTTGGTTGCGCATTTGTAAATTATATGGTAGAATCGCGCTGCATATGGGAGTAGAAGGGTGCTGGTGTGCCCCCTGGTCTTCAAAACCAGTGATAGGGGTGAAGAGCCTCTTAGGTGGGTTCGATTCCCACATATTCCCGCCAGAAGCCGGCGGCGCGAGGGTTCGCGCCGCCGGCTTTTCTCATGCGCCGCCGTTCTGCCGCCTGGAAGGAGGCTTTGTCGCATGGATATCGACATCAAGGAACTGGAAGCCTTTGCCTGCGTGGTGGAAAAGGGCAGCTTCTCCCGGGCCGCGGAGGCCCTGTACCTGACCCAGCCCACCATCAGCGCCCATGTGGCGTCCCTGGAGCGGAAGCTGAACATCAAGCTCCTGGTGCGCACCACCAAGGAGATCTACCCCTCTGACGCGGGGAACCTCCTCTACGAGTACGCCAAGGAGATCCTGCGCCTGCGGACCAACGCGGTCCAGGCCATCAAGGCCTTCTCCAAGGAGATGCGGGGCACGGTCTCCGTGGCGGCGTCCACCATCCCCGGGCAGTACTACCTGCCAAAGCTGATCCAGAACTTCCGGGCGGAGTACCCGGACATCAGCTTCAGCCTCCAGATCCTGGACAGCGCCGAGGTGGCCGAGCAGGTGTCCGCCCGGAAGGTGGAGATCGGCTTCACCGGCACCATCATCAACCTGCCCAAGTGCGTCTACCAGGTGCTGGCGGAGGACCGCCTGGTGATCATCACCCCCAACACCCCCCACTACCAGGCCTACCTCTCCACCGGCTTTCCCACCCGTCAGATCACCCAGGAGACCTTCATCAGCCGGGAGGCGGGCAGCGGCACCCGGCTGGAGACGGAGAACTTCCTCAAGGAGATGGGGGTCAACCCCAAGGACATCCGCATCGCCGTGGAGGTCCGCTCCACCGAGAGCATCAAGCAGATGGTCAGCGAGGGACTGGGCATCGCCGTCATCTCCAAGAGCGCCTCCGAGGACTACTGCCAGTTCAAGAAGATCCTGGCCTTCAACTTCGACAACGTGAGCCTCCGGCGCAAGCTGTACCTGGTGCGCCACAAGAACAACATCCTCTCCCCCATCGCCCAGGCCTTCTACGACTATGTGGCCGACGCCAGCGGCGGCAAGCCCCGCGGCGACAGGGAGAAGTCCCGCTGAGGCTTTTCGATTTATCGAAATAATCTATATATATCATATATTTGATTTTGAAATTCTCTCGTTTTTTCCTTGTACTTTGGGGCGGATTCAAATAAAATGATGATGTCAGGTTGGCACCGCTGTCGAGCCTGTGAATCGTAAATATCGTTGGATGACGTTTTCGGGAGATCCGCATGGAGCGGAGCCGAAGGAATAAGGGGCGGGACAGCCAAGCCCGCCGCGAAGATCTCAGGCGAACAGACCGGAAACTGACAACCCTCTGGAGAGCGAAAGCGCCGAAGGAGCAACCCGCAGGGGCGGGGAATCTCTCAGGTTAGGTAACAGAGCAAGGCAGTGAATCTTTTCATATTGCCTTGCTCTGTTTTTCGTAACGGGCGGGGACGGAGGAGGACAAGGGCCACATGAGCACCATCGGCAACCCCCGGGATTTCCGGATCCTGACCAACAACCCCCTGGTACCCGCCTGCATGGAGGGCCGCGGGCTCTACACCATTGAATTCCATCCGGAAAAGAGCTACCGGGAGATCCTGGTCATGGCCCGGGACAAGGTCTACGCAGGCCACACCCTGTACACCCACCCCCTCTCCGGCAGCGTCAAGCCCAACGAGACGCCCTACAAATCCGTGATCGTATCCATGGAGCCCCACGGCTTCGACCAGCAGTACGCCGAGATCATCAGCAACGCCATCGGCGTGTGCGACAAGTTCGTCCCCTGCGCCCGGCAGTATACCCAGCGGGTGCTGGAGGACTTCCAGCTCATCGACTATACCCTGCTCTGCGGCGCCATCGGCTTTGACGCCGTGGCAGGTCTTAGTAATAAAAAATAAGAAAGAAGGAGGTGTTCACTTTGAAATTGGAACTGGGCTATATCCAGATCAATGACATCCAGTTTTCAAAGGAATGCAAGGTAGAAAACAGCACCCTGTTTGTCGACCCGGACGCTGTCAAGGCATTCATGTACGAAGATGACGACGTGAAGGCCTGGGTCAAGGACTTCAGCTTCGACGTTGCCAAGCCTGGCGAGAGCGTCCGCATCACCCCCGTCAAGGACGTGATCGAGCCCCGCGTGAAGGTAGAGGGCCCCGGCGGCGTGTTCCCCGGCGTCATCTCCAAGGTTGACACCGTCGGCAGCGGCAAGACCCATGTCCTGCGGGGCATGGCCGTGGTCACCGCCGGCAAGATCGTGGGCTTCCAGGAGGGCATCATCGACATGTCCGGCCCCGGCGCCGACTACACCCCGTTCTCCAAGCTCAACAACTTCGTGGTGGTGGCCGAGCCTGTGGAGGGCTATCAGGATCACAAGCACGAGTATGAGCACGCCGTCCGGATCGCCGGCCTGCGGGCCGCCACCTTCATCGGTGAGATCGGCCGGAACGTGACCCCCGACGAGACCCAGGAGTTTGAGACCCTGGGCATCAAGGAGGGCATCGAGAAGTACCCCGACCTGCCCCGTGTGGCCTATGTCCACATGCTGCAGACCCAGGGCCTGCTCCACGACACCTACGTCTACGGCGTGGACGCCAAGCGCACCCTCACCACCATCATCAACCCCACCGAGACCATGGACGGCGCCATCATCAGCGGCAACTGCGTGTCCGCCTGCGACAAGAACACCACCTATCATCACCTGAACAACCCTGTGGTGAAGGCCCTGTTCGCCGCCCACGGCAAGACCCTCAACTACGTCTGCAACATCATCACCAACGAGAACGTCTACCTGGC
This sequence comes from uncultured Oscillospiraceae bacterium, assembly GCA_944387785.1. Taxonomy (GTDB): domain Bacteria; phylum Bacillota; class Clostridia; order Oscillospirales; family Oscillospiraceae; genus Pelethomonas. The sequence continues at coordinate 13,098 of CALXGG010000027.1, read as the reverse complement.
TGACAAGCAGCGTTCCTCCGACTGGAGCGCCAAGCTCTGCCGCCTGCTGGATCTGGACGGCGCCATCGTGTCCCAGGAGGGCTTCGGCAACCCCGATACCGACCTGATCATGAACACCAAGAAGATCGAGCTCCAGGGCGTCAAGACCACCATCATCACCGATGAGTACGCCGGCCAGGACGGCAAGAGCCAGTCCCTGGCGGACGCCGATCCCCTGGCTGACGCTGTGGTCACCGGCGGCAACGCCAACGAGGTCATCATCCTGCCCAAGATGGACAAGGTGATCGGCACCCTGGACTATGTGGACGTCATCGCCGGCGGCCACGCCGGGTCCCTGCGTCCCGACGGCACCATCGAGGCGGAGCTCCAGGTCATCACCGGCGCTACCAACGAGATGGGCTTCAACCGCCTCAGCGCCCGATAACGAAGGAAAGGAGGATCATTCATCATGAGTTATAAAGTAGTACACTATATCAACCAGTTCTTCGCCAACATCGGCGGCGAGGAAATGGCTCATGTGGCTCCCGAGCTGCGGGACGGCTTCGTGGGCCCCGGCATGGCCTTCAACCAGGCCTGGAAGGGCGAGGCTGAGATCGTCAAGACCATCGTCTGCGGCGACTCCTACTTCGCCGAGCACGAGGCCGACGCCAAGGCCCAGGTGCTGGAGTGGGTCAAGGCGGAGAAGCCCGACTTCTTCATTGCCGGTCCCGCCTTCAACGCCGGCCGCTACGGCTACGCCTGCGCCACCATCTGCGCCACCGTGCAGGAGGAGCTGGGCATCCCCGTCCTCACCGGTATGTACGAGGAGAACCCCGGCGCCGACCTGAAGAACAAGGTCCTCATGGTCGCCACCGCCAACAGCGCCGCCGGCATGCGCAAGGCCGCCCCCGCCATGGCCAAGCTGGCCCTGAAGATGATGAAGGGCGAGAAGATCGGCGCCTCCTGCGAGGAGGGCTACATGCCCAACGGCATCCGCAAGAACTTCTTCGAGAAGAAGGTGGGCGCCGAGCGCGCCGTGGATATGCTGGTGGCCAAGCTCAACGGCAAGCCCTTCACCACCGAGTATCCCATGCCCTCCTTCGACCGCGTGGCCCCCAACCCCGCCGTCAAGGACCTGAGCAAGGCGACCATCGCCCTGTGCACCTCCGGCGGTATCGTCCCCAAGGGCAACCCCGACCACATCGAGTCCTCCTCCGCCTCCCATTACGGCGAGTACTGCATCGCCGGCGTGGAGAAGCTCACCAGCGAGGGCTATGAGACCGCCCACGGCGGCTATGACCCGGTCTACGCCAACGCCGATCCCAACCGCGTCCTGCCTGTGGACGTGCTGCGGGAGATGGAGAAGGAAGGCAAGATCGGCAAGCTCCACGACTACTTCTATACCACCGTTGGTAACGGCACCGCCGTGGCCAACGCCAAAGCCTTTGCTGCCGAGTACGCCCAGAAGCTGCTCCAGGCCGGTGTTCATGCCGTTATCATGACCAGTACGTGAGGTACCTGCACGCGTTGCGGTGCAACGATGGTTAAAGAGATCGAGCGGGCCGGTATCCCCGTGGTGCATATGTGCACGGTCACTCCTATCTCCATGACGGTGGGCGCCAACAGAATCGTTCCCACCATCGCTATCCCCCACCCCCTGGGCAACCCCGCCCTCTCCCCCGAGGAGGAGAAGGCCATCCGGCGCAAGCTGGTGGAGCGCGCCCTGGAGGCTCTGACCACCGAGGTCGAGGACCAGACCATCTTCGAGGTCTGATCTCCTAATTGACCAGATAACCGGTATGGGGTATACTGTATTTACGGATATGGATGCCCCATACCGGAATTCTGAGGAACAGGAGCTTACAGCCACTATGAGCAAGATTTACGACGTTATCATCCTGGGCGCTGGCCCCGCCGGTCTGACCGCTGGGCTCTACGCCGGCAGGAGCCGCCTGAGCACCCTGATCATCGAGAAGGGCCAGGACGGCGGGCAGATCGCCATTACCGACGAGATCGAGAACTACCCCGGCCAGATGGTGGAGGGCGAGAGCGGCCCCAGCCTGATCTCCCGCATGACCGAGCAGGCCAAGAAGTTCGGCGCCGAGCGCTGCTCCGACGTGATCAAGAGCGTGGAGCTGGAGGGCGACGTGAAGAAGCTGGTGGGCGCCAAGGGCGAGTACCTTGGCAAGTGCGTCATCATCGCCACCGGCGCCTTCCCCAAGCCCATCGGCTGCGAGAACGAGGGCAAGTTCACCGGTAAGGGCATCTCCTTCTGCGCCACCTGCGACGCCTCCTTCTTCGAGGACTTCGAGGTCTATGTGGTGGGCGGCGGCGACAGCGCCGTGGAGGAGGCCATGTACCTGACCAAATTCGCCCGGAAGGTGACCATTATCCACCGCCGGAACGAGCTGCGGGCGGCCAAGTCCATCCAGGAGAAGGCTTTCAAAAACCCCAAGCTCCACTTTATGTGGGACAGCGTTGTGGTCCGGGTGGACGGCGACGAGCTGCTCAGCTCCATGACGGTCAAGAACGTCAAGACCGGCGAGCTGACCACCATCGAGGCGGACGAGGACGACGGCCTGTTCGGCCTCTTCGGCTTCATCGGCTACAACCCCAACTCCTCCCTCTTCGAGGGCATGCTGGACATGGAGAACGGGTATATCAAGACCGACGACAACATGCACACCAACATCCCCGGTGTGTTTGCCGCCGGCGATATCCGCGTCAAGAGCCTGCGCCAGGTGGTCACCGCCGCCGCTGACGGCGCCATTGCCGCCATGCAGGCTGAACATTACATCAGCAACCATTGATTCTTGGCCGGAAGTACGGTATACTATCCTTATCTATACTAAAGGAGGAGTTTTCCTATGCTCGAGCTGGATAAGAACACATTTGAGGCCGAAGTGCTGCAGGCCGAGGGCAAGGTCCTGGTGGACTTCTACGGCGACGGCTGCGTGCCCTGCGCCGCCCTGATGCCCCACGTCCATGCCTTCGCCGAGACCTACGGCGACAAGATCAAGTTCTGCGCCCTGAACACCACCAAGGCCCGCCGCCTGGCCATCAGCCAGAAGATCCTGGGCCTGCCCGTCATCGCCATCTACGAGAACGGCGCCATGATCGACTCCTGCGTCAAGGAGGACGCAACGCCCGAGAACGTGGAGGCCATGATCAAGAAGTACGCGTAAGCGTACCCCCATCCCTGATAGAACCCGAAAGGTTTCTATAAAAAATCTATTGCAAAGGAGGAAAGAGACATGAGCATCTTGGCTGGTAAGAAGGTCATCATCATCGGTGACCGCGATGGCATTCCCGGCATGGCGATCGAAGCCTGCGCGGAATCCGCCGGCGCTGAGGTCGTGTTTTCCTCAACGGAGTGCTTCGTCTGAACCGCCGCTGGTGCAATGGATCTGGAGAATCAGAAGCGGGTCAAGGAATTCGCCGAGCAGTATGGCCCCGAGAACATCGTTGTTCTGCTGGGCGCCGCTGAGGGCGAGGCTTCCGGCCTGGCCGCCGAGACGGTGACCAATGGCGACCCCACCTATGCCGGTCCGTTGACAGGAGTCTCGTTGGGACTCAAGGTTTACCATGTGTGCGAGCCCGAAGTGAAGGCAGAGTTCGATGAAGCCGTCTATGAGGAGCAAGTCAGCATGATGGAAATGGTGCTGGATGTTGATGATATCATCAGCGAAATGACCAGCATCCGCGAACAGTACTGCAAGTACTAAGGGAGCAAGACATGCCTATTGGGCGGCGGCTAAAGCCGCCGCCCTTCCGTCTTTCTGTCACTATAAATGGCTGCAGGAGCATTTGCCCCCCGCGGGCCACGCCATATGGTGAGGAAGCACCCCACCCTCCCCGCAGCAGAGGAACTGCTGCATCGATTTATAGCGATTGACGGGCCGCCTTTTGGGGCGGCCCCCGGAAAAACAATACGAGAAAGGCTGTGGACAACATGAAAAGTGTCATCAAAGGCGCCGGATACATTCTGGTGCACACCCCCGACATGGTCCTCCATAACGGGACCACCCAGACCACCGAGCGGATCGTGAACCCCGACGGCGAGTACCTCAAGGAGCTGCCCAGCCACATCCGCACCTTCGACCAGGCCCTCAGCTACTGGCCCAACCAGGTCTACATCGGCAACAAGACCCCCGATGAGCTGGCCGCCGTGCCCCAGCCCTGGTGCGACAAGGTCTGCGACGTCAACGACCGCTACGGCCACTTCGGCCAGATCATGCCCCAGGAGGAGTTCCTGCTGCTGATGCAGGCCTGCGACGTGTTCGGCCTGGTGAAGCTGGAGAAGGGCTTCGTGGAGGCCCACAAGGCGGCCCTGGCCGCCAACCCCATCATGGACGAGACCATCATGGCCCGGATCCCCGCCGAGCAGACCGATGCCGCCGAGATCCAGCGCCTGGTGGACGAGGAGCACTCCGAGGGCCTGTACCACAACGGCCAGCTGGTGGGCTGCGTCAACCGGGCCCACGACATCGACGTGAACCTCTCCGCCCACGTCATGCACGAGAACCTGGTCAGCAAGGCCAGCTCCGTCATGGCCCTCCTCTCCGCTGTGAAGAACGCCGGCATCGCCAAGGAGGACGTGGAGTATGTGGTGGACTGCGCCGAGGAGGCCTGCGGCGATATGAACCAGCGGGGCGGCGGCAACTTCGCCAAGAGCGCCGCTGAGATCGCCGGCCTGCCCAACGCCACCGGCTCCGACGCCCGTGGCTTCTGCGCCGCCCCCGCCCACGCCATGATCGAGGCCGCCGCCCTGGTGGCTTCCGGCGCCTACAAGACCGTGGTGGTCACCGCCGGCGGCTGCACCGCCAAGCTGGGCATGAACGGCAAGGACCACGTGAAGAAGGGCCTGCCCATCATGGAGGACATGGTCGGCGGCTTTGCCGTGGTGGTCACCCAGGATGACGGCGTGAGCCCCGAGATCAACCTGGATATGCTGGGCCGCCACACCGTGGGCACCGGCTCCGCCCCCCAGGCCGTTATCTCCAGCCTGGTCACCAACCCCCTGGACAAGCACGGCCTGAAGATCACCGACATCGACAAGTACTCCCCCGAGATGCAGAACCCCGACATCACCAAGCCCGCCGGCGCCGGCGACGTGCCTCTGGCCAACTACAAGATGATCGCCGCCCTGGCCGTCAAGCGGGGCGAGCTGCAGAAGGCGGATCTGGCCTCCTTCCCCGTCAAGCACGGCCTCACCGGCTGGGCTCCCACCCAGGGCCACATCCCCTCCGGCGTGCCCTACATCGGCTTCGCCCGGGAGGACATCATGGCCGGTAAGCTCAACCGTGTCATGATCATCGGCAAGGGCTCCCTGTTCCTGGGCCGCATGACCAACCTGTTCGACGGCGTTTCCTTTGTCATCCAGGCCAACACCGGCGCTGAGGAGGCTCCCTCCGGCGTCAGCGAGGAGGAAGTCAAGGGCATGATCGCCAAGGCTATGCGTGACTTCGCCGCCACGCTGATGGCCCAGGCTGAATAAGCGGGAGGCCCATCATGAGTAATTTGGAAAAAACCATTGCCAAGGCCTTCCTGGAAATGGCGGAAGGCCTGGAGACCGGCTCCTTCGGCCCCCGGCCGAAGATCGCCCTCACCGGCATGGGCAGCGAGCACGGCGAGGAGAACGCCATGCAGGCCGCCCGGATGGCCGCCGCCCGTGGTGTGGATGTGTACTACATCGGCACCCTGGAGGCCGAGGGCGTTACCACCGTCCATGTGGCCAACGAGGACGAGGGCCACAAGAAGATGGAGGAGATGGTGGAAAAGGGCGAGGTGGACGGCGCCGTCACCATGCACTTCCCCTTCCCCATCGGCGTTTCCACCGTGGGCCGGGTGGTCACCCCCGCTTACGGCAAGGAGATGTTCATCGCCACCTCCACCGGCACCTCCAGTGCCGACCGCATCGAGGGCATGATCAAGAACGCGGTCTACGGCATCATCACCGCCAAGGCCTGCGGCGTGGAGAACCCCACCGTGGGCATCCTGAACGTGGACGGCGCCCGCCAGACCGAGATGGCCCTCAACACCCTGAAGGACAACGGCTACGCCTTTGAGTGGGCCACCTCCGCCCGTGCCGACGGCGGCGCTGTCCTCCGGGGCAACGACGTCCTCAAGGGCACTCCTGACGTCCTCATCTGCGACAGCCTCACCGGCAACGTCCTGGTGAAGATGCTCTCCGCCTACACCACCGGCGGCAGCTTCGAGGCCACCGGCTATGGCTACGGCCCCGGCATCGGCCCCGGCTACGACAAGCTGGTGCTGATCGTATCCCGTGCCTCCGGCGCGCCCCTGGTGGCCAACGCCCTGGAGTTCGGCGCCCAGCTGGTGAAGGGCAAGGTGTTCGAGATCGCGGAGAAGGAATTCGCCGCAGCCGAGAAGGCGGGCCTCAGCAAGCTCCTGGCGGACCGCAAGGCCGCCGCCAAGGGCGCTGCCGCCGCCGAGGAGGAGGTCAAGGCGCCTCCCGCCGAGCCCTGCACCGCCAGCATCCCCGGCATCGAGGTCATGGACCTGGAGGACGCCGCCAAAGTGCTGTGGAAGGCCGGCATCTATGCCGAGACCGGCATGGGCTGCACCGGCCCCCTGGTGATGATGAGCGACGCCAACCACGCCAAGGCCGTGGAGCTGCTGAAGGCCGCGGGCTATATCGGCTAAGGAGGCGGGAGAGATGAAAGTCATCGACACCGTCAACAAGACGGAGCTGGATCTCACCACCGAGCAGCTGGTGGATCTGGTGGCCAACCACAACCGCCAGGTGGACCTGGTCTTTGCGGAGAAGCGCACCGACGAGGACGGCTACCTCAGCTGGGACCAGGAGAACTGGACCTGCGTGGACGGCAAGCGGTTCATCCGCAGCTACTTCCTGGAGGGCCGGGCCCTCAGCGATTACAGCGGCTACAACAAGTACGACATGGCCGGCTACTTCCTCCCCGAGGAGGCCGCCGAGGTCCGTCTTGGCTGATACCGCCGGGATACCCATATATGCAAATCCCCCGCTGCCATAAGGCAGCGGGGGATTTTTTCATGATACGCTCCGGCTCCGGGAAAAGACGGGCCCTCAGCCCCGGGCGGCGGCCAGCAGCTGCGCCAGCAGCTGGGCCGGGTCCTCCGGCAGCAGGGCCGCGCCCGCCGCCGCCAGCTCCTCCCGGCTGCGGTAGCCCCAGGGGGCCCCCACCGGCAGCATGCCGGTATTCCTGGCAAAGGCGATGTCCGTGCCGCTGTCGCCCACATAGGCGATCTCCTCCGGCGGCAGGCCCAGCTCCTCCAGCACCGGGGCGGCGGCGCCGGGATCCGGCTTCAGGGGCCGCCCCTCCGCCCGGCCGTGGACCGAGCGGAACGCCGCGCCGGGAAAATAGGTGCGGATGATATGCTGGGCGGTGGCCTCGGTCTTGTTGCTCAGCACCGCCGCCGGCAGCCCGGCGGCGGCCAGGCCCGCCAGCAGCTCCCGGACGCCGGGGTAGCACTCCGTCCCCTCGGTGCAGCGCCGGCGGTAGTCCTCCTTATAAAAAGCCAGGACGGCCTCCTGCACCGGCTCCGGCGTCCCCGCCGGCACCGCCTTGCGCACCGCCTCCCGGATCCCTCCGCCGATGAAGGTCTTGCACGCCTCCACCGTGTGGGTGGGCAGGCCCTGGGAGGCCAGTGCCCGGTCCAGCGCCCCGGTGATATCCGGGATCGTGTCCAGCAGCGTCCCGTCCAGATCAAATACAACGGCTTTTATCATGGGTATGTTCTGTCCTTCCTCCGCCCTCCGGCGGCAAACGTATTTGTATTATAGCACGGGCCGCTTTCCCTGTCAATTTGTACGCTTTTTGCAAAAAAAAGCGAAAAAATTGACAAAATCCTTTTTTGATTGACTGCTGCCCGATTGACTTTACAGGGAAAGTGCAGTATCCTAGGGACAGGCAAAATTCTGATGGGAGGTATCACCATGAACACAGCAGAACTCAAACAATTCTGCACAGAAGTTCGCCGCGACATCATCAACATGACGGCCAACGCCGGCAGCGGCCACCCCGGCGGCTCCCTGTCCGCCACGGAGCTGATGAGCGCCATCTTCTGCACCCAGATGCGGATCGATCCCAAGAACCCCAGGGATCCCGACCGGGACCGCTTCGTCCTCAGCAAGGGCCACTCCGCCCCCTGCTACTACGGCGTCCTGGCGGAGCTGGGCTTCTTTGACAAGGCGGAGTTCCAGAACTTCCGCCAGCTCCACAGCATCCTCCAGGGCCACCCCGACATGAAGAAGGTCCCCGGCGTGGACGCCTCCACCGGCTCCCTGGGCCAGGGCGTATCCATCGCGGTGGGCATGGCCCTGGGCGCCAAGTACCTGGGCAAGGACACCAAGGTGTTCACTATCCTGGGCGACGGCGAGTGCCAGGAGGGCCAGGTCTGGGAGGCCTTTATGGCCGCCAACCACTACAAGCTGGACAACCTGACCGTGGTCATCGACAACAACGGCCTGCAGATCGACGGCAGCAACGACGAGGTCATGAGCCTGGGCGACATGCCGGCCAAGCTCCGGGCCTTCGGCTTCCACACCATCGAGCTGGCCGACGGCAACGACATCGAGGCCGTCCTGGCCGCCCTCAATGCGCCCGCCGAGCCCGGCAAGCCCAAGGCCATCCTGGCCCACACCGTCAAGGGCAAGGGCGTGTCCTTTATGGAGAACCAGGTGGGCTGGCACGGCAAGGCGCCCAACGAGGAGCAGCGCCAGCAGGCTTTGAAGGAATTGGAGGGCTGAGACAATGAGTGAAAAAGCAACGAGAGCCGCTTACGGCGAGGCCCTGGCTGAGCTGGGCGCCGTCAACGACAAGGTCGTGGTGCTGGACGCCGACCTGGCCCACGCCACCATGACCCTGACCTTCCAGAAGGCTTTCCCCGGCCGGCATTTCAACGCCGGCATCGCCGAGGCCAACATGGTGGATATGGCCGCCGGTATGTCTACCATGGGCCTGATCCCCTTCTGCTCCACCTTTGCCATGTTCGGCGCCGGCCGGGCCTATGAGCAGGTGCGCAACTCCATCGCCTACCCCAAGCTCAACGTGAAGCTGGCCATGACCCACGCCGGCGTGTCCGTGGGCGAGGACGGCGGCAGCCACCAGTGCATCGAGGACCTGGCCCTGATGCGGGCCATCCCCGGCATGACCGTCATCTGCCCTGCCGACGCCAACGAGGCCCGGAAGGCCGTGTTCGCCGCCGCCGAGATGCAGGGCCCCGTGTACCTGCGGCTGGCCCGCCTGGCCTCCCCCGTCTTTGAGGAGGACTACCCCTTCGAGATCGGCAAGGCCAACGTCCTGCGGGAGGGCAGCGACGTGGCGGTGTTCGCCACCGGCCTGATGGTCAGCGAGGCCCTGGAGGCCGCCAAGCTCCTGGAGGCCCAGGGCAAGAGCGCGGCCGTCATCAACGTCCACACCATCAAGCCCATCGACGCCCAGTGCGTCATGGACTACGCCCAGAAGTGCAGCCGGGTGGTCACCGTGGAGGAGCACAGCGTCATCGGCGGCCTGGGCGACGCCGTGGCCGACGTCCTCATGGGCAAGATCTGCTGCCAGTTCAAGAAGATCGGCGTCCAGGACCAGTTCGGCCAGTCCGGCAAGGCCAAGGACGTCCTCCGGGAGTACGGCCTCACCGCCCCCCAGATCGCCGAGAGCATCCAGGAGATCCTGTAAAAACCGCGGCCCCCCGAAGGACACGGGGCGCGCAGCGCCGCCAGTCCCATGGCCAAAGAGAAGTCCTTGGAAAATGAGAACGCCCCGGAAGCGGTTTGCTTCCGGGGCGCTTTTTAATGGCGGGCGGCCGGGGGATGCCGGGCGGCTGGAGGCGCGGCTGTCCCCGCCGATCAGCGCCCGATGGGGAACTCCACCGCGCCGGCGGCGCCGGCGGCGATCTCATACTGGGGGAACACCACCACTGGGGCGCCGTCCTGGCTGATATAAAAGTCCGTGTCCTCGTCCACGGTGGTAAAGCCGCCCTTGTCCGGCGGGAAGAAATAGGTAAAGCCCTGTTCATCCACGCTGGCGTCGATCTGCTTTTGGATGGCGGCGTTGCAGATGGCCACCCAGTCCTCCCCCAGGAGGTCCTCCAGGGTGATGTCCCGGTCGTTGGCCAGGTCCAGGTTGTAGAAATACAGCTTGTTGTAGGCGTTGAAGGAGCCCTGGAACAGGTTCACCACGAAGGATACCGTGGTGTCCGTCTGGCTCTTGATCTCATAGTCCACGATCACGTCCATCTGCCGCTGGTCCCACTCCTCCTGGGTGCCGCCGGTGGCGAGGTAGGCCTCCCGGTACTCCTCCCAGAGCTGACGGGTCTCCTCCAGATGGGCGTCCACCCGCTCCTGGATCTCGGCATTGACCTTTTCCGCCAGGGCGTCATCGCTTCCCGTCTGGATCTCCGGTACCGACACATGGTAGTTGATCTGGCCCTGGGTGGCGTCGTAGTCCCGGACGGTCAGCACCTGAAAAAAACCGCCCAGCACCGGGATGTCCGCCGCCGCCGAGGCAAAGCCGGGGAACAGGTTCAATCCGCCCATCAGCAGGGCGAAGCAGGCCGCGAGGCTCCCCACCGTCCGCAGGAGCCGGCGCCTGCGGGCCCGGCGGCGGTTGGCGCGGCCCTGGCATACGCCGGCCCAGACCCGTCCTCCCAGTTCCTCGGGGATGGGCGTGGCCTCGTAGGCCCTCTTCGCGTCCTTGAATTCATCCATACAGTTCTTCTCCTTCCAGTGATACTCGCAGCTTCTTCAAAGCTGTGTACAGACGGGTCTTGACAGTGTTGAGGTTCCAGCCGGTGGCCTCGCTGATCTCCCTGAGGGAGAGCTCCTCATAGAAGCGCAGCTTGATCACCGTCTGCAGCGCCAGCGGCAGCTCCTCCACCCGCCGCTGCAGCAGCTCGTCCGCCGGCAGCGGGTCCTCGTAGCTGCCCTCGTCCAGCTCCTCCGGCGGCAGCAGGGTGACCCGCTTCTGCCGGCGCAGGGTGTCTGTACATACATTTATCAAAATGCGGTAAAACCAGGCCCGCAGGGCGTCCGGCTCCAGCAGGCTATCCTGTTTCTCCAGTGCCCTGCAGACCGCGGTCTGCACTGCGTCCAGGGCCTCTTCCCTGTTCTTGAGATAGCTGTAAGCCAGGCGGTAGAACCGCGCCTGATTCTCCACAAAAAAACTGGTCAGTTGTTCCTCATGAATCCTTGACACGGGAATGATCCTTTCCGCTTCTTTCTATCTTTCAGACGGAGAAGCTGCTCTATAAGTTTTATACCAGCCCAAAATCTTCCCTTTTTCCCCCTGTTTCTCCAAAAAAACCGGGACGCCCGGCTTCATGGGCGCCCCGGCGGCTGTCACAGGCCGTAGGCCAGGGTGATGGGGTCCTGGAACAAGGGCAGGTGGGGCGGGGAGAAGGTGAACCACACGAACAGCACCGCCAATGCGGCAAACAGCGCCGCCGCCACCCCCTGGGCGGCCCCGCTGCCCAGGGGCAGATGGGCGGTGAGGTGGGCCTCCAGCAGGAAGGCCGCCGCGGCCGCCGCAAAAAAGATGGCCACGTCCACCCACATGATGTGGACCCCCAGGGCCCCGGTATAGCCGTAGTACAGCAGGGGGATCAGCAGCAGCCCCGCCACGGCCCCCGCCAGCTTGGCCGTCCACCGGCCCCCGCAGCGGCCGCCGAACACCGAGGCGGCCAGGGCCGTCAGCAGCAGCGGCACGAACAGCAGCTTCATATGCTCCCAGGTAGACTCGTTGACCGCCGACACCGCCCCCACCACGGGGTTCTTCCCGCTCCACTCATAGGCGAAGTGGAGCGGCGTCCCGGCAGCGGCGGTGAACAGGAACCCCCCGATCCACCACTTCCGGCATCCGTTTTCCATAGGCACCCTCCTTCGCGGGAGATCCCGCATTTGGAGAGAGTATATGCCGGCGGAGGGATCTTTATACGGCGGCCGCCCCGGGGCCGGAAACCATTGACAAGCCGCCCCCCAGGGGGTATCCTGAAAGGGAAGAGCACCCGCACACTATATGAAAACAAGGGGGAAACCACGTATGAAAAAGCGTATCGGCATCCTGACCTCCGGCGGCGACTGCCCGGGCCTCAACGCCACCATCCGCGGCGTGGCCAAGGCCCTCTACCAGCGCATGGGGGACGACCTGGAGATCATCGGCGTCATCAACGGCTACTCCGGCCTCATCAACGGGGACTGGCGGGTCATGCAGCCCCACGAGTTCTCCGGCATCCTCACCATGGGCGGCACCATCCTGGGCACCAAGCGCACCCCCTTCAAGCTCATGCGGGTGGTGGGCGAGGACGACGTGGACAAGGTGGAGGCCATGAAGAAGAACTACAAGGAGATGAAGCTGGACTGCCTGCTGTGCCTGGGCGGCAACGGCACCCACAAGACCGCCAACCTTCTCTCCGAGGAGGGCCTCAACATCATCGGCCTGCCCAAGACCATCGACAACGACATTTACGGCACCGACGTGACCTTTGGCTTCCACACCGCCGTGGACATCGCCACCGAGGCCATCGACCGCATCCACACCACCGCCGGCAGCCACAGCCGCTGCATGGTGGTGGAGCTCATGGGCAACAAGGCCGGCTGGCTCACCCTCTACGCCGGCATCGCCGGCGGCGCGGACATCATCCTGATCCCCGAGATCCCCTACGCCATTGAAAACGTCTGCGCCGCCATCGAGAAGCGGGCCAAGCAGGGCAAGGCCTTCTCCATCCTGGCGGTGGCCGAGGGCGTGTTCGACGTGGAGGAGGCCCGGATGAAGAAGAAGGAGCGGGCCGCCCGGCGGGCGGAGGAGGGCTACGCCACCGCCACCAACCGCATCGCCAAGCAGATCGAGGCCATGACCGGCTTTGAGACCCGGGTCTGCGTCCCCGGCCACATGCAGCGGGGCGGCACCCCCTCCCCCTACGACCGGGTCCTGGCCACCCAGTTCGGCGCCTACGCCGCCAAGATGGTGGAGGACGAGAACTACGGCATCACCGTGGCCATGAAGAACAACCATGTGTGGGCCAACAAGCTCTCCGACATCGCCGGCAAGAGCCGCCTGGTCCCCGAGGGCCACGGCATGCTGGAGGTGGCCCGGCGGATGGGCATCAGCCTGGGCTGAT
>CALXGG010000026.1 GCA_944387785.1 uncultured Oscillospiraceae bacterium | reverse complement strand
GGATTCGCTCAGAAATTCTTCCGAAAACGGATACGACGATGATGAACGAAGCGAACTCGGAAGCATATCTACAAAAAAAAGGCCAGGCCCCGGCGCTGCTGCCGGGGCCTTTTCTCTTGCTTTTTCCCTGTAAAGTGATATACTGATTCCATCAAATTGGAAGAAATGGTCGTTTTATCTTATGAAAAACACATATTACGCAATTACAAGGGGGAGCGCCGCCGCCCTGGCCGCCGCCCTGATGGCCTGCGCCGCCGTCATCCGGATCGTGTACTACACCGGCGTGCGGGCCTCCGCCGGGGAGCTGTGGATCCAGGGGGCTCTGCCGGTGTGCGCCGGGCTCCTCTTCGCCGTGATGCTCTTCACCTCCGGCTCCGACCGGCTCTACCGCACCGCCGTCCCCGTGCTGATGGGCTGTATTTTCTTTGCTGTAAAGGCAGGCGGCTTTTCACCCCTCCACCGCGTTTTCTGCTGGGTGCTGTACCTGGCGGTGGCGGGGCTCTACTTCCTGACCGTGAGCCGGGGACTGGCCAAGTGGATCTTCGGCGCCCTGATCGGGGCGGCCCTGGCCTACCACATCGTGGTGGAGGACGCCATGAACCGGGCCTTCCTCACCCTGTATACCACGCCTATTCTTCCCGGGCGCCCCTTTTGGTGGCACTTTTTAGCGGAGCTGACGGTGCTGATGGCCATGGCGGCCCTGCTGCTGACCGTAACGGCCATGGAGCGCCGGGAGAGCCGCAGCTGGCGGCCTAAGTGGGGCGACCGCAACGACGGAAGGCGGCTGCGGAGCCTGAGCCCCATCTTCGCCGTCTCCCCCTATATCATGGTCACTCGGAACACCTCCCAGAACTTCATCCGGGACACCCTGGACTGCGCCGCCGCCGACGAATACATCCGCGCCAAGCGCCGGGAGGGCCTCCAGGGCTTCGGCATGCTCCATGTGGTGCTGGCGGCCTACGCCCGGTGCGTGGGCCAGTACCCCGGCATCAACCGCTTCATCTCCGGCCAGCGGGTGTACAGCCGCCCGGAGATCGAGGTGTCCCTGACCATCAAGCCGGAGATGAAGGCGGAGTCCCCGGACACCGTGCTGAAGATCAGCCTTTCCCCCACGGACACCGCCAAGGACGTGTACCGGAAGATCCAGGAGAAGGTGGACGCGGTGAAGAACGCCCCGGCGGACAGCACCAACTTTGATAATCTGGCCAAAGCCTTCCACCTGATCCCCGGGGTGCTGCTGAAATTCGTGGTGTGGCTTTTGAACCTGCTGGACTACTTCGGATGCCTGCCCCGGGCCCTGACCCGGCTGAGCCCCTTCCACGGCTCTTTGTACATCACCTCCATGGCCTCCCTGGGCATCCCGCCCATCTACCACCACCTCTACGACTTCGGCAACGTGCCGGTGTTCGTGTCCCTGGGCAAGAAGTACCGGGTCAACGAGCTGTCCTCCGACGGGGACGTGGTGGGCCGCAAGTATATGGACTACACCGTGGTCACCGACGAGCGCATCTGCGACGGCTTCTACTTTGCCTCCGCCCTGCGCTACCTCCGGGGCGTTTTCCAGGATCCCCGCTGCCTGGACCTCCCCGCCCCCGCCCCCACAGAGGACGTGGACTGAGCGCCGCCCGGCCTCGGTCCCCGGAACATCGCGCGAAAAAAATACCTGTCCGGCCCCGAAAGGGCCGGACAGGTATTTCCCTTTACAGGGACTGTTCATTGCTCTTTTCCGCCGTTTGCCTCCCGGAGGAGCTCATCGGCGGACACGCCGTAGAGTCGGGACAGGGCCAGCAGGTTCACGGTGCTGGGGTCCGAGGCCCCGCTCTCCCATTTGCTCACCGCCTGGCGGCTGACCCCCAGGGACTGGGCCACAAACTCCTGGGTCATGCCGCAGCGGGCCCGGTGGGCCTTCAGCGCCTCCCCCAGGGAGCGCTTCACGGCGGCGTCCTCCTCCCTGGCGGGCGTGTCCCCCACATATTTCCGCAGGGCCCGGATCACATACCAGAGCAAAACGCCGAACAGCGCCAGCATGGCCAGGGAGAGCAGCAGCATGATGCCGCCCGCAATAACGGTCCTAACGCCAAAATACATACTCTCAATTCCTCCTTCTTATGCCGGAGGAGTTCCTGGAAACCGCCTCCGATAATGGGGTAAGTATACATACTTTGGCCGGTTGCCGCCACCAGCCGGGGCGCAACTATTGGTTGCCTCCAGTTTTTTTGCCGGCTCAGCCCGCCGTCAGGGCCCCCAGGATCCCCTGGTAGCCCCGGCAGGCCCGCTCCAGCTGGCCGATCTCGATGTACTCGTCGGTCACATGGGCCAAGCTCTCCAGGGAGGGGCCAAAGCCCACCGTGGGGATCCCCAGCTCCCCGCAGAAGCTGCTGGCGTTGGTGCAGAAGGCGTAGTGGGACAGCGGGGCGTCGATCCCCGCCGCCCGGAGCCCCGCCAGGGCGGCCCGGACCAGGTGGTGGTCCTCCGGCAGCACCCAGGCAGGGAAAAACCGCTCCGCCGCCAGGGTGTCCCCGGTCCAGCAGCCGGAGCTGCCCCTGGTCAATCCCGCCGCCGCCTCCAGCTCCGGGACACGCTCCTTCACCCGGGCGATGGCCGCCCGGATGGGGGCCAGGACGCTCTCCGCCGTCTCCCCCGGCAGCAGCCGCCGGTCAAAGGTGGCCCGGCACAGCCCCGGCACCACAGAGGCCCCGGGATAGGGGGCGGAGATGATGTCCGTCAGCTCCAGGATCCCCTGGCCCAAAAGGGGATGCTCCGGCGGCGGCAGGCGGCGCAGCTCCCCGATGAGCTCCGCCATATGGTAGACCGCGTTGACCCCCTTCTCCGGGTTGGATGAGTGGCAGGACCGGCCCCGGGCCTCCACCGTCACCTCTGCCCGGCCCCGCTGGCCGATCTTCAGGGTGGTGGAGGTGGCCTCGCCGATGATGACGTAATCCGGCCGGGCCAGCAGGGCGATCTCCCGGCAGGCCACCCCCTCGAAGCGCTCCTCCTGGACGGAGCAGGACACGCAGACCGTCCCGGCGAAATCCCCGCCGGCATCCCGGGCGAACCGGGCGGCGGCCAGCACCATGGCGGCCACGCCCCCTTTCATGTCCGAGGCCCCCCGGCCGTAGAGCCGCTCCCCCTCCACCTCCCCGGCAAAGGGATCATGGGCCCAGAGGCCCGGGTCCTCCACGGGGACGGTGTCGATATGGCCGTCCATGAGGACGGTTTTCCCGGGGCGGCGGCCGGGGATCCGTCCCAGGACGCTGCCATAGCGGTCGATCTCCACCTGGGGATATCCAAGGCTTACCATGGTGTCCCGGAGGAATTCCGCCGCGGCCCGTTCCTCTCCGGACACGCTGGGCCGCCGGATCAGCTCCCGGCACAGCCCGATCAGTTCCTCGTCCCCCATCACAGCACGCACTTCCCTCTGGGGATGAATCTCCCCTCCGGCGGCGCCAGCACCTCCCCATGGTCCACCGCCAGGGCCCCCCGGAGATACACCTGGGCCACGCTGCCGGCGGTGGGGAAGCCCTCATAGGGGCTGTAATCCACGTTCATAGCCTGGTCCGCGGCGGTGATGACGCTGTCGGCGGCGGGGTCGTAGACAACGACGTCCCCATCGCTGCCCGGGGCGATGGTCCCCTTCCGGGGCCAGCAGCCGTAGAGCTTGGCGGGGTTCTCGCAGAGCAGGCGGCACATGTCCTGGAGGGTGATGCGCCCCGCCGCCACGCCGGCGGTATAGAGGAGCACCCCCCGGGTCTCCACCCCGGGAAGGCCCCCGGGGATCCTGGTAAAGTCCTCCCGGCCCATGTCCTTCTGGGCCAGGGTGAAGGAGCAGTGGTCCGTGGCCACGGTCTGGATCTCCCCGCCGCGCAGGGCCGCCCACAACGCCTCCCGGTCCTCCTTCTTCCGGATGGGCGGGGCGCAGACGAACTTGGCCGCCTCCCGGTACTCCGGCGAGTCGTAGACGCTGTCCTCCAGCAGCAGGTAGTGGGGGCAGGTCTCCACATACACCGTCTGGCCCCGCTTCCGGGCGGCCCGGACCTCCTCCAGGGAGGCCGCCGTGGACAGGTGGACCACGATCACCGGCGTGTCCGCCAGCTGGGCCATCCGCAGGAGATGGCCCACCGCCTCCGCCTCCAGGGGGGCGGGACGGGTCCGGGGATGGGAGGCCGGGGACAGCTTCCCCTCCGCCTTGGCCCGGGCGATCAGGGCGTCGATGATGCCGCTGTTCTCACAGTGGACCCCGGCCACGCCCCCCACCTCCTTCAGCCGCAGGAGGGCGCTGTACATGTCCCCCTCCGGGATCATCATGGCGGGGTAGGTCATATACATCTTGAAAGTGGACACGCCCTCGTCCATCATCTCCCCGATCTCCCGGGAGATGCCGCCGTTCCAGTCGTCGATGGTCATGTGGAAGCCGTAGTCGCAGGCGCACTTCCCCGCCGCCTTCTCCCGCCAGAGGTCCAGGCCGTGGCGGAGGGTCTCCCCCTTGTCCGGGGCGGCAAAATCCACCACCATGGTGGTGCCTCCCCGGAGGGCCGCCCGGCTGCCGCTGGCAAAGTCGTCGGCGGTGACGGTGCCCGCCACCGGCAGGTCAAAGTGGGTGTGGCCGTCGATGAAGCCCGGGAACAGGAGCTTCCCGGAGCAGTCCACCACCCGGGCGCCCTCCTCCGGCAGGTCCGTCCCCACCGCCAGGATGGCCTCTCCCTCTATCAGTACGTCCGCCCGGCGGGTCTCCGTCCCGGAGATCACCAGGCCGCCTTTCAGCAGTGTCCTCATGGCAATTACCTCCTCTGCCGCCATGGGGCGGCCTTTTTCTGGGCAGCAGTATACCACACTTCCGGCATTCATTCCACCATATCCCGCAAGCCGCCATAAGTTTTTGTTGAATATGTAAAATTCAGGCTGTTCAAAGGGAGCCGCCTGCGCTACAATGGGGATAAGAGGGCGGCCTGCGCCGCCCCTAAATTCCCGGCCGTCCGCCGGCCGGCACAGTTAGGAGGATTTTGTATGAAGAAGGCAGCTTCCCTGGTCCTGGCGCTGGTGCTGGCTTTGAGCCTGGCCCTGCCGGCCTACGCCGGGGACACCGAGTACGCCAGCTTTGAAGGCGGCGTCACGGAGATCCAGAAATACGGCAACCTGGTGCTGGACATCGACCCCGCGGACCTCCAGGAGGCGGGCTACGCCTACGGCGACGTGGTGAGCCTGGCCATCGGCGGGGACGCCTACCAGATGCCCCTTTGCACCAACTACTCCGATGTGGACACCGGCTCCCTGGTGCTGCGGGACAGTGAGGGCGTGCTCATCGCCGCCATCAACATGGGGGATTTCGCCACCACCTACGGCGTGGCCCAGAAGGTGACGGCGGAGGACGGCAGCTACACCTGGCAGTTCCCCGAGGGCACCTCCCTGGAGGACGTGAAGGTGACCATCTCCATGCATGAGAAGGAGGGCTACCGGGATCAGTACCTCATCCACCAGCTCACCCGCACCGACGTGAGGGAGGACTACGCCTCCGACGCCGTGTTCGCCAACTTCCGGAACATCGCCGCCGGGGACCTGGGGGAGAACGCCCTCTTCCGCAGCAGCAGCCCGGTGAACAATGAGCTGGGCCGGGCCGCCTATGCCGACGCCCTAGCCCAGGAGAACGGCATCCAGACCGTGATGAACCTGGCGGACTCCGACGAACTGATCCAGGGTTATTTTGCCGCCGGGGATTTTGCCTCCCCCTATTACCAGTCCCTGTTCGACGCCCATAAGGTGAAGGCCCTGAACCTGGGGGTGGATTTCACCGCCGCCGACTTCAAGAGCGGCCTTGCCGAGGGCCTGCGGTCCTTTGCCGCCAACGAGGGCCCCTACCTGGTCCACTGCACCGAGGGCAAGGACCGGGCCGGCTTCGTCTCCGCCCTGCTGGCCTGCTTCATGGGCGCCAGCTACGACCAGGTGGTGGAGGACTACATGACGACTTATGTCAACTACTACCACCTGGAGAAGGGCAGCGAGCAGTATGAGGCGGTCCGGGAGAGCAACATCGTCTCCATGCTCAAATCCATCACCGGCGTCACCGACAGCGCCAAGCTGGCGGATACGGACCTGGCCGCCGCTGCCGCCGATTATCTGGCGGACATCGGCCTGACCCAGGAGGAGGCCGGCGCCCTGAAGGCCAACCTCGCCAAGGACTATGTCCAGGAGGAGGTCCCCGAAGAGACGCCGGAGGAAGTCCCGGAGGTCCCTGAGGAGCAGCCTGAGGAGCAGCCCGCGGAGGGCTCCTCCTACACCGTGGTCTCCGGCGACTGCCTGTGGAACATCGCCTACCGCTTCTACGGCGCCGGCGGCCGCTGGACCGAGATCTATGAGGCCAACAAGGACGCCATCCGGGACCCCGCCCTGATCTATGTGGGCCAGGTCCTCACCATCCCCGCCTGAGGGCGGACACCAGCGTCCCCGGCGGAGGGATCCGCCGGGGACGCCCTGTTTTCTCCCCATGGATTTTTTTGTAAAATTGTGCAAATCGCTCTAGCCAAACTGAAAAAGATAGCGTATAATTGTGCCGTATACAGGCAGAGGGGGCGACCCCTTTTCTCCCCGGCTCCGCCGGGAGGACTGCCCCAATTTTAGTTTAGGAGGAAACTGCATGAGAAAGTGGAACAAGCTCCTCGCCCTGCTGCTGGCGATGGTCATGGCCCTGGGCATGACCGTCACCGCCTTCGCCGAGGAGGGCACCGGTGAGGTCACCGTGCTCTACACCAACGACGTACACACCTACATCACTCAGGACATGACCTACTCTCTGGTGGCCGCCTATAAGGATTCCCTGGAGAACGCGCTGCTGGTGGACGCCGGCGACGCCATCCAGGGCACCGCCTACGGCTCCATGGACAAGGGCGAGAGCATCATCAAGATGATGAATGCCGCCGGCTATGACCTGGCCACTCTGGGCAACCATGAGTTCGACTACGGCATGGAGGGCTGCATGCAGGCCATCGAATGGGCTGACTTCCCCTATGTCTCCTGCAACTTCTACCATGAGAAGGACGGCGTTGTGGGCGAGAACGTGCTGGACAGCTACAAGGTCTTTGAGGTCAACGGCGTGAAGGTGGCCTTCGTGGGCGTCACCACGCCTGAGTCCTTTACCAAGTCCACCCCCGCCTACTTCCAGGATGGAAACGGCAACTACATCTACGGCATCGCCGGCGGTGAGGACGGCTCCGCCCTGTACGCCGCCGTGCAGAAGGCCATCGACGCCGCTGCCGCCGAGGCTGACTACGTCATCGGCCTGGGCCACCTGGGCGTTGACCCCTCCTCTGAGCCCTGGACCTCCAAGGAGGTCATCGCCAACACCACCGGCCTGGACGCTTTCATTGACGGCCACTCCCACTCCACCGTGGCCATGGAGAGCGTGAAGGACAAGGCCGGCGACACCGTGGTCCTCACCCAGACCGGTTCCTACCTCAACGCTCTGGGCCAGATGACCATTGCCGCCGACGGCACCATCACCACCAAGCTCCTCTCCGCGGCGGATCTGGCCGACCTGACCCCCGATGCCGACGTGAAGGCCATCGAGGACGCCTGGGTCACCGAGATCGACACCCAGCTGGGCGAGGTCATCGGGCACATCGACGACACCCTGGACAACTATGACGCCGACGGCAACCGCCTGGTCCGCAAGCAGGAGACCAACACCGGCGACTTCGCCGCCGACGCCCTGTACTACCTCTTTGACAACATGGGCCTGGATGTGGACGTGGCCATCATGAACGGCGGCGGCATCCGCAACGAGGCCATTACCGGCGACATCTCCTACAAGACCTGCAAGGAGATTCACACCTTCGGCAACGTGGCCTGCCTGCAGACCGTGACCGGCCAGCAGCTGCTGGACGCCCTGGAGTGGGGCGCCAAGGACGCCGCCGCTGACGGCTCCATGGAGAACGGCGGCTTCCTGCACGTCTCCGGCCTGAAGTACACCATCGACACCTCCATCGCCTCCACCGTCCAGAAGGATGAGAAGGGCGTATGGACCGGCGGCCCCACCGGCGAGTACCGTGTCACCGACGTGCAGGTGCTCAACAGCGAGACCGGCAAGTATGAGGCCCTGGATCTCAGCGCCAAGTACAACCTGGCCGGCTACAACTACACCCTCCGGGATCTGGGCGACGGCTTCGCCATGTTCGAGGGCGCTGTGAACGTGCTGGACTATGTGATGGAGGACTACATGGTCCTGGCCAACTACGTCAAGTCCTTTGAGGGCGGCAAGGTCACCGGCTACGCCGCGCCCGCCGGCCGCATCACCATCCTCACCGAGGCCGCTCTCAACGACCTGGGCTACTCCGACTTCACCAAGGACAACTGGTACTATGACGCGGTGGCCTATGTCACCGAGAACAAGCTGGTAGACGGCCTCACCGCCACCACCTTCGGCCCCGGCGAGGGCATGACCCGCGTGGCCCTGGCCACCGCCCTCTACCGTATGGCCGGCTCCCCCGAGGTCACCGGCGAGAACCCCTTCACCGATGTGGCGGATGACGCCGCCTACAAGGACGCCGTGATCTGGGCCTACGAGAACAAGGTCATCACCGGCCGCACCGAGACCACCTTCGATCCCGAGGGCACCGTCCTGCGCCAGGAGATCGCCGCCATGCTGTACCGCTACAAGGGTGCCGACGCTGAGGCCGACCTGAGCGTCTTTACCGACGCCGATACCATCAGCGCCTACGCTACCGACGCCATGAGCTGGATGGTCTCCACCGGCCTGTTCCAGGGCAACGCCGACGGCACCATCGCCCCCCGGGCCACCGCTACCCGCGCGCAGGTCGCTACCATCCTGATGCGCTTCGCGGACCTGCCTGAGGCCCCCGCCGAGGAGGCCCCCGCTCAGGCCGCCTGATCGCCCCGGGAAATTTTTCCTGACGCACCAAACAAGCCGGCGCCGCTGACGCGGCGCCGGCCTTTTCCTCCCCGACGGACGGTCCTCCGGCGCCGCCCGCCCCCATCCGCCGTCCCTTTTCCCCGCCGGATCGCCCCCGGAGGGTCCCGGTACGGGCGGTTTGTCCAAATCCCTAAAAAATATTTAGGCAATCAGCAGGATTATTAGTTGAAATTCACGACGCTTTCCTGTACAATAGAGAGGCATAGAAAACCCAGGTATGTTTTTGGAAAAGAAAAGGAGGAAAATTTATGAAGAAGCTCTTGGCCCTGCTGCTGACAGCAGTGATGCTGCTGGCCCTGGTGGCCTGCGGCGGCAACAACACCGGCAACAACGGCGGCAACGATACCGCCAACAACGGCACCAGCGATACCGGCGATACCGGCGACGCCGGCGCGGTGGACATCAAGATCGGCGTCATCTGCGTCCACGATGAAAACTCCGGCTACGACATGGCCCACATCGAGGGCATCACCACGGCCTGCGAGGAACTGGGCATCGACATGGCCAACGTCACCTTCAAGTACAACGTGGCGGAGGACCAGAAGTGCTACGACGCCGCCGCCGACCTGGCGGACTCCGGCTGCGACATCATCTTCTCCGACTCCTACGGCCACCAGGCCTTCATGCTCCAGGCCGCCCAGGAGTTCTCCGACGTCACCTTCGTGGCCTGCACCGGCGACCAGGCCGGCGTCGCCGGACAGAGCAATTTCAAGAACATCTTCCCCTATACATATGAGTCCCGCTACGTCTCCGGCGTGGTGGCCGGCATGAAGCTCAAGGAGCTCATGGACGCCGGCACCGTCACCGATCCCAAGATCGGCTATGTGGGCGCTTACCCCTACGCCGAGGTGGTCTCCGGCTACACCGCCTTCCTGCTGGGCATCCAGTCCATCGTCCCCGAGGCCTACATGGAGGTCCAGTACACCAACTCCTGGTTCGACCTGACCAAGGAGAATGAGACCGCCCTGGCCCTGATGGAGAACGGCTGCGTCATCATCGGCCAGCACGCCGACTCCACCGGCGCCCCCTCCGCCGTTCAGGCCGAGCACGAGAAGGGCAAGGAGGTCTACTCCGTGGGCTACAACATCGACATGCTGTCCGTGGCCCCTGACGCCGCCCTGACCTCCTCTCAGAACGTGTGGTCCGTCCTCTACAAGGCCACCCTGGAGAAGTTCATCGCCGGTGAGGAGATCCCCGCCGACTTCGCCTGCGGCTACGCCATGGGCGCTCAGACCATCTCCGCTCTGGGCAGCGCCTGCGCCGAGGGCACCCAGGAGGCTGTGGACGCCGCCTGGGCCGGCATCAAGGACGGCAGCCTCAACGTGTTCGACACCAGCAAGTTCACCGTGGACGGCAAGACTGTGGACAGCTATGAGGTAGACTTCTCCATCATCGACTTCAATACCGGCGACGTGGTCTTTGAGGGCCCTGTGGTCAACGTCATTGAGAACGGCGTCTTCCAGGAGTCCGTCCAGCGCTCCGCCCCCTATTTCGATCTGCGGATCGACGGCATCACGGAGCTCAACTAAACATCGTCCCGCAGCTACGAGAGAGGAAGCCGCCTCTGCGGCTTCCTCTCTTTCCCTAACATGCGGCGGGCCCCTGCGCCGGGGTCCCGTGTCCGCAATCAAGATCGGTAAGGGCCCGCTTTTCCCGCGGGCCCGGGACGCCGGGAAAGGGTGACATGATTGGAAGGTAACAACGCGGTCCGGATGCGCGGCATCACCAAGACCTTTGGCCCGGTAGTGGCCAACAACAAAATCGACCTGGATATCCGGGAGGGGGAGATCCTCTCCCTGCTGGGAGAGAACGGCAGCGGCAAAACGACGCTGATGAACATGCTCTCCGGCATTTACTTCCCCGACGGCGGGCAGATCTTTGTGGGCGAGCAGGAGGTGACCATCCGCTCCCCCAAGGACGCCTTTGACCTGGGGATCGGCATGATCCATCAGCACTTCAAGCTGGTGGACGTGCTCACCGCTACGGAAAATATCGTCCTGGGCCTGAAGGAACCCGGAAAGCTGGACCTGAAGGCCGCCGCCGAAAAGATCCGTACCATCTGCCAGCGGTACGGGTTTGTGGTGGATCCCAATCAAAAAGTCTATAACATGACCGTCTCCCAGAAGCAGACCGTGGAGATCGTAAAGGTCCTCTACCGGGGGGCGGACGTGCTGATCCTGGATGAGCCCACCGCCGTTTTGACGCCCCAGGAGACCAACCGCCTCTTTGACGTGCTGCGGAACATGAAGGCCGACGGCAAATCCATCGTCATCATCACCCATAAGCTCCACGAGGTGATGGCCATTTCCGACCGGGTGGCGGTGCTGCGCAAGGGTGAGTTCATCGGCGAGGTGGCCACCAAGGATACCGACCCCCAGAAGCTCACCGACATGATGGTGGGCCGGACGGTGAGCCTGAACATCGACCGCCCCCTGGTGGAGCACCGGCCCGTCCGGCTGGAGGTGAAGGACCTGACCGTCCGCAACCACGACGGGGTAAAGGTCCTGGACAACGTGTCCTTCACCGCCTGCGGCGGCGAGATCCTGGGCATCGCCGGCATCTCCGGCAGCGGCCAGAAGGAGCTGCTGGAGGCCATTGCCGGCCTGCAGCACCCCCTGGAGGGCTCCCATGTGATTTACTATCCCCCTACCTCCGACGAGCCCATCGCCGGGCAGCATGTGCCGGTGGACCGGAAGGGCGAGGAGCTGTTGGGGAAGGACCCCCTGCAGATCCACAGGATCGGCGTATCCATGGCCTTCGTGCCGGAGGACCGGCTGGGCATGGGTCTGGTGGGCTCCATGGGCATGATCGACAACATGATGCTCAAGAGCTACCGGGAGGGCCGGGGGCCCATCGCCGACCGGAAGGCCCCCAAGGTGCTGGCGGAGCAGGTCCGCCAGGAGCTGGAGGTCTCCACCCCCAGCCTCACCACCCCGGTGCGCCGTCTCTCCGGCGGCAACGTCCAGAAGGTGCTGGTGGGCCGGGAGATCGCCTCCGCGCCCACGGTGCTGATGACCGCCTACGCGGTGCGGGGCCTGGATATCAACACCTCCTACACCATCTACCACCTGCTCAATGAGCAAAAGCAAAAGGGCGTGGCCGTCATTTTCGTGGGCGAGGATCTGGACGTGCTGCTGGAGCTGTGCGACCGCATCCTGGTGCTCTGCTCCGGCAAGGTCAACGGCATCGTGGACGGCCGCAGCACCACCAAGGAGGAAGTGGGCCTCATGATGACCAATCTCAGGAAGGAGGTACACCGCGCATGAGTACGGTACGACACAGCGAGCCGTTGATCCGCCTTGTCAAGCGGGACGGCATTTCCCGCTCCAAGTCCTGGGGCATCCGCATCGCGGCGGTGCTGCTGGCCCTCCTTCTCAGCGGCCTTTTCATCTATTCCGTCACCAGCCTCAACCCGGTGGATGTGTACAAGGCCATGTATGAGGGGGCCCTGGGCACCACCCGCCGCCGCTGGATCACCATCCGGGACGCCATGGTGCTGCTGTGCATCAGCGTGGGGCTGGCCCCCGCCTTCAAAATGCGCTTCTGGAACATCGGCGCCGAGGGCCAGATCCTGATGGGCGGCTGCGTCACCGCCTGGTGCATGCTGTATCTGGGGGCTTCCCTGCCCACCCCGGCGCTGATCGTCCTGATGGCGGTGGTGAGCATTGCCGCCGGCGCCCTCTGGGGCATCCTCCCCGCCATCTTCAAGGCCCGCTGGGGCACCAACGAGACGCTGTTCACCCTGATGATGAACTATGTGGCCATCCAGATCACTTCCTACTGCGTGGCCCTGTGGGAGAACCCCTCCGGGTCCAACACCGTGGGCATCATCAACCAGCAGACCAACGCCGGCTGGTTCCCCGCCCTCTTCGGTCAGACCTACGCCCTCAATGTGGTGATCGTGCTGGTGCTGACCGTGGGGATGTTCGCCTACCTCAAGTACTCCAAGCAGGGCTATGAGATCGCCGTGGTAGGCGAGAGCCACAACACCGCCCGCTACGCCGGCATCAAGCTCTCCCGGGTCATCATCCGCACCATGGCCATCTCCGGCGCCATCTGCGGCCTGGCGGGCTTCCTGGCGGTATCCGGCGTGGACCACACCATCTCCACCAACACCGCCGGCGGCCGGGGCTTCACCGCCATCATCGTGGCCTGGCTGGCCCAGTTCAACACCTTCATCATGGTGCTCATCGCCCTTCTGCTGGTATTTCTCCAGAAGGGCGCCTCGGAGATCGCCTCCCAGTTCAACCTCAACGACTTCGCCTCCGAGGTCATCACCGGCATCATCCTCTTCTGCATCATCGGCAGCGAGTTCTTCATCAACTACAAACTCATTTTCCGCAAAAAGAAAGGGGGAGCCAAGGCATGATCCAGCTGCTGCAATCGGCCATCATCTTCGGCACCGTGATCCTCTTCGGCGCCCTGGGCGAGATCCTGACGGAGAAATCCGGCAGCCTGAACCTGGGCGTGCCGGGCATCATGTACCTGGGCGGCATCGCCGGCCTTGCCAGCGCCTTCGCCTATGAGTCCTCCACCCCGGACCCCAGCCCCCTGGTGTGCCTGCTGCTGTCCCTGGCCTGCGCCTTCCTGGCCTCCATGCTGGGCGGGCTGCTCTTCAGCTTCCTCACCATCACCCTCCGGGCCAACCAGAACGTCACCGGCCTGACCCTGACAATCTTCGGCGGCGGCCTCGCCAACTTCTTCGGCGGCAGCCTCAACAAGCTGGCCGGCGGCGTGGGGCAGATCTCTGTGGCCGTCACCTCCGGCGCTTACCGCACCAACATCCCCGCCCTGGCGGACCTGGGGTGGTTCGGCCGCATCTTCCTCAGCCACGGCTTCATGGTGTATCTGGCTATTATCATGGCCATCGTCCTGCACTGGTTCCTTACCCGGACCCGGACCGGCCTGAACCTGCGCGCCATCGGCGAGAGCCCCGCCACCGCCGACGCCGCCGGCATCAACGTCACCCGCTACAAGTACCTGGCCACCTGCATCGGCGCCGGCATCTCCGGCCTGGGCGGCCTCTACTACACCATGGACTACATCAAGGGCACCTGGGCCAGCGAGGGCACCATCGAGGCCCTGGGCTGGCTGGCGGTGGCCCTGGTGATCTTCGCCGTGTGGCGGCCTCTCAACGCCCTGTGGGGCTCCTACCTGTTCGGTATCCTCACCTGGCTGTACCTGTACATCCCCGGCCTGAACCGCCGGTCCCTGGAGCTGTTCCGGATGCTGCCCTATGTGGTGACTATCATCGTGCTGATCGTGGTCTCCCTGCGCCGCAAGCCGGAAAATCAGCCCCCCGCCCATCTGGGCCTACCCTATTTCCGGGAGGAGCGCTGACACCTCCCCCAGGCCTCGTCTGTGTGAAAAAGCCTCCTGTACCCTAAGGTACAGGAGGCTTTTTTGTCCCGTTTTCCTTCGTTTACCGGGAGAAGACGATCTTTTCGCTGTTGAACATCCGGGTCAGGAGGAACACCCCCAGGACGGTGTACACCGCGTTGGCCGCCAGGGCCGCCGCCACCCCCGCGGTGACCGTGCTGAAGGAGAACACCCCCACCATGCACTGCACGCTGTTGTACAGGGGGATGAGGTAGTACCACAGCTCCGTCTTGGCCCCGCCGCCGAACATGGCGGTGACGCCCAGCACCATCACCAGGATCATCAGGGGCATCACATAGGTCTGGGCCTCCTTCACCGTCTTGGCGAAGGTGGAGAGGATGGAGATGAGGGTCACCAGCAGCAGCACCGTGGAGAGGATCACCGCCGCCAGCAGGAGATAGTCCTGGACGCCATAGATATTGGCGGAGAGCTCGTCAGAGGCCGCTCCCACGAGTTTGGGCAGGGCCAGCACCGTGCCCACGGCGCTGGAGGCGCCGGACAGCAGCGCCACCACCGCCAGGGCCAATATCTTGCCCACGGCGATGTCCCCCCGGCGGATGGGGGTGATGAGCATGGTGGCGATGGTGCCCCGCTCCTTCTCCCCGGCGATGGACTCCGGCGCCACCGCCACGCAGCCGGAGTAGAGGAAGATCATCAGCAGCAGGGGCATCAGGGAGGCGAAATAGGTCCCCGCCGTGTCCTTCTCCGAGGCCAGGTCGTAGACGCCGCCTCCGGCGTTGATGTCAAACTTGTTGGCCAGCTGGGCCTCGTAGGCGTCCAGAAGGCCGGTGAGCAGCATGTAGGTGCTCTGGGAGGCGGTGGAGGCGGCGTTGTAATAGATCTCCACGTCGGGGGCCGCCCCGCCGCCGGCCGGGTCGTAGGCCGCCACCGCCTGGTCGAAGTCCGCCGGGAACACCGCCAGCAGGTCCAGCCCCTGCTCCGCCACCGCCGCCTTGGCCTCCTCCACGGCGGATGCGTCCGTCTCCACCAGGGCCATTCCCCCGGAGGCCTCCACCAGGGCCGACACGGACGCCGGCAGGTTCACCACCTGGACGGTGGGCACATAGTCCTCCTCCACGCCGTAGAGGCTGCCCATGGCCTGGCCCATGAAGCTGTACATCACATAGATCAGCAGCCCCGGCAGGAGGATGCTGACCACCATCCGCTTGTCCCCGAAGAACCGGGCCAGCTCCTTGCGCATGATGGCGATGATACCGTTGCTTTTCATTCCGCCTCACCTACCGTTTCCCGATAAATGTCAAAGAACCGGTCCTCCAGGCTCCCGCCCCGCCGGATCTCCTCCAGGGTGCCGCAGCAGACCATGCGGCCGTCGATGATGATGCCCACCCGGTCGCAGAGCTTCTCCACCAGGCTGAAGATGTGGGTGGAGACGATGATGGTCTTGCCCTGGCTCCGCAGCTCCTGGAGGAAGTCCGTCACCACCCGGGCGGTGAGGACGTCCAGGCCGTTGGTGGGCTCGTCGAAGATGATGATGTCCGGGTCGTGGACGATGGACACCACCAGGGACACCTTCTGCTTCATACCGGTGGACAGGTCCGCCACCTTCACCTCCGCGAAACGGTCGATGCCGAAGCGGGCGAAGAGGGCCTCCCGCCGCTGCCGCCGCACCTGGGGCGGCACCCCGTGGAGAGTGGAAAAGAAGTCGAAAAGGTAGTTGGGGGTAAAAAATTCCTCCAGCTTCAGCTCGCTGGTGAGAAAGCCGATCTTCCCCCGGACCTGCTCCGGCTCCTTCACCACGCTGGCCCCGTCCAGGACGGCGTCGCCGCTGTCGGGACGGATCAGGGTGGCCAGCATCCGCAGCGTGGTGGTCTTGCCGGCGCCGTTGGGGCCCAGCAGCCCGAAAATTTCCCCTTCATTGGCGGTGAAGGACAGATCGTTCACCGCTGTGCGGACCTTTTCCCTGGTCTTTTCCAGCTTCTGCTGCTTGGCCGACAGCCGGAAGGTCTTGGTCAGGCCCCGCACCTGTAATAATTCTTTCATCGTTGTTCTCCTTACGCGGCCCGGAAGCCGCCGTTTATCCGGCGGCGGCGCCCCGCAGCCGGCGAGTATGAGTATACCGTCTCTGCCGAAAAAAGTCAACTCAAAAGAGGTAAGTTTTCCGTTAAAAAACGGGTACGCTGTACTTATCTCATTTGAGTTAGGATGTGATGCCATGGATACCAGCACCGCGGTCCGCCAGCGGATCCTGGACCTGTGCGCCCTGCGGGGCATCACCGTCAACCGCCTGGCAACCCTCAGCGGCGTCACCCAATCCACCGTCAACAACATCGTCAGCGGCCGCAACCACAGCGCCACCGTGGCCACCGTCAAAAAGCTCTGCGACGGGCTGGACATCACCCTCCGGGACTTTTTCGACGCCCCGGTGTTTGACAGCCTGGAGCAGGAGATCCGCTGAGGCCAAAGCAGCGAAACAGCGCGGAGGAGGCATAAAGCCTCCTCCGCGCTGTTATTCTTCCGTCTCTCAGCTGGCGGGGCCGGCCTTCTGCAGCTTCCAGCGGGCGTCCTTGATGGTGAGGGTCCGGTTCTTGTTCCGGCCGCCCAGCATCCGCTCTTTCACCGCCTTGCCGGTAGGCGTCACCGCCAGGCCCCCCAGGGCCGTCTCCCGGAACTCCACCGGCAGGCGGCGGCCCACGTCGCCCATGGCGTCGATGACCTCGTCCACCGGGATGCGGCTCTCGATGCCCGCCAGGGCCATGTCGGCGGCGGCCATGGCGTTCATGGCGCCGATGACGTTGCGCTTGACGCAGGGCACCTCCACCAGGCCCGCCACCGGGTCGCACACCAGGCCCAACAGGTTCTTCAGGGCCATAGCCACCGCGTGGCACACCTGCTCCGCCGTACCGCCCCGGAGGGTCACCAGGGCCCCCGCCGCCATGGCGGAGGCGCTGCCGATCTCCGCCTGACAGCCGCCGGCGGCGCCGGCGATGCAGGCCTTGTAGGCGATCACCGCGCCGATGCCGCTGGCCACGAACATGGCCTCCAGCATCTTCTCCTCAGGGATATCGTCCCGGCGGTACAGCGGGATCAGCACCGCCGGCATCACGCCGCAGGCCCCCGCCGTGGGGGCCGCCACGATCCGGCGCATGCAGGCGTTGCTCTCCCCCATGCACAGGGCCTCGGTAATGACCTGTGCGGCAAAATCGCCGCAGATAGGGTCCCCGGCGGCATAAGAGCGCATCTGCTCCCCCTGGCCCCCCACCAGGCCGCTGGCGCTGTGGCGGCGGCCGTCATAGGAGTTGGACGCGTCCAGCATGGCGCGCCAGGCCTGGGCCATTTTGGCCATGGACTCCTCCCGGGTGACCCCCCGGTTTTCCATGTCCGTTTCCAGAATGATCTCCCACAGGGGCTTGTCCTCCCGGCGGGCGGCGGCCAGGATGTCCTTCATGGAATCCAGATTCATCCTTACTCCTCCTTCTCGTAGTAGGTGACGTGCAGGATCCCGGGCAGGCGCCGCACAAGATCCAGGATCGGCCGGGGAATGGGTTCATCCGTCTCAATGATCATGATGGCGCTGCCGCCCTTGGCGTCCCGGTGCAGGCTCATGTTGGCCACGTTCACCTTGGCCTGATACAGGGCGTAGGTCACATCCGCCACATGGCCCCGGTCGTCCCGGTTGTGGATGATGAGGGTGTGGTAGTCCCCGGTGAAGCTCACGTCCACCCCGTCGATCTTGTCCACCCGGATCCGGCCGCCGCCCACGGAGCAGGCCTGCATGGTCAGGCAGCTGCCCTCCTCGCCCACCACCTCCAGCCGCACGCTGTTGGGGTGGGCATCCCGCAGGTCGATCTCATTGAAGGTGAAGGTAAGGCCCTGCTCCTCGGCGATGCTGAAGCTGTGGGGGATGCGGAGGTCGTCGGGGGCCATGCCCAGGAGCCCCGCCACCAGGGCCTTGTCCGTGCCGTGGCCCACGCCGGTCTCCGCGAAGGAGCCGTGGAGATGGAGCTTTGCCCGCACCGGGGCCTCCCCCAGCAGGGCCCGGGCCATGCGCCCGATGCGCACCGCCCCGGCGGTATGGGAACTGGAGGGGCCTACCATGATGGGGCCCATAATGTCAAAGATGTCGATCATAGCCGGCATTTCCTTTCCAAATTTGCTGTCGCACCGGTATCATATCATATATTTCCAATTAGTCAACGGCTGGCGGCCCTTCCCCGGCAGTTTTTCCGATCCGGTTGCATTCCGCCGCCATTTTCTCTATAATTGTATGCAGAACACATACAACCACCGGCCCACGCCACGGAAAGGAGCGACCGCCATGCCCTCCCTGCTGCTGAAAAACATCCGGGCCGCCGTCACCTGCGACGACGGAGACCGGGTCCTGGAGCACGCGGATATCCTCTGCGAAAACGGCTTTATCACCGCCATCGGCCCCCGGCTGGCCGGTGAGGCCGACGAGACCATCGACTGCTCGGAGATGCTCTGCTACCCCGGCCTTGTCAACACCCACCACCACCTCTACCAGTGCTTCTCCCGGAACCTGCCCCAGGTGCAGAGCCTGGAGCTCTTCGACTGGCTCCGGGCCCTGTATGAGATCTGGAAGAACCTGGACGGGACGGTGGTCCGCTATTCCTCCCTCACCGCCATGGGGGAGATGATGAAGCACGGGTGCACCACCTGCTTTGACCACCACTATGTCTTCCCCGCCGGCAGCGGGGACCTTCTGGGCGCCCAGTTCGCCGCGGCGGAGGAGCTGGGGATGCGGATGGCCTGCTCCCGGGGCAGCATGGACCTGAGCCGGAAGGACGGCGGCCTGCCGCCGGACAGCGTGGTGCAGACCATCGACGCCATCATGGCCGACAGCGCCCGGGCCATCGAGGCCTACCACGACCCCCGGCCCGGCTCCATGCGCCAGGTGGTACTGGCCCCCTGCTCCCCCTTCTCCGTGTCCGGGGAGCTGCTGCGGCAGAGCGCCCTGCTGGCCCGGCAGTACGGCGTGCGGCTCCACACCCACCTGTGCGAGACCAAGGACGAGGAGCGCTACACCCTGGAGCGCTACGGCCTGCGGCCCCTGGCCTATATGGAATCCCTGGGCTGGGTGGGGCCGGACGTGTGGTATGCCCACGGCATCCACTTCAACGACCAGGAGCTGCGGGTGCTGGCGGACACCGGCACCGGCGTGGCCCACTGCCCCGCCTCCAACATGAAGCTGTCCTCCGGGGTATGCCGGCTGCCGGAGCTGCTGGAGCTGGGAGTGCCGGTGGGCCTGGCCCTGGACGGCAGCGCCAGCAACGACGGCAACAGCCTCCTGGAGGAGCTGCGCACCGCCTACCTCCTCCACCGCCTCACCAGCAGCGCCGCCGCCCCCTCGGGCTACGAGCTGCTGAAGATTGCCACCCGGGGCGGCGCCCGGGTACTGGGCCGGACGGACATCGGCTCCCTGGAGGCGGGCAAGTGCGCCGACCTGTTCCTCATCGACAGCCGCCGGCTGGAGCTCACCGGCTGCTGCGCCGACCCGAAAAACGTGCTGGCCACGGTGGGCGTCCGGGGAGCGGTGGACTACACGGTGGTCCACGGCCGGGTCACCGTCCGGCAGGGCCGCCTCACCGGCTGGGACGAGGCGCGGCTGTCCCGGGAGGCGGGGGCGGTGTGGGAGGACTACCTCCGCCGCTGACCGACCGCCGGTTTTCCGCCGCTGTGACCGGCTGGCGGTTTTCTGCCGCCGACCCGCCGCCGGCGGGCCAGGGATGCAGCGTTATGTAAACTTTCCGGCAAAAAAAGCCGTGCGCCGCAGGGGTCTGCGGCGCACGGCGTTCCTTTTTCCGATGGGATCAGGCGTTGGCCTTCTTGGCCATCTCGGTGAGCTGGGTGAAGGCGGCGGCGTTGTTCACGGCCAGCTCCGCCAGCATCTTGCGGTTGATCTCCACGCCGGCGGCCTTCAGGCCGTGCATGAAGGTGGAGTAGTTCATGCCGTTCATCTTGCAGGCGGCGCTGATGCGGGTGATCCACAGCTGCCGGAAATCCCGCTTCTTCAGGCGACGGCCCACATACGCATAGGTCAGGGACTTCATCACCTGCTGGTTCGCCATCTTAAAGTG
>CALXGG010000025.1 GCA_944387785.1 uncultured Oscillospiraceae bacterium | reverse complement strand
AACGCTTCCTACGCCGACACCAACGGGTAATAATAGCAGCGGCATCGTCTTTGACGACAAGAACGGCACCGTGTACGGAACGGTGGAGTTGCAGAATGACCTCACCATCAATGAAGGCGAAACCCTGACCGTCCCGGATGGCTCCAAGCTCGACTGCAATAACAACCTGACCAACAACGGCACCATCCTCGTCAGCGGCGGCACCGTGACAGGCAGCCTGAGCGGCGGCTCAACGACGGTTACGACCCCCAGCATCAGCGTTCAGCCGCAGAACAAGGAAGTGACCGCGGGCGAAACCGCCACCTTTACTGTGGAGGCCAGCGCAGGGAGTGAAACCCCGACCTACCAGTGGCAGCAGAGCACAGACAACGGCGGCAGCTGGGCAAATATCGAAAGCGCAACCAGCGCCAGCTATACCATAAGCAGCACCGCTACCGATATGAGCAACTACCAATACCGCTGTGTGGTGAAGAGCGCCAGCGGCGTCGGCGTCATCAGCCAAGCCGCCACCCTGACGGTCAACAAAGGTGTTTCGCCCACTTCTTACTCCATCTCCGCCAATGTTGCCCCCGCAGGCGCGGGCACCGTGAAGGTGAATGGCAGCGGCACCTCGGCCACCGTAGAGGCGAACAGCGACGTCACCCTCACCGCCACCGCCAACGAGGGCTACCGCTTTACCGGCTGGACTTCCTCCGACGGCGGCACCTTTACCGATGCGTCCAGTGAAAGCACCACCTTTACCATGCCCGCCGGTAATGTGACCGTGACCGCACAGTTTGCAAAGGTGGTCACCGGCGTGAAACTGGACAAGGAAACTCTGGCGCTGTACACCGGCGACAGCGCGACCCTGACCGCTACGGTAGAGCCGAGCGACGCCGCCAACCAAAATGTGACCTGGCAAAGCAACAATGCCAATGTCGCCACCGTGCAGAACGGCACCGTCACCGCCGTGGGCGCGGGCGAGACCACCATCACTGTCCAAACCCAGGACGGCAATTACACCGCCACCTGCCATGTGACTGTGACCCAATCTACCTACAGCATTTCTGCCGACACCACGGCTCTCAACTTCGGCAGCGTCTACACTGGGTATGCACAACCCGCCGCCAAGGAAGTGACCATCACCAATACCGGCAACCGGCCCCAGACCCTGACCCTGACCGCATCAACCGGCAGCTTTGAGGTGGGTACTCTCACCAAGACGCAGCTGGCCGCAGGCGAAAAAGCCACCTTCACGGTGCAGCCCAAGGCAGGGCTGGCCGTGGGGACATACAGCGAAAACATCACTGTTTCCGGCACTGGCGGCGCAACCGTGACGATCACCGCCAGCTTCACCGTGAAACAGTACAGCAGCGGCGGCTCGTCCAGCAGCACTCCCTCCGTCAGCGATCAGGCCATAGACAAGATCGAGGCCGCCAAGGACGGCAGCACCGTGTCCATCAAGCTCCCCGTGGGCCGGACCACCCTGGAGGGGGAGGTCTTTGAAACGCTGGCCGGGCAGGACATCACCCTGGAGATCAGCCTGAGCAATGGCGTCACCTGGACCGTCAACGGCCAGGACATCCCGAAAAACGCCAAGCTCTCCGACCTGGATCTGGGCGTGAGCCTGAATACCAGCACCATCCCCGTCAGCGTCATCAACACCATCACCGGGACGGTGGACACCATCCAGCTCTCCCTCAAGCACGACGGGGAATTTGGGTTCACGATGACCCTCACTGCCCCGCTGGGCAAGACCAACGCCGGGTACTGGGCCAATCTTTATTACTACAACACCCGCACTCGGACGCTGGAGTTCCAGTCCGCCAGCAAGATTGCCACTGACGGTACGGCCAGCTTCCCCTTCTCCCACGCCTCGGACTACGCCATCGTCATCGACACCGACAGCCATGAACCGGTGGAGCTGCCCTTCACCGATGTGCCGGAGGACGCCTGGTATGAGGACGCGGCGGGCTATGTCTACAAGCACGGCCTTATGGCGGGCACCAGCGCCACCACCTTTGCCCCCGATGTGACCACCAGCCGGGCCATGATTGCCACTATCCTCTGGCGTATGGCAGGCAGTCCGGTGGTGAACTACGCTATGAACTACACCGATGTGGCCCAGGACCAGTGGTATTCCGAAGCGGTGCGCTGGGCCACCAGCGAGGGCGTGGTCACCGGCTACGGCAACGGCCAGTTCGGCACCAACGACCCCATCACCCGTGAGCAGTTTGCCGTCATGCTGTATCGCTTCGCCCAGGAGCAGGGCTATGACGTGTCCATCGGTGAGAACACCAATATCCTGTCTTATACGGATGTGGCGGATCTTAGTGAGTATGCCATCTCCGCCATGCAGTGGGCCGTGGGCGCTGGAATCATCAACGGCACCGGCGACGGCTCCACCCTCAGCCCCCAGGGCCAGGCCACCCGCGCCCAGGCGGCGGTCATGCTCATGCGGTTCTGTGAGGAATATGTGACCTGGTAAGCAGCAAACCAAGACGACAGCCCCCGTTGGCCACTGGCCAACGGGGGCTGCTTTTTGATCTTTTTCCGTTTTTTCGGGTACATGACCCCTCCCGAATGCCCACGGTAGAGCCCGCCGGTTTCGTCATGATGTACAATCCAGACCGGTTCTTTTTGCCAGATCCAGCATTCCAACGCAGAATTTCTGCCACGGCTCCAATGTAGTCAGCGACGGGTCGCCCTCCCGGATACGCATGGTGCGGCGGATCTCCTTGGGGATCACCACCCGGCCCAGATCGTCGATGCGGCGCACGATTCCCGTTGCTTTCATGTTGATTCCTCCCGTGCTTTTCTTGGAAAACATGGTTAGTATCCGCAGAAATGGGATGGGTATGCAGAAGCGTCCCTGGATTTCTTTCCCTCTTTGACGGCGGTCCTGGAAAGAAATGGTTGCGGTTTTTCGCGAAAGCGGGTATACTAGTCCCATCGCGTACACCTGTGAGAAGAAAGGAGACAGCGACATGTCTTATATCGTATTGACCAGTGAGAACTTCCACCAGGAGGTCCTGCAGTCCGACCGGCCGGTGCTGGTGGACTTCTGGGCCAGCTGGTGCGGCCCCTGCCAGGCCCTGGCTCCCACCATCGACGAGATCGCCGCGGAGCAGACGGCGATCAAGGTGGGCAAGGTGAATGTGGACGAGCAGCCGGATCTGGCCCGCCAGTTCCGGGTGATGAGCATTCCCACCCTGATGGTTTTCAAGAACGGCGACCTGGTCCGCCGGGAGGTGGGAGGCCGCTCCAAGGAGGAGATCCTGGCCATGGTGGACTGAGGCCAGCGCCCCAGCGCAAAATAGGAGGAGCCGCCGGCATGCCGGCGGCTCCTTTTCTTTGTTTTGCGGGGCTTTAGGGCCGCGGGCCTCAGTACCGGGCCAGCAGGCGGACCAGGGGCCTGCGCCAGCGGGGAAGGGCGGCCAGGGCCTCCGGCGCCGCCGCGGCGGCCAGCCGCTGCCAGGCCAGGGCGCGCTCCTCCTCCGTCAGGGTATGCTGGCTGAACTTGGCCTTCCGGGCCAGCTCCTCCAGGGCCGGATCCTCCGTCACCCCCAGGGCCAGCAGCCGGCGGTAGCGGCGGTAGGCGGAGAGGACGGAGGGGTTGGTGTCGGGCCGGGCCTCCTCCCGGCGGCGCAGGCGGCGGAGCAGCCGCTCCAGGCCGTACCCCAGGGCTCCCAGCAGCAGCGCGGCGGCGGGGATCTTCAGCCAGCTGAGATCCAGGGGGACGGCGGCCTCCGTTTCCGTCCCGTCCCCGTCGGGGACGGCGTTTTCCCAGGGCTGGACGGGCACGGCGGGAAGCTCCTCCGGCTGGGAAGGCTCCTCCTGGGTAGGCGCCTCCGCCTCCGGCTCGTCGGGGGCCGGGGCCTCCGGGGCCTCCTCGGCGGCGGACTCGCCGCCGCCGGGAGTGACCTCCACCGGATACCAGCCGTAGCCGTCCAGGTAGATCTCCACCCAGGCGTGGGCGGCGGAATCCGGCACGGACACCTCCTCCCCGGGGCGGAGGTAGGCGGTGTAGCCGCTGACGTACCGGGCGGGGACACCCTGCATCCGCAGCAGCAGGGCGGCGGTGGTGGCAAAGTGGACGCAGTAGCCCCGGCCCTCCTCTAGGAAGTGGGCCACGAAGTCCTCTCCCTCCGCCATGGCGGGGGTGTCCAGGTCATATACCGCCATCTCGCCCAAGAGCCGGGCGGCCTGGAGAGCGGTGGTCACTGCCTGGCGGTACGCGTCCGCCAGGCCCTCCGGGGCCTGGACCGCCATCTCATCCAGCCGGGCGGACAGGGGGGCCAGGATCCGGGCCGTCTCCTCCGGCACGGTCAGGTAGCGGGCATAGACGAACTCCCGGTAGAGGGCCTCCTCGCCGGAGGAGGGCCCGGCGGCGCCGGGGAGGAAGTCGGGGCAGTAGGACAGGGTGTAGCTGGTCTGGCCCGCCGCGCGGATGAAGCAGCTGTCCCGGGCCGGGGAGAGCAGCGTCCCCGTGTCCCCGCCGGGCTGGTAGGGGACATAGGCCACGGAGCCGGCCAGGCCGGTGTGGGTGATGGTGAGGGAGGCCGTCTCCCCGCCGGAGAGGCTGGCGGCGGGGTAGAGAAGGGCGTTGATTTGCTCCTCCCTGTCGGGATCCGCCAGGATCAGCTCCAGCAAAAGCGCCTGGTAATCCGCCTCGGCGATGGGCTCCCAGCTGGCGCCGGTGTAGAGGGAGGAGGAGCTGCCCCGGAGGTAGACCCGGCCCTCCCGGCCGCCCTCCGCCAGAAGGACGGTGCGGCCGGTGAAGCGGCGGGGGCCGGCGGCGGCCAGGTCCACCTGCTCCCCCTGGTAGAGGACCAGGGGGGAGGCGGGGCCCTCCGTCCCGGATGGGACCTCCCAGGGAAGCTCCCAGTCCATGGCGCTGTCCAGGGAGCCGCTGACCAGCTCCAGCAGGGCGTTCCGGCCGTCCAGGGCCCACTGGGGATAGGTGTAGGACGCCTGGGGCCGGGCCGCCGCCAGGCCCAACAGCAGCAGCAGGGACATGGCCAGGGAGAGCAGGCTGCTCCAGCCCAGGGAGCGCTTCTCCTCCGGGCGGAACAGGGCGGTGAAGAGGAGGGGCAGTATGCCGGCCAGCATGGCCAGGAAGCCCCGCCAGGAGGGCAGGCTCCCGCCCAGGATGGCAGGCAGGAGGGGCAGGCAGCACAGGGCCAGCGCCGCCCACCAGCACCGCAGGGACACCAGAAGGCCCAGCAGCAGGGCCATCCAGGCCGCCAGCCACAGAAAGCAGCCCGGCAGCGCGGCCTCCGCCGCGGCGTCCCCCGGCGGGAGGGACAGGGCGGGGATCAGCTCCCCCAGGGGGGCGAGGGTCCGGGCCAGCAGTTCCCTCAGGCCGGGGAGCAGGGGCTCCCACCGCCACAGGGAGAGGAGCCCCAGGGCCGGCAGCAGGGCCAGGAGGGCCCGGCGGGGCTTGGAGGGCAGCAGCCACAGCCCGGCGGCGGCCAGGCTCAGCCCGGCGCACCCGCCCAGCAGGGCCCCGTCCCCGATGGGCAGGGCCCACAGGGCCCGGAAGGAGAGCATCCACCCGCCCAGCAGCAGGAAAAGAAGGACGAAGCGCCCCGCCGCCCAGGGCAGGGCGGCCCGGAGCCGGGCGGCGTTACGGTTCCTCATGGCGATCCTCCTCCCTGGGGATGGGGACGGGGAAGATGGGCTCCTCCCCGGCGGCGGTGACGGGCCTGTCCCAGATGGAGCGGCCCTGGAGGGGGGCGCTGTCGGAGAGGATGGCGGCCAGGCAGCGGCGCCAGGAGGCCTCGTCCTCCACGGCGAAGCGCCTGGTCCGGCCGCTCACCGGCTCCGCCCAGCGGATCTCGTGGGGGATGCCGTCTCCCCGCAGGGACCGGGAGAGGGCGGCCAGGCGGTCGAGGACGCCGTCCAGCACCTCCGGCGGGCCCAGGTGGTCGAAAAGCAGCACCGGCAGGGGCCGCCGGGCGGCCAGGGGCTCCCGGACGATGAGCTCCTCCCGCTTGGCGGAGAGCTTCCAGTGGATGGAGCGGACGCTGTCGCCGGGGCGGTACTGGCGCAGGTCGTACTCCAGGCCGGTGGGGGCCTGCCCCTTGGGGGCGGGCAGGACGGCCCCCTGGTGCTGGGGGATGGCAAGGGGCTGCGGCTGCACCGGCACCGGCCCCACCAGCAGGGACACCGGGGCGGGGGCGCGCACCGGCAGGGAGAACAGCCCCAGGCAGTCCCACACCCGCAGCCGCTCCACCCGGCACTCCAGGCAGCCGCAGTGCTGGGTGGGCAGCCGCAGGGGGACGGCAAGGCCGGGGTATACGCCGCTCTCCACCCGGCGGAAGGAGTGGTCCTCCCCGGTCATGGCGTTGCGGATCCGCAGCCGGAAGGTGACGCGGCTGAGGGGGAGGGGAAAGCGGTTGTCCAGGGCCAGGGCCCAGGACACCTGCTCCCCCCGGCAGGCCAGGGCGGCGGGCATGACCCACCGGGGCCGGCAGCCCAGCATGGCGGGCAGGCTCACCAGCAGCCCCGCCAAGGGCAGCAGCAGCACCAGGAGGAACAGGTAGTGGATCAGGTACCCCACGTCGAAAAGCTGGGCCGTCAGGGCGGAGAGCAGCACCAGCAGGTATACGATACGGCGGGAGACCATGGCGCTTACCGGATCCGGGGCGGCTCCACCGCCTTGAGCACCGCCGCGGCCGCGGCGGCGCCGGTGAGGGCCCCCTCGGCGCCGGGGGCCAGGATCAGCCGGTGGGCGATCACGTCCCGCCAGATGCACTGCACGTCCTCCGGCACCACATAGTCCCGGCCCCGGAGGAAGGCCACCGCCCGGCTGGCGGCGGCCACCGCCAGAGTGGCCCGGGGGCTGGCCCCCTGGGCCAGCTGGGGATGGCTGCGGGTGGCGTTCACCAGCCGGACGATGTACTGGAGGATCTCGTCGCTGATGTGGACCTGGTCCACCTGCCGGCGCATCCGCTCCAGCTCCTCCCGGCCCAGGACCTGGCGCACCGGGTCCATGGCCTGGCCGTACTGCCGCCGGCGCAGCAGCTCCAGTTCGTCGGCGGGAGAGGGGTAACCGATGGACAGCCGCAGCA
Source organism: uncultured Oscillospiraceae bacterium (assembly GCA_944387785.1). GTDB lineage: Bacteria > Bacillota > Clostridia > Oscillospirales > Oscillospiraceae > Pelethomonas. The sequence goes on along the minus strand of CALXGG010000025.1, from coordinate 13,806 downwards.
GGAAGCGGTCCAGCTGGGAGTCCGGCAGCAGCTGGGTACCGGAGGCCCCGGCGGGGTTCTGGGTGGCGATGACCAGGAAGGGCTGGGGCACCGGGTGGCTCACGCCGTCCACGGTGACCTGGCCCTCTTCCATGGCCTCCAGCAGGGCGGACTGGGTGCGGCTGTTGGCCCGGTTGAGCTCGTCGGCCAGGAAGAGGTTGCAGAACACGGCCCCGGGCTGGTACTCCAGCTTGCCGGTGGCCTTGTTGTAAAGGGAAAAGCCGGTGATGTCCGAGGGCAGCACGTCCGGGGTGAACTGCATCCGGGAGAAGCGCAGGTCCAGGGCCTTGGCAAAGGACAGGGCCATGGTGGTCTTTCCCACGCCGGGGATGTCCTCCAGAAGGATGTGGCCCCGGGCCAGAATGGCCACCAACACCTTCACCAGGGTGCCCTCCTTGCCGACAATGGTCTTTTTTACCTCCGCCAGGACGGCGGCGGCCAGATTCCGTTCGTTCATGTGCGATCCTTTCTCCGGCTCCCGGAAGGGGGGGCCGCGGGGCTTACTTGTAGTTTTTCCACTATACCACTTTTTTGCCCGGAGGGGTAGACCCCTCCTGTTATTTTTGCGCAGGGCGGGAGAGGGAACATTTACCGCCCGCGCCCGGCGCATAGGGCGGCGGCGGCCGGGGCATGCTGGGAACCAGGAGAAAAAAGGAGGCGTCCGGCATGGGAAAACGGAGATGGCGGAGACTGGCGGCCCTGGCCCTGGGCCTGGCGGCCCTGGCCGGCTGCGGCGATGGGAGCGGCGGGGCGGCCCCGGCGGCGGGAGACGCGGCGGTGCCCGCGTCGGCGGACAACTGGGGGCTGTCCTTCCAGACGGAGGGCCAGGCCCCGGTGGGCAACGCCGGGGCGGAGGAGCTGGAGCGGTACAACGCATACTATCTGGGGGATACCGGCGAAAAGGTGATTTACCTTACCTTTGACTGCGGCTACGAGAACGGCTATACGGAGCGGATCCTGGACGTGCTGAAGGCCCATAACGCCCCGGCGGCCTTTTTCGTGGTGGGGCACATGGTGGAATCGGCCCCGGAGATCGTCCGGCGGATGGCGGCGGAGGGCCACATCGTGGGCAACCACACCTACCACCACCCGGACATGTCCGCCATCGCGGAGCAGGAGGCCTTCCAGGAGGAGCTGACCTCCCTGGAGGCCCTCTACCGGGAGACCACCGGCCGGGAGATGAGCCGCTTCTACCGCCCGCCCCAGGGAAAGTACAGCCAGGAGAACCTGCGGCAGGCCCAGGCCCTGGGCTACCGGACCGTGTTCTGGAGCCTTGCCTATGTGGACTGGTACACCGACGACCAGCCCACGGCGGAGGAGGCATTCTCCAAACTGATCCCCCGGATCCACGACGGGGCCATCGTGCTGCTCCACTCCACCTCCCGCACCAATGCGGAGATCCTGGACGAGCTGCTCACCCGGTGGGAGGGGATGGGGTACCGCTTCGCCTCCCTGGAGGAGCTGCCCGCCTGACGGGGGACGGGAGGGGAGCGGTATCGCCGGCGGAAGGCGGAGGCCGGGGCGAAGGCCCCAGCCTCCGCCTTCCGTTTCCTGTAAAAAACCCGGCAAGAATGGGAGGAAGGGGAAAGAAAGGGGGAAACGCCCTTGCGCCGTGCCTGTGTTTGGTATACAATAATAAGACTGTATAAGGGGTATGGGCTGCCCGGCGGTTGTTTCCGGGGGCGGCGGGACGGAGAAGGGAGGAGCGGCATGAGGATCGTGGTGCTGGACGGCTATTGCCTCAATCCGGGAGATATCAGCTGGGAGGCGTTTGAGCGTCTGGGGGAGCTGACGGTGTACGAGCGCACCTCCCTGACGGACGAGGAGGAGATCGCCGGGCGCATCGGCGGGGCGGAGGTGGTGCTGACCAACAAGACGCCCCTGACCCGGGCGGTGCTGGAGCGGTGCCCGGGCCTGCGGTACATCGGCGTGCTGGCCACCGGCTACAACGTGGTGGACACCGAGGCCGCCCGACGGCGTGGGATCCCCGTGTGCAACGTGCCCTCCTACGGCACCCAGGCGGTGGCCCAGTTCGCCATCGCCCTGCTGCTGGAGCTGTGCCACCATGTGGGGGACCACGACCGGGCCGTCCATGAGGGGGCCTGGAGCCGCTGCCCGGATTACTGCTTCTGGAACTGGCCCCTGGTGGAGCTGGCGGGCAAGACTATGGGCGTGGTGGGCTATGGCCGGATCGGCCGGGCCGTGGGCGCCGCGGCCGCCGCCCTGGGCATGGAGGTCGTCGCCACCGGGCCCCACCCCTGGCCCGCCGGCTCGGCGCAGGCGGAGTGGGTGCCCCTGGAGGAGCTGCTGGGCCGCGCCGACGTGGTTTCCCTCCACTGCCCCCTGACGGAGGAGACCCGGGGGCTCATCGACAGCGCGGCCCTGGCCCGGATGAAGCCGGGGGCCTTCCTCATCAACAACAGCCGGGGGCCGCTGATCGTGGAGCAGGATGTGGCCGACGCCCTCAACAGCGGCCGGCTGGCCGGCGCGGGAGTGGACGTGGCGGAGACGGAGCCCCTGTCGCCGGACAGCCCCCTCCTGACGGCGAAGAACTGCATCATCACCCCCCACATCAGCTGGGCGCCCCGGGAGAGCCGGCAGCGGCTCATGGCCATCGCGGCGGAGAATCTGGAGGGCTTCCTGGCGGGCCGGCCGGCCAATGTGGTCAACGGCTGGGCCCCGGCGACAAAATAAGACGGCGGAGCGGGCGCTTTTGTGGTATACTGCCCCTGCCGCCCGCTTTTGCCGGGCGGACGCGATGGGTCCCGGGCTGTTGCCCGGCCCCGAAAGGAGGAGTTGGCGCTGAAATGGCTCAAGCCGGTGGCGGACAGCTGGCCGGCCAGGTTCACGGTCCACTGTGTGCGGCGCTATTTCTACCACGACGTGGGGCGGCAGAGCGCGGCGCTGGCCTATTATCTGCTCTTCACCCTGTTCCCCTTCCTGATCTTCCTCAGCAGCCTTCTGGGCCTTCTGCACCTGGATGTGTCCGAGGTGCTCCTGGCCCTGCGGCCCCTGCTGCCGGAGGAGGTGCTGGATGTGGCCGGGGCCTACCTGGACTACGCCGCCCGTACCTCCAGCACAGCCATGCTGTGGTTCGGCCTGGTGTTCTCCATCTATTTCCCCATGCGGGCGGCAGATTGCCTCATGCGGGCGGTGCGCCGGGCCTATCACCTGCCCCGGCCCCAGCGCCAGGCGCTCTATACCGCCAAGGTGCTGTTCTACACCGTGTTCCTGCTGGTGACCATTGCCGCTACCCTGGTGCTGGCCACCATGGGCCGGCAGGTGCTGGCCTTTGTGGACCGGTTCGTCACCCTGCCCGCCGGCTTTGCGGAGCTGTGGGCCTCCTTGCGCTTCCCGCTGCTGGGCGTGGTGGTGTTCGGCGCGGTGGGCCTGCTCTACGCCATGGCCCAGGATACCCGCCAGCCGGGGCGCAGCATCGTGCCCGGAGCGCTGGTGTCCCTGGCGGCGTGGATGGGCCTCTCGGCAGCCTATTCCTTTTATGTGGAGAATTTTGCCAACTATTCCCTGATCTACGGCACCCTGGGTACGGTGGTGGTGCTGATGATCTGGCTGTATCTGACGGCGACGGTGCTCATCATGGGCGCCGAGATCAATAACGCGCTGATCACCATGCGCGGAGAACCCCGGCGGCCGGCCGGAAAGCGGGGGAGGACCCCGGACGAGGAGAGAGAAAACATATGAAGATCATCATTATCGGCAACGGCAAGGTGGGATATACCCTGGCCCAGCAGCTCAGCGGCGACGGGGAGGATCACGACCTGGTCCTCATCGACAAGAACGCCGAGGCCCTGCGCAATGCGGACGGGGTGCTGGACATCCTCTGCCGGGAGGGCAGCGGCGCGTCCATCCAGGTGCTGCTGGAGGCGGGGGTCCGCAGCGCGGACCTGGTGGTGGCGGTGACCGGCTCCGACGAGCTGAACATCGTCTGCTGCCTCATTGCCAAGAAGCTGGGGGCCAAGCACACGGTGGCCCGGGTCCGCAGCCCGGAGTATTACAAGGAGGCCAACCTCCTCAAGCGGGAGATCGGGGTCAGCATGATCATCAACCCCGAGTACGCGGCGGCCCAGGAGATCTCCCGGCTGCTGCGGGTGCCGGCGGCCTTCAGCGTGGAGACCTTTGCCCGGGGCCTGGTGGAGATGATCGGCTTCCCCCTGCTGGAGAGCGACGGCCTGGCGGGCATCCCCCTGGCGGAGTACAACCGCCGCCACCCCAACGGGGTGCTCATGTGCGCGGCCATCCGAGGGGAGGAGGTGTTCGTGCCCAACGGCGCCTTCGTGCCCCAGATCGGTGACAAGGTGTACGTCATCGGCAGCCAGCGGGAGACCGCCCGCTTCTTCGCGTCCCTGGGCCGCAGCGGCAGCGGCATCCGCCACATCACCGTCCTGGGCGGCAGCAAGATCGCCACCTACATCGCCTGGGCGGTGGAGAAGGTGGGGATGAAGGTGCGGATCGTGGAGCAGGACCCGGAAAAATGCCAGGCCCTGGCGGAGAAGCTGCCGGAAACCATGATCATCCAGGGAGACGGCACCGACAGCGCCGTCATCGAGACGGAGAACCTCCTCTCCACCGACGCCTTCATCGCTCTCACCAACCGGGACGAGGAGAACCTCCTCATGGCCATGAGCGCCCAGCGGGCGGGGGTCACCAAGGTCATCGCCAAGATGAACCGGCTCAACTACATAGAGATGATGCGGGAGTTCGGCGTGGACAGCATCATCAGCCCCAAGGAGATCACCGCCAACCAGATCTCCGCCTATGTCCGGGCCATCACCGGCACCCAGGGCAGCGCCGTGGAGCACCTGTACAAGCTGCTGGGCGGCGCCATCGAGGCGGTGGAGTTCACGGCGGTGCCCACCACCAGCTTTCTGGACAAGCCCCTGAAGGAGCTGCGGCTGAAGGACGGCATGCTGGTGGCGGCCATCGCCCGGGAGGGCAGGACCATCATCCCCGACGGCAATACCTCCATCCATGTGGGGGACCGGGTCATCGTCATGGCCAAGAGCTTCTTCCTCCATGAACTGGACGACATCCTGGCGTAAGGCGGGAGGAACGCGATGAATACAAAGCTGGTATTTCATATTCTGGGGCTGATATTGCGGGTGGAGGCGGTGCTGATGCTGCCCTCCGCCGCCATCGGCTTTGCCTCCCGTACCGGTGACGGGCCGGATTTCCTCCTGGCGGCGGCCATCACCCTGGCGGTGGGGCAGGCGCTGACCTTCCTGCCCCGGAAGGGGGCCAAGATGCAGGCCAGGGACGGCTTTGCCACCGTGGGCCTGGGGTGGATCGTCCTCTCCCTTTTCGGGGCCCTGCCCTATGTGTTTTCCGGGGTGATCCCCAATTATATCGACGCTGTTTTTGAAACGGTGTCCGGCTTTACCACCACCGGCGCCACGGTACTCTACCCCCTGGAGGGTCTGCCCACCGGGGTGCTGTTCTGGCGGGCCCAGACCCAGTGGATGGGGGGCGTGGGGGTACTGGTGCTGGCCCTGGCCCTGATCCCCAAGCTGGGGGAGGGCAGCGTCTACCTCATGCGGGCGGAGTCCCCGGGCCCCATCAAAAGCAAGCTCACCCCCCGCATCGGCGACACCGCCAAGATCCTTTACTTTATCTATATCGGCCTGACGGTGGCGGAGACCCTCTGCCTGCGCCTGGCGGGGATGAATTGGTACGAGGCCCTCACCCACGCCTTCACCACCGTGTCCACCGGCGGCTTCTCCGTGCGCAACGCCAGCATCGCCGCCTACGACAGCATGGTCATCGACTGGATCATCATTGTGTTCATGTTCCTCTCCGGCGTCAACTTCGCCCTGCTGTTCTACGCTGTGCGCCGGAACTTCAAGGCGGTGTTCGAAAGCGAGGAGCTGCGCTCCTACACCATCATGACGGTGGCGGCGGTGGCGCTGATCGTGGTGAACCTGGTGGCTCACGCCGGCTGGGCCCTGGACGCGGAGACCATCACCGACGCCACCTTCCAGGTGGTGACCCTCATGACCACCACGGGGTACATGACCTACGACTACGTCCTCTGGCCCACCTTCGCCCAGACGGTGCTGATCCTGGTGATGTTCGCCGGGGCCTGCGCCGGCTCCACCGCCGGCGGCGTCAAGCAGATCCGGGTGGTGCTGCTGTTCAAGAACCTCCACCGGGAGATCCAGCGGATCCTCCATCCCCGGTCGGTCAAGACCATCCGCTGCGACGGGGAGCGGGTGGAGGAGCCCATCCTTTCGGGCATCACCCTGTTTTTCTTCGCGTATATCATGCTGCTGCTGGTGGGCACGCTGGTGGTGGCCTGGGACGACGTGGGCTTTACCGCCGCCTTCACCGCCTCCCTCACCTGCATCAGCAACGTGGGCCCCGCCTTCGACATCCTGGGCCCCACCTCCAACTTCAGTATGCTCTCCGGGGTGAGCAAGATCGTGCTCAGCCTGAACATGCTGCTGGGGCGGCTGGAGATCATGCCGCTGCTGCTGCTGGTGTTCCCGGGGCTGTGGAAGAAGCGCTGACACACAGAAAAGGAGCATAAAAAATATGGATAGGACAAAGCAGTTTCAGGAGTATGCCCGGCTTTTGATCGAGGTGGGGCTGAACGTGCAGAGGGGACAGGACCTGGTGATCGCCTGCCCGGTGGAGTGCGCCTGGTTCGCCCGGCTGTGCGCCGCGGCTGCCTACGACGTGGGCTGCCGGGAGGTGGTGATGAACTGGCGGGACGACGCCCTGACCCGGATGAAGTACCTGCGGGCGGCGGAGGAGGTCTTTGACGCCACCCCGGCCTGGCAGGCGGAGTTCATGAACGGCTACGCCCGGGCGGGGGCGGCCTACCTCTCCCTCTCCGCCACGGACCCGGAGAACCTCAAGGGGGTGGACCCCGACCGGCTGGTCCGCCAGCAGCGCAGCGGCAGCAAGGCCCTGGCGGATTTTCACCGGCTGCAGATGAACAACGGCTTCCCCTGGTGCGTGGCCTCCCTCCCCATCCCCAGCTGGGCGGTGAAGGCCTTCCCCGGCTGCGGGGAGGCGGAAGCGGTGGAGAAGCTGTGGGGGGCCATCTTCGAGGCCGTCCGGATCACCGGCGACGGGAAAGCGGTGGAACGCTGGCGGGAGCATGTGGCCACCCTGCAAAAGCGGGTGGATGCCCTCAACGGCCTGGGCCTGGAGCGGCTGCGCTATACCAACAGCCTGGGCACCGACCTTACCATCCGCCTGCCGGAGGGCCATGTGTGGTCCGGCGGCGACGGCGCGGCAGGCACCGGCCAGCGATTCGTGGCCAACATCCCCACCGAGGAGATCTTCACCGCCCCCCTCCGGGACGGTGTGGAGGGCGTGGTGTACGCCTCCCTGCCCCTGGTCCACGACGGCAATATCATCACCGGCATCCGCTTCACCTTCCGGGAGGGGCGGATCGTGGAGGCCCGCGCCGACCAGGGGGAGGAGCAGCTGAAGGCCGCCATCTCCCTGGACGAGGGGGCCGCCCGGCTGGGGGAGGTGGCCCTGGTGCCCTACGACAGCCCCATCAGCAACCAGAAGCTCCTCTACTACAACACCCTCTTCGACGAGAACGCCTCCTGCCACCTGGCCTTTGGCCAGGCCTACGCCGAGTGCGTCCGGGGCGGCGAGAAGATGACCAAGGAGGAGCTGCTCTCCGCCGGCCTCAACGACTCCATCACCCATGTGGACTTCATGGTGGGCACCGCGGATCTGGCCATCACCGGCTATACCCGGGACGGCCGGGAGGTCCCCATCTTTACCAACGGCAATTTCGCCCTGTAAGCGCCCCGGCCTTCCCGGCCAGGAAAAGCCGCCGCGCCCCCGCTCAGCTCAATGCTGAGCGGGGCGCGGTATTTTTGGGGGGCCGATTCCGGGGGGCCTTGCGGCGGAAAAACGCGGGACAGCTGTTGAAAAATCCGATGGGATGTGGCAGAATCCTGGTATACAGAACCATCAGGAGGTATGCCCGCTATGATTTACGATTTCACCACCCTCCGGCCCCGGATCGCCGCAGGCTCCGGCAAGTGGGACGCGATGGCCCGGCTCCATCCCGGCCTTCCCCCGGAGGTGATCCCCCTGTCCGTGGCGGATATGGAATTCTCCACGGCTCCGGAGATCGTGCAGCATCTTGCCCAGTATGCGGAAGGGACGATCCTGGGCTATACCCAGCCCACGGACAGCTACTACGAGGCCCTGGCAGGCTGGATGGCCCGCCGGCACGGCTGGCAGATCCAGCGGGACTGGATCGTCCCCTCGCCGGGCGTGGTCCCGGCGCTGTTCCATATGGTGCTGGCCTTTACCCAGCCCGGGGACCAGGTGATCGTGTTCCCGCCGGTGTATTATCCCTTCTATAACGCGGTGCGGGAAAACGGCCGGGAAATCGCCGAGTGCCCCCTTCTGGAGCAGGATGGCCGCTATGAGATCGACTATGACCGCTTTGCCCGGCTGGCGGAGACGGGGAAGCTCCTTATTTTCAGCAGCCCCCACAACCCGGTGGGCCGGGTGTGGAGCCGGGAGGAGCTGGAAAGGCTCAGCGCCATATGCCTGGAAAAGGGGGTGCTGGTCCTCTCCGACGAGATCCATTTCGACCTCATCCTGGGGGAACGGCCCCACACGGTGTATGCCGCCTTGTCCCGGGAGGCGGCGGAGAACTGCGCGGTCTGTACCGCCCCCAGCAAGACCTTCAACCTGGCGGGGCTCCAGACCTCCAACATCATCATCCCCAACGGGAAGCTGCGGGAGAAGCTGCTGGCCGTCCGCGGCCGGCTGGGGCTCCACGGCTGCAACATCCTGGGCTACCAGGCCTGCGAGGCGGCCTACCGGTACGGGGAGGATTGGCTGGAGCAGCTGCTCTCTGTGCTGCGGGAGAACCGGGAGCTGGTGCGGACCTTTGCCGCGGCCTGGCTGCCGGGGGTAAAGCCGGTGGAGCTGGAGGGCACCTATCTCCAGTGGCTGGACTGCCGGGAATTGGGCATGGACGCCAAGGCCCTGGAGAAGTTCATGCAGGAGGAGGCCCTGTGGTTCACCGACGAGGGGTACATCTTCGGCGCCGGCGGCGCGGGCTTCGAGCGCATCAACCTGGCCTGCCCCACCTGGGTCCTCCGCAAGGCCCTGGAGCGGCTGCGGGACGCTCTGGCGCGCCGGAGGAAGTAAATACCGCAGAAAAGCAGCGCGCCGCGAATCCTTTTTCGCGGCGCGCTGCTTTTGCGCGTCACAGGGGGAGGACCGCGGCCGCCAGGCGGACCAGGCTGCACAGGATCACGCCCGCCGCCAGGGGCAGGGCGATGGCCAGGGCGGTCCAGCGCGGGCTCTTTGTCTCCCGCCAGATGGTCAGGCAAGTGGTGCCGCAGGGGAAGTGGAAGAGGGTGAAAAGGAGCACCGACAGCGCGGTGGCGGCGCTCCAGCCGTTGGCGGTGAGGATGGCCCGCAGCTGGGGGAGGTCCTGGTAGCCGGTGAGGGAGCCGGCGGAGAGGTAGCCCATGAGGATGCAGGGCATGACGATCTCGTTGGCGGGAAAGCCCAGGAGGAAGGCCAGCAGGATTACCCCGTCCATGCCCAGAAACCGCCCGGGGCCCTCCAGGAGCCCCGCCAGGCGGAGGAAGAGGCTCTCCCCGCCCACCGTCACGTTGGCGGCGACCCAGATGAGGAGCCCCGCCGGGGCGGCCACCGTCACCGCCCGGCCCAGGACGAAGAGGGTGCGGTCCAGCAGGGAGCGGACCAGCACCTGGCCCAGCCGAGGCAGGCGGTAGGGGGGCAGCTCCAGGGAAAAGGCGGAGGGCAGCCCCCGCAGCACGGTGGCGGAGAGCAGGCGGCTGGACCAGAGGGTCATGACCACCGCCAGCACGATGCAGCCCAGCAGCAGCGCCGCCCCGGCCAGGGATCCCCACAAGCCCTCCCCGGCGGCAAAGAACAGGGCGATGAGGGCCATCAGGGTGGGGAAGCGGCCGTTGCAGGGCATAAAGGCGTTGGTGAGGATGGCGATGAGGCGCTCCCGGGGGCTCTGGATGATCCGGCAGCCCATGACGCCGCAGGCGTTGCACCCAAGGCCCATGCACATGGTGAGGGCCTGGCGGCCGTGGGCGCCGGCGCGGTGGAAGAAGTGATCCATGTTGAAGGCCACCCGGGGGAGGTACCCCGCGTCCTCCAGCAGGGTGAAGAGGGGGAAGAAGATGGCCATGGGGGGCAGCATCACGGCAACCACCCAGGCGGTGGTCTGGTAGATCCCGTCCGCCACGGCCCCCTCCAGCCACCAGGGGGCGCTCAGGGACCGCAGGAGCTCCCGCAGGGGCTCCCGCAGGCCGAAGAGGAGCCGGGAGAGCCACTCCGAGGGGACGTTGGCTCCCGCCATGGTCAGCCACAGGATCCCCGCCAGGAGCAGCAGCATGGCGGGGATGCCGCCCGCCCGGGAGGTGAGGACCCGGTCCAGCCGCCGGTCCAGCCGGTGGGCCGCCGCCTGGTCCGCCGTGAGGACCGCCCCGGCGATGCGCCGGGCCTCCTCGGAGAGCACAGCGGCCCGCCGGCAGGGGCACAGCCCCGCCAGGGAGGGCCGCCGGGGCGGCGGGGGCGGGTCGGCGGCGGTGTCCGCCAGGCAGTCCAGCAGCCCAGGGAGCCCCCGCCCGCTGCGGGCGGCGGCCCCGGCCACGGGGCAGCCCAGCAGGTCCTGGAGTTTGGGAAGGTCGATGTGGATCTGCTTGCGGGCGGCCTCATCCATGAGGTTCACGCACACCGCCACCGGCCAGGCGGTTTCCATGACCTGGAGGACCAGGGGGAGGTTCCGCTCCAGGCAGGTGGCGTCCACCACCACCAGCGTCACCTCCGCCTCCCCGGAGAGGAGGAAATCCCGGGTCACCTCCTCCTCGGCGCTGCCGGGGTGGAGGGAGTAGGCGCCGGGCAGGTCGATGAGGGTGTATGTAACGCCCCGGTGGCTGAAGGAGCCCCGGGCCACCTCCACGGTCTTGCCCGGCCAGTTCCCGGTGTGCTGGCGCAGATGGGTCAGGGCGTTGAAGAGGGTGGATTTCCCCACGTTGGGGTTGCCCACCAGGGCCACCACAGGGCCGGACGCAGCTTCCATGGAAGGACCTCCTTGCAGCGCTCCCGGGCGGCGGCCCGGGGCGGGTGTCCCTCCAGCCTATGCGCCGGCGGAAAGGAAGGTGCGGAAAAGCCGGGGAAGGACGCGCCCTTCCCCGGCTTTTCCGGCGGACAGGTATCCGCTATGGCTGGCCGAACTCCATGTTGGCGAAGATCCGCTCCATCCGCTGGTCGGGGAAGCGCTGGTCCACGAAGGACCAGAAGGGGCTGCCCGCCGCCTCCCCCTGGACCCGCTGGGACCACCGGGCCACCGCCACGCAGGTCACCGCGGCGTTGACGATGAGGAACGCCGTCAGGCACCAGGTCAGGATCTTCCCCGCCCGGTTGGGGATCTTCAGGATCCACTTGGCCATCCGGGGATAAATGTCCTTGATCCACAGCACCCCCAGCACTCCCCAGAACACGGAGTAGAGCAGGCAGATGCGGCCGTTGATATTGAAGGGGAGGCTGCTGTAATCCCAGGACCGGGAGCCGAAGAGGGCCTCCTGGCCCCAGGAGCAGACGTACTCCACCACGCTGCCTACCAGCATGCCCCCCAGGAAGGAGAGCAGGTACCCCCGGTTGCGGTAGCGGTAGAGGGCCAGGGTCAGCACCACGGCGCCGGCGCCGTAGAGCAGGTTGAAGGGGCCGTAGACCAGCCCCGCCCGGCTCTCGATATACCCGTTGCGGACCAGGCACCAGAGGACCTCCACCACCACGCCGGCAAAGCTGCCCACAAAGCACACCAGCAGCAGCTTGTAGAGGTTGATGCCCCGGGCAAAGTGGCGGCGCTCCGCCTCCTCCAGGTCGATGGCGCCGTTGGCGGGGGGATTGGGCAGGTACCACTTCCGGTCCCGGCTGGTGCGCATGTCGAAGAAGCGGGCGCTGAGCTCGTCCTCCAGCCTGCTGGCGGCCTGGAGGGCGTCGGCCAGGTTGCCGGAGGTCCGCTTGAGGGAGGCGATCTCCTGGCGGACGCTCTCGTCCAGCTCCGCCGAAGGGGCCTCGCTCTGGTCGGCCTCCCGGGCCATGCGGACGTAGTACGCCTCCAGGGCGGGGCCGCTCTCTCCCACGGCGGCCAGGACGGCGCCGCTGAGGGCCTCCAGCCGCTCCAGGGGCTGGGCGGGCGCCTGCTCCGGGGCCGGGCAGGGGGGCTGGCCGGCCTCCGCCGGCGGGTTGGGGCTGCGATATTCTTCCATGACAGGGCCTCCTGATGGTGGGCCGGGGCCTGGGCAGGCCCCGCCGCAGATAGTATACGCGCTGCTGCAAAGACGATGCCCATTATAGCGGAAAATCTCCCGGGATACAACTGCCAGTTTTGGGGGCGGCGGCCAAAAAGCTCCGGCCGCCGGAAGGGGCGGCCGGAGGCGGTCATTGTACAAGGATCCGCCGGGCGTCGCTCCGCCGCAGGGCGATGACGGAGCCGCACACGGCGTAGGCCACCGGGTCGCCCCAGGGGGCGGCCTGGAGGGCGGCTACGGGCCGGCCCGGCACGAAGCCCAGCTCCAGCAGCCGCAGCCGCTCCCCCTCCGGGGCCAGCAGGGCGGACACGGTGGCCCGCTCCCCCGCCGCCAGGCGGTCCAGGGTGTTCTCCATGGGAAGTCCCTCCTTCCCGGGGACGAAGTCCCTCCCCACAGTGTATGACGGCGGGAAAATCTGCGCGCCTTTTTTGCAGAAAAATGAAAGGAAACCCCTTGACAAAGAAGGACAGTTAGCATAGGGTTACAATGAAAAATATGTGTACCAAGAGAAGGGAATGTATATGGATGATACGCGGGAGAACATGACGCTGGACAAGCTGCCGGTAGGCGAGAACTGCGTGCTGTGCCAGGTGGGCAACCAGCGGGGGGCGGTGAAGCGCCGGCTGGTGGACATGGGCCTCACTCCGGGCACGGAGGTGAAGCTCATCAAGATCGCCCCCTTCGGCGACCCCATGGAGCTGCGGCTGCGGGGCTATGAGCTGTCCCTGCGGAAGGAGGACGCGGCCCAGATCCGGATCCGGCCTGTCACCGGAAAGAAAGCCGGGGAGGCGGCGGTGCCGGAGACGGCCTACCACCTGGGCGGCGGCTGCCACGGGGACTGCGCCCGCTGCGCCGTGGGCTGCGCGGACCCCAAGGACCTGGAGGCCATGCGCCAGGCCCACCGCCACGAGCAGAGCCACCACCCCCAGACCTACGACCCCACCGCCCACGACCACCGCCAGTGGAAGGTGGCCCTGGTGGGCAACCCCAACTGCGGTAAGACCACGCTGTTCAACGCCCTCACCGGCTCCAACCAGTATGTGGGCAACTGGCCCGGCGTGACGGTGGAGAAAAAGGAGGGCACGGCCACGGTAGGGGACATCAGCTTCACCGTGGTGGACCTGCCGGGGATCTATTCCCTCTCCCCCTACTCCATGGAGGAGCTGGTGGCCCGGAAATTCATCATCGGGGAGAAGCCCGACGCCATCATCAATATCGTGGACGCCACCAACCTGGAGCGGAACCTGTACCTCACCATGCAGCTGCTGGAGCTGGAGCGGCCCATGGTGCTGGCGGTGAACTTCATGGACGAGGTGGAGAAAAACGGCGACCAGATCGACTGCGGCCGCCTCTCCGCCCACCTGGGCGTGCCGGTGATCCCTATCTCCGCCCGGGACAACAAGAATATCGACAAGCTGGTGGAGGAGGCCCACCGCCAGATGCACACGGGCCTCACCCT
>CALXGG010000024.1 GCA_944387785.1 uncultured Oscillospiraceae bacterium | reverse complement strand
ACCCCCGGCGTCACCCGGGACCGGATCTACGGGGAGACGGACTGGAACGGCCGGAAATTCACCCTCATCGACACCGGCGGCATCGAGCCGAGGACGGACAGCGAGATCCTGACCTTCATGCGGGAGCAGGCGGGCATCGCCATCAGCCACGCCGACGTGATCGTCTTTCTCACGGACATCAAGACCGGCCTCACCGCCTCCGACCAGGAGGTGGCCAACATGCTCCTGCGCAGCGGCAAGCCCATCATCCTGGCGGTGAACAAGATGGACTCCGTGGGGGCGGTGGATCCGGATTACTACGAGTTCTACAACTTAGGGCTGGGGGATCCCATCGCGGTGTCCGCCGTCCACGGCCACGGCACCGGCGACCTCTTGGACGAGTGCGTGAAGTACTTCCCGCCGGAGACGGAGGAGGACGAGGACGACGACCGGATCCAGGTGGCGGTGATCGGCCGGCCCAACGTGGGCAAGTCCTCCCTGACCAACCGGATCCTGGGGGAGCAGCGCACCATCGTCAGCGACGTGGCGGGCACCACCCGGGACGCCATCGACTCCGCCTTTGAAAACGAGACGGGGAAGTATGTCTTTATCGACACCGCCGGCATGCGGAAGAAGGCCCGGGTAGACGAGAGCATCGAGCGTTACAGCGTCCTCCGGGCCCAGATGGCTATTGAGCGCAGCGACGTGTGCCTCATCCTCATCGACGCCACCGACGGCGTCACCGAGCAGGACACCAAGGTGGCAGGGCTCGCCCACGAGGCGGGGAAGGCCTGCATCATCGTGGTCAACAAGTGGGACCTGGTGGAGAAGGACGGCAAGACCATGGACAAGATGCGCCAGGACATCCGCCGGGACCTGAGCTTCATGACCTACGCCCCCATCCTCTTCATCTCCGCCGCCACGGGCCAGCGGGTGGACCGCCTCTTCGAGCTCATCCAGTATGTCAACAACCAGGCCAGCACCCGCATCACCACCGGCATGCTCAACAGTGTCCTGGCCGACGCCCAGACCCGGGTCCAGCCCCCCACGGACAAGGGCCGCCGGCTGAAGATCTACTATATGACCCAGACGGGGATCAAGCCCCCTCACTTCGTCTGCTTCTGCAACGACGCGCGGCTGTTCCACTTTTCCTACCAGCGGTACCTGGAGAACCAGATCCGGGGGGTGTTCGGCCTGGAGGGCACGCCCATCCGCATGACCATCCGGCAAAAGGGCGATAAGGAGGACTGAGGGATGCCTGTGATACCAGCTATGCCCCTGTGGGCGATCCTTGCGATCTCAGCGGTGGCGGACTATTTCCTGGGCTGCTTCAACGGGGCGGTGATCGTGTCCAAGTATATCCTGCGGGACGACGTCCGCACCCACGGCAGCGGCAACGCGGGGCTTACCAATTTCTACCGGACCTTTGGCGGCCCCCTGACGGCGGTGGTGATCCTCACCGACGTGCTCAAGGCGGTGGCGGCGGTGCTGGTGACCCAGTGGCTGGTGTTCCAGGGCCACGCGATCTACCTCTCTGCTGCCGGGGCGGTGGCGTTCTATGACGCCCTCGCCAAATACTGGGCCGGAGTGTTCTGCCTCCTGGGCCACATGTTCCCGGTGATGTTCCGGTTCAAGGGGGGCAAGGGCATCCTCTCTGGCGGCACCATCGCCTGGATGATCGACTGGCGGGTGGCCCTGGTGGTGTGGGGCGGGTTCCTGATCCTCTCCATCGTCACCAAATATGTGTCCCTGGGCTCCTGCTGGGCGGGGGTCAGCTTCCCCTTTGTCAGCTGGTTCGTGTTCCAGAACTATGTTATCCTGATCCTGTCCATCATCTGCGGCGGGCTGATCCTGTACCAGCACCGGGGCAATATCAAGCGGCTGCTGAACGGGACGGAGAGCAAGTTCCACTTTCATCACAAGAAAACGGAGTAACGGGAAGGAGCGGCGGCGATGAAAATCACAGTACTGGGCAGCGGCGGCTGGGGGACGGCCCTGGCGCTGCTGCTGCTGGACAACGGCAACGAGGTGACATTGTGGTCCTTTGACCCGGCGGAGGCGGAGGTCCTGGGGACCACCCGGGAGAACCCCATGCTCAAGGGGGTGCCCCTGCCGGATTCCCTGGCCATCACCACGGGGTTCGACACGGTGCCCGCCAGTGAGATCGTGGTCATGGCCACGCCCTCCTTTGCCGTCCGGGCCACCGCCCGGAAGGCGGCCCCCTTTCTGCGGGAGGGGACGGTGGTGGTGTCGGTGGCCAAGGGCATCGAAAAGGACACTGCCAAGCGGCTCACGGAGATCATTGAGGAGGAGATCGGCGGCAAGTGCCCGGTGGTGGCACTCTCCGGTCCCTCCCACGCCGAGGAGGTGGGCCGCCGGGTACCCACGGGCTGCGTGGCCGCCTCCCGGGACATGAAGGCGGCGGAGAAGGTCCAGGACGTGTTCATGAGCCCCCGGTTCCGGGTGTACACCAACACCGACGTGACAGGCGTGGAGCTGGGGGCGGCGCTGAAGAACGTGCTGGCCCTGTGCTGCGGCATCAGCGACGGCATGGGCCTGGGGGACAACACCAAGGCTCTGCTGATGACCCGGGGCATGACGGAGATGGCCCGGCTGGGGGTGGCCCTGGGGGGCCACAAGGAGACCTTCGCGGGGCTCTCCGGCATGGGCGACCTGATCGTCACCTGCACCTCTATGCACTCCCGGAACCGCCGCTGCGGCATCCTTATCGGCCAGGGCAAGCCGGTGGCGGAGGCCATGAAGGAGGTGGGCGCCACGGTGGAGGGCTACTTTGCCGCCCTCAGCGCCCATCAGCTGGCGGAAAAGATGGGGGTGGAAATGCCCATCTGCGCCAGCGCCTACGCAGTGCTGTACGAAGGCCAGCCGGTAGAGCTGGTGGTGGAGCAGCTGATGACCCGGAGCAAGCGCCGGGAAGTGGATGAGAGCTGGATCTGAGGACAGATAAGGAGGATATCGTATGAAGACCGCACGTTTTATCGCCATGATCGTTTTGGCCGCCTCTGTGGCGGTCACCGCCGGGCTGGCGGTGGCCAACCTGGTGCTGGCCTGCCTGGATCTCCAGCGCCGCTGAGATCCTGCCGCGAAAGCAAAGAGGACGCGCCCGCCGCAGCTGCGGCGGGCGCGTCCTCTTTATATGCCTTTTTATTGCACGACCGGAAGGCCGGGACCTGCCTCCCCGTGCCAGACGGCCTCGGTGCGCCGGAGCAGCAGCCCCAGGGCCAGCAGGTCCGCGCAGCCTCCGGGGGAGAGGTCCCGGGCGATGCACTGGTCGTCCAGGGCCTCCAGCCGGGCGGCGTAGTCCGCCGGCGGCCCCGCCAGGATGGCGGCCGCCTCCCGCTGGACGAAGGCCAGGCCCTCCCGTCCGCCCCGGTGGAGCAGGTTGGTGTCCTCCGTCTCCGCCAGCAGGGCCAGCAGGGCGGGGAGAGGGTCGTCCCCGTGCTGCCGCAGCAGGGCCCAGGCCCGCCGGCCCTGGGGAAAGCCCGCCATAGCCTGGCCCCGGGCGCCGGCGGCGCCGTAGCGGGCCAGGGCCTCCCCGCCGTGGGTGGGGCCGGCGGGAGGCGCTCCGGCGGCGGCCAGGTCCGCCGCCCGCCGGAATACGTCGCCGCCCCGAGCCAGCACGGCCCCCAGAGCCGCCAGCGTCAGGCCAAAGGCGTAGACGGCACCCTTGTGGGTGTTGACGCCGCCGGTGGCGGCCAGCATATCTGCCTCCGCCTCCCGGCCCGCCTGCTGGAGCGGGGGCATGCAGCGGTCGGAGGCCAGCCCCAGCGCCGCGGCCCTGCGGAAGTAGGGGGCCAGGGCGTCGGCGGAGCGGTAGAACAGGGGCCGGTCCATGTCCCGGTGGGCGCCGGTGTTCCGCCGGTCCACCAGGCCGGGCTTTGGCGTTATGTCAACTTCTTCTTTTAGAACGGCCACCGCGGTTTCCGCCAGCCAGCCGGCGGCGAAGTCCGCCAGCAGGGCGTGAGTGGCCGCCAGGACAGCCTCCAGGCCGTGGGCCCGGCTCCGGGCGCAGGGGGCGGCGGGGCCGCCGCAGACCAGGCAGGCCCGGGGGATGGGCCGGGACAGCTTTTCTCCGGCAGCGTCGATCACATCCAGGTCGTACAGCCGCCCCACAGGCCGGGCGGTCTCCAGCTCCATGGCCAGCGCCTTCAGCGCCGGGGCGGGGGCGTCGCAGGCCCAGATGCACTCCAGCCCCGTGGCGGCGTCCGTCCGGGACTTGGCCAGGATCTGCCTTTCCAGGCGGCGGTCCAGGGCCTCCTCCGCCGTCCGGAAGGCCAGGTCGGATAGGGGGTACCGCTTCACCGGCCCGGCGATGTTCATGGTGAAACACAGCAGGGGCCGGCGGTATTCCGCCAGGAGCCGCCGCTGGGCCAGGGCCCGGGCCTCCCGGACGTCCAGGATCTGCTGGAGAGAGATTTCGTCCATATGTGAGGGGCCTCCTTTCCCGGCGGCAGGCTGTGAGGGCGCAGAAAAGGGGGACGGGCGTGCCCCGTCCCCCGCGAAGTGGCGTCAGGCCAGCTTAGCCTGGAGCCGCTGGGCCACGGCGTCCAGGAATTCCTCCGAATTGACGGCGGCGGCGGTAAAGCCGGGCTCCACCAGCCCCACCAGGTCGCGGGTCATGATCCCGGCGTTGAGGGTGTCGAAGCAGGCGGCCTCCAGCTTCTCACCAAAGGCGGTGAGGTCCGCCAGGCCGTCCAGTTCACCCCGCTTTTTCAGGGCCCCGGACCAGGCGAAGATGGTGGCCATGGGGTTGGTGGAGGTCTTTTCCCCCTTCAGGTACTTGTAGTAGTGCTTGGTGACGGTACCATGGGCGGCCTCGTACTCGGTGGTGCCGTCGGGGGCCACCAGGACGCTGGTCATCATGGCCAGGGAACCGAAGGCGGTGGACACCATGTCGCTCATCACATCGCCGTCGTAGTTCTTGCAGGCCCAGATGTAGCCGCCCTCGCTGCGGATGACCCGGGCCACCGCGTCGTCGATGAGGGTGTAGAAGTAGGTGATGCCCAGCTCCTCAAATCTGGCCTTGTAGCGCTCAAATTCCTCCTCAAAGATGGCCTTGAAATCCCCGTCGTAGACCTTGGCGATGGTGTCCTTGGTGGAGAACCACAGGTCCTGCCTGGTATCCACGGCGTACTGGAAGCAGGCCTTGGCAAAGGAACGGATGGAGGAATCCTTGTTGTGGGCCCCCTGCCATACGGCGGGGCCGTCCACCTTCTGGACGGACACGGTGTGCTCCTTGCCGGACATGCCCCGGAAGGTCATGGTGCACTCGCCGGGCTCGTCGGTGTGGAAGTCCACGCTCTTGTACACGTCGCCGTAGGCGTGGCGGGCGATGGTGATGGGCTTTTTCCAGTTCTTCACCACCGGCCGGATGGCGTCGATGCAGATGGGCGCCCGGAACACGGTGCCGTCCAGGATGGAGCGGATGGTGCCGTTGGGGCTCTTCCACATCTCGGTGAGCTGGGGATATTCCTCCATGCGCTGTTTGTTGGGTGTAATGGTAGCACACTTTACAGCCACACCGTACTGTTTGGTGGCATTGGCGGCGTCCACCGTCACCTGATCCCTGGTTTCGTTGCGGTGGAGGAGCCCCAGGTCAAAATACTGGGTTTTCAGGTCCACAAAAGGCAGGATCAGCTTATCCTTGATCATCTGCCAGAGGACCCGGGTCATCTCGTCGCCGTCCATCTCCACCAGCGGGGTGGTCATCTTGATCTTGTCCATGCTCGTGTCGTCTCCTTATCTCTGTAAAGGGTCAGGCCTTTCCATAGCCTGCGGCGTAGTAGTTCATCAGGCAGCCCTCCCGAAGGATCAGCCGCTCGTCGGGGGTGAGGCCGGCGCACTTGAGCCGGATGTCCCGCACCTGGCCGCCGGCGGTGATAACCTGGGCGGAAATGTCCTCCACGCCGTCCGCGATGGCCCTGCTGATGCCTTTTACATACACCCAGTCCCCGTCCTCATAGGGGAAGTCGGCCCCCTCGGGGAGGGTGAAGGGCACGATGCCCCAGTTGATGCAGTTGGAGCGGTAGCGCTTGGTGGCGTACTCATAGCAGATGTTGGCGAAGCCCCCCAGCACCTTCTGGCAGGAGGCGGCCTGCTCCCGGGCGGAGCCGTCGCCGGGCTTGTTGGCGAAGACGCAGGAGCCGATGGTGGTCCGCTTCAGGTCGCCGCCCACCTTCTCCAGCACAGAGGCCGCCTCGGCGGGGACCTCACCGGCCTCCCGGGCCTCCTCCAGGGCGCGGACCGCCTTGGACCGGCCCACATACTCCGGCACCCGGCGGCTGAGAGCGAACTCGCTGAGGCCGATGGGGTTGGAGCGGTAGGAGCTGGTCTCGCCGGAGGGGATCAGCTCGTCGGTGGTGGTGACGGGGTCCCGGATCACGGCGCACAGCTTCACCAGCAGGTCCTCCTCCAGGCGGGGCATCCGGGGCCAGTCCTTGATGTTGGGGCCGTAGCGCAGTTCCGCCGTGGGATCGGCCTTGCCGAAGCCCTCATAGCACCGCTTCTCGTAGACGCTGCCGTCGAAGTGGTAGGCAAGCTCCTCCGCCGTGGGGGATTCGTAGTCGATGTCGGTGGCGGCGGTGAGGACGCCGCCGTTGCGGGCGGTGGCGGCGATGGACCGGGCGTCCATCAGGGCCACGGCGGCGATCTGGCCGCTGCCGGGCTTGGAACCCTCCCGGTTGGCAAAGTTCCGGGTGGCGTGGCGGATGGAGAGGGTGTTGTTGGCGGGGGTGTCGCCGGCGCCGAAGCAGGGGCCGCAGAAGGCGGGCTTCATGACGCACCCGGCCTCCATGAGGGCGGCCGCCGTACCATTTTTGGTGATGGCCAGGGAGATAGGGGTGGAGGAGGGGTACACGCTCATGTCGAAGTACCCGTTGCCGATGCTGCCGCCCTTAAGGATAGCGGCGGCCTCCACGATGTTCTCATACATGCCGCCGGAGCAGCCCACGATCACGCCCTGATCGCAGGTGACCTTGCCGTCCACAATGTTGCGGCGAAGATCCATGGTGACCTTGCCGCCCAGCTGCTTGTTGCAGTCGGCCTCCACCTTCCGGAGGATGCCCTCCGGGTCGGCCTGAAGCTCATGGATGGTGTAGGCGATGGAGGGGTGGAAGGGCAGGGCGATCATGGCCTCCATCCGGCTCAGGTCGATCTTCACCACACTGTCGTAGTAGGCGCCGTTCTGGGGCTTCAGCTCCCGGAAGGCCTCCGGCCGGCCGATGTTCTCATAGTAGGCTTTGATGGTGTCGTCGGTCTCCCAGATGGAGGTGAGGCAGGAGGTCTCGGTGGTCATCACGTCGATGCCGATGCGGAAGTCGGCGCTGAGCGCCTTCACCCCGGGGCCCACGAACTCCAGGACTTTGTTCTTCACATCCCCCTGGGGGAAGGTGGCCCCCACCAGGGCGATGGCCACGTCCTGGGGGCCGATGCCTTTGGGGGGCTTGCCGGTAAGGTAGACCAGCACCACCTGGGGGGCGGCCACGTCGTAGGTGTTCTCCAGCAGCTGCTTGACCAGCTCGCCGCCGCCCTCGCCCACGCCCATGCAGCCGTAAGCGCCGTAGCGGGTGTGGGAATCGCTGCCCAGGATCATGCCGCCGCAGGCGGCCAGCCGCTCCCGGGCATACTGATGGATCACCGCCTGGTTGGCGGGGACGTAAATGCCGCCGTACTTCCTGGCCGCGGAGAGGCCGAAGGCGTGATCGTCCTCGTTGATGGTGCCCCCCACGGCGCACAGGCTGTTGTGGCAGTTGGTCATGGCGTAGGGGATGGGGAACTCCTTCAGACCCGAGGCCTTGGCAGTCTGGATGATGCCCACGAAGGTGATGTCGTGGGAGATCAGGGCGTCGAATTGCAGGCGCAGCTTGTCGCCGCCGCCGCTTTTATCGTGGGCGCGGAGAATGGAGTAGGCGATGGTCTTTTCCCGGGCGGCGGCGGGAGCCTCGGCGCCGGGGGCGTCCTCCGCCCAGACAATGGCGCCGTCCCTGAGGTAGGCGCCCTTTTTGATGAGTTCCACCATGATCTATGTTCCTCCGATCATACAGCTCACAGGAGGGGTCTCCTGCTGATATCAATGGATAGAGTGTACCACAAAGGGGCATTTTTGTGAATCCGAAATTGGGGAGAAAGCGTATTTTTGTAAAGATGACGAATGAAAAGATGCAAAATGTCGGATAAATCGTGCAAAAGGGGCGGCGTTTGGGGAAATGCGCGGATTTTGCAGGAAATACTGCGGATACAAAAAATACACCCTGAAAATATATCCGGATCCGCCGGCAAAATGATGCACAAAGGTGACAAAGCTCCGGGCCGGAAGCAGCGCCGCCGCCGCTTGACGGCGGCGGCGGGGGGACGTATAATGAAACATCGCGTGTGATCTGGCGGAGGCCGGAGGAGGAGGGGCACATGCTGACCATTGCGATCCCTGGCCGGGAGGACCTGGTCCTCCGGCACCTGATCCTGGATTTTAACGGCACCATCGCCGAGGACGGTCGCCTGGCGGAGGGGGTGGCGGAGCGGCTGGAGGCCCTGAGCCGATCCCTGGCCATCTATGTGGTCACCGCCGACACCCACGGCACCGCGGCGGCGGCCTGCGGGGGCCTGCCGGTGGAGGTGCTGACCTACCCCACGGCGGACGTGGGGGCCATCAAGCGGCAGGTGGCGGAGGAGCTGGGGGAGGGGGTGGCCTGTATGGGCAACGGCTACAACGACCTCCAGATGGCGGAGGCCTGCGCCCTGTCCGTGTGCGTCATGGGCCGGGAGGGCTGCTGCGGGGCCCTGGTGAGCCGGTCGGACGTGGTGGTCGCCTCCATTGCCGACGCTCTGGACCTGCTGCTGAAGCCGGACCGGCTCCGGGCCACCCTGCGGACCTGAATCGGATACAAGAGGGAAACACCCCTCCGGGCAAAAGCCCGGAGGGGTGTTTTTCCTGGGAAGCAGGCTGCTCGGCTAAGGCTTTTTGACCACCAGAGGCAGCAGCAGGAGGGTGAGGACCGGCGCGGCGATAAATACGAAGCTGCACAGGACGCGGGCCGGCTGGGCGGGGGCAAGGCTGCCGAGAAGCCAGAATCCTGCCGCCGCGGCCAGGAGGCTGCAGGCCACCGCCAGGAAATAAATGGGGAAGAAGGGACTCCGCTTCATTGGGCACCTCCAAACCGATTAAATGTACTGCTGGGTCATCACGTCGATGACGCCCCGGGTGGTGAGGCGCAGGGTGGGGATCACCGGCAGGGACATGAAGCTCAGGGTCATGAAGGGGTCGATGCCCCGGCTGACGCCCAGGGCGAAGGCGGCCTCCTTGGCGTCCTCCAGGTCCCGGTTCACGTTCTCCAGGGTGTCGTCGCTGATGATGCCGGCGATGGAGAGGATCACCTCGCCCTTGACCTCCCCCTTGTCCATCACCACGATGCCGCCCTGGTTCTCCACGATCCGGTTGGCGGCGGCGGCCATGTCCTCCTCGTTGGTGCCCACCACGATGATGTTGTGGGAATCGTGGGACACGCTGGTGGCGATGGCCCCGGACTTGAGGCCGTAGCCCTGGAGGTAGCCGATGCCGATGTGGTGGGTGTTCTTGTGGCGCTCGATGACCGCGATCTTCAGGATGTCCCATTCCACGTCGATGCGGTCGCTGTACCCCTGGTCCACGGTGACGATCTCCCCGGGCACCATGCCGATGATGCCCCGGGGCCGGCGCTCGGCGAAGTCCTGGGCGGAGAGGCGGGCCACATGGAAGGTGCTGTGGGCTTTCCGGGCCAGGTAGGGGTCGATGGTCGGCACGGAGAAGTCCCGGACGGTCTGGCCGTCGAACATCTCCACGCCCTTCTTGTAGACCTTCTCGATGTGGAAGTCCTGGAAGTTGTCGATGATGACGAAATCGGCCAGGTAGCCGGGCGCGATGGCGCCCCGGTTGTTGAGGAGGTAGTACCGGGCGGCGTGGTGGCAGGCCACCTTGATGGTCAGGATGGGATCTACGCCGTGGCGGATGGCCTCCCGGATGTTGTAGTCGATGTGCCCTTTCTCCAGCAGGTCGCTGGGGTGCTTGTCGTCGCAGCAGAACATGCACCGGTCGGCGTATTGGGGGGTCAGCAGGGGCAGCATGGCCTCCAGGTTCCGGGCGGCGGTGCCCTCCCGGATCATGATGAACTGGCCCCGCTCCAGCTTGGCGATGGCGTCGGCGGGGTCGTGGCACTCGTGGTCGGAATAGACGCCGGCGGCGATGTAGGCGTTGAGGTCGTTGTCGACGAGGTCCGGGGCATGGCCGTCGATCTTCTTGTGGTGGGCCTGGGCGGCCACGATCTTCTCCAGCACCTGGGGGTCGGCGGCGATGACCCCGGGGTAGTTCATCATCTCCGCCAGGCCCTGGACCCGGGGATGGTCATAGAAGGAGTCGATGGTGCGGTAGTCCAGGATGGCGCCGCTCTCATCCATGGGGGTGGCGGGGACGCAGGAGGGCAGCATGAAGCGCACGTCCACCGGCAGGCCCTCGGTGGCCTGGAGCATGTACTCGATGCCGTCGGTGCCCATGACGTTGGCGATCTCGTGGGGGTCGCAGATGACGGTGGTGGTACCGTGGGGCAGCACCGCCTTGACGAACTCATGGGGGGTCACCATGGCGCTCTCCAGATGGATGTGGGCGTCCAGGAAGCCGGGCAGGACGATCTTCCCGGCCACGTCCACCTCCTGCTCCCCGGAGTAGGACCCCATGCCCACGATCAGCCCCTCCGCCACGGCGATGTCCCCGTGGCAGATCTCATTGCTGAACACATTGACGTAGGCGGCGTTCTTCAGCACCAGGTCGGCCTTCTGCCGTCCGGCGGCCACCTCCACGATCCGCAGCTTCTTGTTGAGCTTGCGGTTGATTTTCCCGGTATAGCTCTCCGCAGTTGCCATGCGGCACCTTCCTTTCTTCATCGTATGTAGCAGCGCCGTCCCGGGCGGGGCGGCAGGTTTGTTAATTAAACAGTATACCATGGGGTGTGCGAATTGTCCATTGCCATTCCGGGAAAAGTGGGAAATGCTGGGCGGTTTGTCAATATCGACCGGCCGGCACAAAAGCGCCGCCGGGGGCTTGACAAAGAACCGTATTACCCGTATAATACAGTTGACCGTACTACTCGACTAATACAGTTGGAAAGGGGGCGGACAGATGGCGCTGATCTCGTTTGATGGCTTCGCTCTTACTGACGGCAGTCCCATATACAGCCAGATCATCCGCTTCATCAAGACGGGGATCGTGGCGGGTACAGTCGCCGACGGGGACGAATTCCCCTCCCGCCGGGCCCTGTCGGCCCTGCTGGGAGTGAACCCCAACACCATCCAGAAGGCCTGCCGGCTGCTGGAGGAGGAGGGCCTGCTCCAGTCCCGGATGGGGGCCAAGAGCTTCATCGCCGTCACGGCGGCCCGGGCGGAAGCCATCCGGGTGGAGCTGCTGGAGGCGGAGGCCCTGGCCCTGGTGCGGGCCATCCGGCGGATGGGCGTGTCCCGGGAGGAGGCCCGGGGCCTTTTGGAGCGGCTGTGGGACGAGGCGGAGAGGAGAAGTGAGGAAGTATGAACAAACATCTCTCGGTGCTGGGCCTGTGGGCCCGGCAGACCATGGGGCGGGTGCTGGCCCTGCTGGCGGCGCTGGCGGCGGCGGAGACGGCCCTTTTTGCCTGGGCCTTGTCCCGGGGATTGACCCGGAATATTATGGACGACCAGACCTGCCCCGCCCCGGTGGAGGATCTCTTTGACTTTGCCAGGATCAGCTGGGCGTACCGGATCGCCGTGGTGCTGCTCTTCGTGCTGCTGCTCCTCAGCGGTACGGAGCTGAAGGGCGGCCGGCTGGGCTATACCCTCCGGCGGCTGCGGATCAGCGAGGAGGCGGCGGTGCTCTGGCAGGGCGGGTACAACGCCTTGTGCTTCCTGCTGCTGTGGGCGGTCCAGGCGGCGCTGGTCCTGGGCTTCTGCCTGTGGTACGCCGGGACCACGGATCCCGCCTATGTCAGCGGCCAGTCGGCCTTCCTGGCTTTCTACCGCTCCGGCTTCCTCCACGGGCTGCTGCCCCTGGCGGAGGTGTCCCGGTGGGCCCGGGCCTTCGCCTTTTTCCTGGCTCTGGGCCTCGCCTCCGCCATGTTCGGCTACCACCAGCGCCACGGGCGGAAGGGGATCGCGGCATTTATTATCCTGGCGCTGGCCCTGATGAGCTATGGGACCGCGCCGGGGGCGGCGGGTTTGGACTGGGGCATGTCTTTCCTGTTTGCCCTGATAAGCGGATGGCAGCTGTTTGTGCTATGGACGGCGTGGAAAGGAGGACTTGCGGATGCGGAAGAGGGAGAGTAGCTTTTCACGCTGGGTGGCAAGGCAGGTGCCCCCGGGCCTGGACTGGTGGACGGAGGCCAAATGGGCCATCAGCGGGCTGGTGGTGGGGGCCTTTTGGAGCCTGACGGCGTTTTGCTACCAGTTTTACAACGCCCGCAACCGGCTCTACGGCTGGGTGAACGAGAAGTATGTCCTGGTGGAGAGCCGGACCATCGCGCCCTTTCCGGAGCTTCTGGACAAGTCCATGGCGGTGCTCCTGCTGGGGATGGTCCTGACCATCCCCCTGGCCTGCTACCACTGCGCCTATTACTACCTGGGCAGCCGCAGCATCTATGTGATGCGCCGCCTGCCGGACCGGTGGGAGCAGTGGCGGCGGTGCCTGGCGGTTCCGGTGCTGCTGGCGGCGGTATTCCTGCTGGCCATCGAGCTGCTGACATTTGTGTATTTTCTCAAATTCCTGCTGGAAACGCCGGATCCCTGCCTGCCGTCGGATCCCTGGCGGCAGCTGCTATACGCCTTAGGAGGTGGACGCGCATGATCGAAGTGAAGAATCTCAGCAAGTCCTATGGAAAGAAGGAGGCCCTGCTGGACGTGGATCTGGCCCTGCCCCAGGGGGAGATCGTGGGTCTGTTCGGGGAGAACGGGGCGGGAAAAACTACCCTCCTCAAGTGCGTCCTGGGCTATCTCCGCCACCAGGGCACGGTGACCCTGGACGGCCAGCCCATCACCCGGAGCAATATCCAGCGGCTGTCCTTTGCCACCTGTGAGCACTCCTTCTTCCCGGCGCTGTCCCCGGCGGGCCACCGGGACTTCTACCGGATGCACTTCCCCCGATGGCGGGAGAAGCGGTTCCAGGGGCTTATGGACTTCTTCGAGCTGCCCATGGACCGGGCCGCGGGGAAGCTCTCCACCGGCCAGAAGAACCAGCTGGAGGTGATCTTGGCCCTCTGCCAGGGGGCGGACTATATCCTCATGGACGAGCCCTTCGCCGGCAACGACGTGTTCAACCGGGAGGACTTCTACAAGGTGCTCCTGGGGATCCTGGAGCCCACGGAGACGGTGCTCCTCTCCACCCATCTCCTGGAGGAGGTGGAGCACTTCATCGGCCGGGCGGTGCTGCTGCGGCAGGGCCGCATCGTGGGGGACGTGACCACCGGGGCGCTGGAGGACAGCGGGAAAACCCTTATGGACTATGTGAAGGAGACCTACCGTTACCGGAGCGACCGGGTGCGGAAGGCCCTCTCGGAGCTGACCGGGGAGGAGGAGGACGGATGAAGCGGACGCTGATCCTTCTTTTGGCTCTGCTCCTGGCGGCGGCGGGGCTTCTCACCGCCGGGGCGGGGTACCTCACCGGCACGGAGGATGCTATCCAACTGACCCACCACCTGATCGCCGGCGACCCGGCGGCGGCGGAGGGGATCACGCTGACCCTGCCCACCGGGGACCAGCAGGGCCGGATGGCCTGGGTGACCTCGGTGGACTTAGGGGCGGGGGAACTGGCGCCGGAGACGGAGTTTACCTTCTATCCCAACGGCAGGCGCCTCCAGGCCCAGGCGGAGCCCTCGGTGGAGATCTACACCGGCAGCACCAGCTTCGGCATGAGCAGCAGCGGCGGTATCGACTTTGCCGAGTACACCGGCCAGGGGGAGGAGGCGCCGGACAGGCCCTACGAGTCCACCATGATGCTGCTGCCGGCGGCGGACATCGCGGAGCGGACGGAAAACGGGGAGACCCGGACGGAGACGGTGCGGCTCAGTGATTACTATGATTACTACCCCATCGCTGTGGAGCTGTATCTGCCGGATGAGAAGGGCAATTCCCGTGTGTATGCCACCTGGGAGGAATGCCGGGCCCTCACCGACTACTTCCGGCTGGAGGTGCCGGAGGACATCATGGTGGAGGTCAGCGTCACCAAGGACGAGGCGGGCAACGTCATGAACATAGACTCCAGCGAAACCGGGGACCAGCGCTTCTGGTTCAGCTGCCAGGCGATGATCGTGGAGGATGGCGTGTGCCTGGCCCTCTCCGTGGAGAGCGAGGGGGTGGAGCTGCCGGACGTTCCGGTGGCCTGCCGGGACGGCTTCGGCCTCTACTTCCTCCCCTTCTCTGAGGAACTGAAAAGGGACTATGAGCAGGGGGACCCCGTCTTTGACCTGGCGCATGTCCGGATGTTCTGCCCCCTGGCCTGGGGGAGCAGCCCGCTGCTCCTGGCCGGGGAGGAGGGGCGGCTGCTCCTCTACGCCCGGGAAGACGGGGCGCTGAAGCTCTCTGTGTTCGACGCCGATACCTGGCAGTGCGTCCAGTGGGAGAGCGTCTTCCCCCTAGGGGAGGAGGAGTACTACTCCGTCCTGGGCAGCGGGGACGGCTTCCGGGTCCTGGCCCGGGACGACGGTTTCTTCCGGGTGGTGGAGGAGAAGGACGGGGTCTATACCCCGGCCCTCTCCGGCACCCGGGATACCCGGGAGGGCTATGTGAGGGAGTGGTGGTATGCCGCCACCTGCGGCTATGACGGGCAGAGGCTGGTGCTCTCCGGCATCACCGGCAGCGGCGACTGCTCCTGCTGGGTCCAGGTCTACGAGGCGGAGGGCCTCGCCTACGGGGCCCGGATCGACCACAGCCTGGACCGGGAGGACGCCTGGAACGTGTACGAGTACCGGGAGGATAGCTACGTCTCTGATTTATACCCGCTGATCTCCTTCCGTTGACGGCGGAGAGCGGAAGGGCTCGGGGGAGGGGGATCGCTGTCCCGGCAAATAAAAAGACGCGGCGCGGAAAATCTTCCGCGCCGCGTTCAATATTTCCCGGGGAAATTACTCCTTCACCGTGCCGTCGCCGTTGAACACCGGCAGGGGGGCCAGGTAGGTGATGTCCCCCCGGCTCAGGGCGGCGCCCTCGGCCAGGATGGCGGCCCGGCCAGCGATGATGCCGCCGGCGGTCTTGACCAGTTCCTCCAGGGCATGGAGGCTCTCGCCGGTGGAGATCACGTCGTCCACGATCAGGATCCGCTTGCCGCGGATGAGATCGCAGTCGTCCCTCCCCAGGAACAGGTCCTGGGTCCGGAGGGTGGTGATGGAGCGGACGGACACATGGATGGGGTCGGGCATGTAGACCTTGGTGCCCTTCCGGGCGACGAAGTACTTCTTGGCGCCGGACTGACGGGCCATCTCGTGGATCAGGGGGATGCTCTTGGCCTCGGCGGTGAGCATATAGTCGTAGCTGTCGGCGGGGATCCGCTCCAGCAGCTCCCTGGCGCAGGCCACGGTGAGCTCCGCGTCGCCGAAGATGATGAACGCGCCGATGTAGAAATCGTCGGCCACCTTGCACAGGGGCAGCTGCCGCTCCAGGCCGGCGACCTTCATGGTATAGGTCATGGAAAAACCCTCCTCTGTATGGATCGCGCCGGCCCGCCGGGGGGCGGTCGGCTCCGGCAGGGCGGCCCGCCGGGCTGCCCAACAAAAATATTATATAAATCTGCGCCGGGAAAGTCAAGGGAACCGGGGCAAAAGGCCGGCTTGCCTCATTTTTTCTGTTTCAAGGCCGTCTGGCGCCGCGGATTTGGCAAAATAGCTGCAAGAGGATGGGGAACTCTTGTGGGGTTGCACAAAAAAGATAGGAAAAGTTCCACATCACGCAAAGGAAAATTCGTATTGAGTTTTGGCCGAAATGATGGTAGTATGAACTTGATGGAGGAACAGGCTGGAAAATTTCCGGCATGTTCTGCAAGGAAAATTTTGAGGAGGCTGATTCCAATGAATGCATATGTCGCCAGCGTAATCGAGAACGTGAAGAAGAAGCACGGCAACGAGCCTGAGTTCGTCCAGACCGTGGAAGAGGTCCTCACCTCGATCGCCCCCATGGTGGACAAGCACCCCGAGTACGAGAAGGCCGACCTGCTCAACCGCATGGTGGAGCCCGAGCGTATGTTCACCTTCCGGGTCGTCTGGATGGATGATAACGGCAATTACCACACCAACATCGGTTACCGCTGCCAGTTCAACGGCGCCATCGGCCCCTACAAGGGCGGCCTGCGCTTCCAGCCCAACGTGTACCCCGGCATCATCAAGTTCCTGGGCTTCGAGCAGATCTTCAAGAACAGCCTCACCGGCCTGCCCATCGGCGGCGGCAAGGGCGGCAGCGACTTTGATCCCGCCGGCAAGTCCGACGCGGAGATCATGCGCTTCTGCCAGAGCTTCATGACCGCCCTGTACCGCTACATCGGGCCCGATATCGACGTGCCCGCCGGCGACATGGGCGTGGGCGGCCGCGAGATCGGCTACCTGTACGGCCAGTACCGCCGCCTGAAGGGCGTGTGGGAGAACGGCGTCCTCACCGGCAAGGGCTTCAGCTACGGCGGCAGCCTGACCCGTCCCGAGGCTACCGGCTACGGCGCTATGTACTACCTCCAGGAGGTCCTCAACCACGAGGGCGAGGATATCAAGGGCAAGACCATCGCCTGCGCCGGCTTCGGCAACGTGACCTGGGGCATCTGCAAGAAGGCCATGCACCTGGGCGCCAAGGTGGTCACCCTGTCCGGCCCCGACGGCTACATCTACGATCCCGACGGTGTGTCCACCTCCGAGGAGAAGGTCAACTACCTGGTGGAGATGCGCAACAGCGGCCGCAACAAGGTCAAGGACTATGCCGACAAGTTCGGCGTGCAGTTCTTCCCCGGTGAGAAGCCCTGGGGCGTGAAGGTGGATGTGGTGATGCCCTCCGCTATGCAGAACGACGTCCATATGGAGCACGCCAAGCAGATCGTGGCCAACGGCGTCAAGTACTACATCGAAGTGGCCAACATGCCCACCACCAACGACGCTCTGTTCTACCTGATGGAGCAGAAGAACATGATCGTGGCCCCCTCCAAGGCCGTCAACGCCGGCGGTGTGGCCGTGTCCGCCCTGGAGATGAGCCAGAACAGCGAGCGCCTGGTCTGGTCCGCCGAGGAAGTGGACGAGAAGCTCAAGGGCATCATGAAGAACATCCACAAGGTGTCCGTGGAGGCCGCCGAGGAGTACGGCCTGGGCTACAACCTGGTGGCCGGTGCCAACATCGCCGGCTTCAAGAAGGTGGCCACCGCCATGATGGAGCAGGGCATCTTCTAAGCCGCCCTTCCCGAAAAACCATATCGCGCCGAACGCCCCGGGCACTGCCCGGGGCGTTTTTTTCCCGCTTTTTCAAAAACAGGTGACGGGCGGGGCGGAACTGTGTATAATAAAGGGCAAGAACGCCGGGCGCGGCCCGGGGACAGGGGGAGCACACCATGGACGATCAGCTGCTGAGGGAGGCCCGGGCCCTGGGGCCGGGCCTGGAGGAACTGTTTGAGGCGCTCCACCGGGAGCCGGAGCTGGGCAACCGGGAGGAAAAGACGGCGGCCCTGATCCGCCGGCGGCTGGCGGCGCTGGGCTGGGAGGCCGCCCCCGTGATCGGGACCGGCACCGTGGCCCTCCTCCGGGGGGGACGGCCGGGGCCCACGGTGGGCATCCGGGCGGACATCGACGCTTTGCCCATCACCGAGGACACGGGCCTTCCCTATGCCTCCCGGGTCCCCGGGGTGATGCACGCCTGCGGCCACGACTTCCATACGGCGGCCCTGCTGGGGGCGGCGGAGCTGCTGGCCCGGCGGCGGGAGAGCCTGCCGGGGAACGTGAAGCTGTTTTTCCAGCCGGATGAGGAGGGGGACGGCGGCGCCCAGCGAATGATCGCGGCGGGCTGCATGGAGGCGCCCCATGTGGACGCCGTGTTCTGCTGCCATGTGGACAGCACCCTCCCCACCGGGACGGTCTCCGTCCGGCCGGGCCCCATCTGCGCCGCCTCCAACCCCTTTTCCGTCACCCTCCGGGGTCGGGGCTGCCACGGGGCCAAGCCCCATCTGGGCTCCGACGTGATCGTGGCGGGGGCCCAGGTGGTCACCGCCCTCCAGACCATCGCCAGCCGCCGCACCGCCCCCACGGAGCCGGTGGTGGTGACGGTGGGGGCCTTCCACAGCGGCTCCGCCGGGAACGTCCTGGCGGAGACGGCGGAGCTGACCGGCATCCTCCGCACCATGGGGGGCGAGGCCCGGGAGCGGGTGAAGGGGGATTTCCGGTCCATCGTCTCCGGCGTCGCCGCCGCCATGGGGGTGGAGGCGGATATCACCATCACCGAGAGCTACTCCGGCTGCCGCAACGACCCCGCCATGACGGCGCTCCTCTGCCGCGCCGCAGGGGAGATTTTGGGGCCGGGGCAGGTGCGGCAGCTGCCGGAGCCCTCCCTGGGCACCGACGACTTCGGCTATTTCAGCGACGCGGCCCCGGGGTGCTACTACTTCATCGGCGTGGGGGATCGGGAGGGGGCCTACCCCATCCACAGCCCCCACTTCACGGCGGACCGGGCGGCGCTGCCGCTGGCGGCGGCGGTCCATGTCCGGACCGTACTGGATTTTTTGGGAGGTGACGAGCGGTGATCTTTCCCCCGAAGCCAAAGAAAGGGGACACCATCCTGCTGGTATCCCCTTCCTCGCCTTTGAAGGCGGAGGAGCCCATCGAGCGGATCGCCCGGGCGGTGGAGGAGCGGGGTTTCCGGGTGCGTGTCGGCGCGTCCTGCCGGGCCCGGACAGACTGCGGCTACGCGGCGGCCTCCGCCGCCATCCGGGCCCGGGACATCAACATGGCCTTCGCGGATCCGGCCATCAAGGGGGTCTGGTGTACCCGGGGCGGCAGCACCGCCGCCCGGGTCCTGCCCCTGCTGGACTACGACCTGATCCGGGCCAACCCCAAGCCCCTTCTGGGCTTCAGCGATGTGACCAGCCTCCACATGGCCCTCCAGCAGCGCTGCGGCCTGGTGACCTACCACGGCCCCACCGCCAACCGCCTGCTCCAGTTCACGGAGGACGACTTCTCCTGGGACAGCCTGGCGGCGGTGATGGGGATGGGGGATACGCTGGCTGTCGCCAACCCGCCGGGGGAGGGGGTAGCGCCCCTGCGGCCGGGGACGGCCTGCGGGGAGCTCATCGGCGGGAACCTGTCCCTGGTGGCCGCCTCCCTGGGCACCCCCTGGGAGATCGACGCGGCGGACCGGGTGCTGTACCTGGAGGACGTGGGGGAGGCGGTGTACGCCCTGGAGCGGATGCTGGCCCAGCTCATGTACGCCGGGGTGCTGGACAGCGCGGCGGCGGTGGTGCTGGGGCCCTTCACCAGCTGCCGCAATGCCTACCGGGAGGACTACGGCCCAGAGGCGCTGCTGCGGGATTTTTTTGCCGACTACCCCAAGCCGGTCATCGCCAACGTCCGCTCCGGCCACTGCATGCCCATGGTGACGCTGCCCATGGGGGCCTGGTGCCGGGTGGACGGGGACAGCGGCGCCCTGACGGTGTTCCGCCGGTAGGGCCGGGGCCGCAGGACCCCGGCAGGGGAGAAAGGACGTTTCGGGATGATCTGCGATATCAGGACCATAGACGAGATAGCCGGCTTCGCCGCCGGCTTTGCGGATGACCCCGCCTTTTCCGACCCGATGCTCCGGACCGGGGAACAGGTTTCCCGCAACCTGGCCGGGGCCATTTCCCGTCCGGAGGGGCACCGGGTCATCGGCGTGTACGGCGGAGGCGCCCTGCGGGGGGTGTTCTCCTTCCTGGTGGACAGGGAGGCGGGCTATCTGGAGCTGCTGGCAGGGCTGTGCCGGGAGGAGGACGCCTGCCGGGAGATGCTGGGCTGGCTGGGGCGGCAGTTCCCGGGCTACGGGGCGGATTTCGTGTTCAATCCCCGCAACCGCCCGCTCCGGGCGGCCCTGGAGGAGCGGGGGGCGGCCTTTGACCCGGAGGAGCTCCGGCTGGTGTGGGACCGCCGGCCCCTGCCGGAGGCCGGGGGCCGGCAGGTGGTGCCCTGCGGGGCGGCCTGCCGGGAGGCATACCTGGCCCTCCACCGGGACGAGGGGCGGTATTGGACCGGGGAAAAGGTGCTGGCCGCTCAGGACCGGTTCCGGGTGTTCCTGGCCCTCCACGAGGGCCGCGTCGCGGGGTATATCGACGTGACCTGCCCCTTTGCGGAAAATGAGCCCTATGACCTCTTTGTCTGTGAGGAGGCCCGGGGGCGGGGATACGGGAAGGCCCTGCTGAGGGCGGCCCTGGCGGCCAACGGGCCCCGGGGCATGGCGGCGCTGGTGGAGGCGGAGAACGTCCCTGCGATCCGGCTGTTCCGGTCGTTAGGGTTTACAGAGGATCCCTCCGGCAGCAGCGTGCTGGCCCGCCTGACGCTGTGAGCCCCGCCCGGATGAGGAAAGAAAAACAGCACCGTCTGCCCGGTGGCCGGGCAGACGGTGCTGTTTGTTGTGTTTGCTGGATGTGTCTGGGTGGGGAGATCCCGCTGTCTCGCTTACTTGCCGAAGCTCTCGATGATGTCCACGATCTCCGCGCCGATGCGCTTCTGGGCCTCCTTGGTGGCGGCGCCGATGTGGGGGGTGCAGGAGACGTTGGGATGGTCGATGAGGGCCTTGTTCGTGGGGGGCTCGTCGGCGTAGACGTCCAGGCCGGCGGCCCGGACCTTACCGGAGTTCAGGGCCTCCAGCAGGTCGGCCTCGTTGACGTTGTCGCCACGGGAGGTGTTGATGAACACCACGCCGTCCTTCATCTTGTCGATGTTCTCCTTGCAGATCAGCTTCACGCCGTTGAGGGAGG
>CALXGG010000023.1 GCA_944387785.1 uncultured Oscillospiraceae bacterium | reverse complement strand
CAAACTGGGCGTAAGAAGCAAGCACCAAGAGTTTCACAGTTGTGCCCTTAAAAGGATTTTTAGGCCCTTCTTCAGAAACGGCAGATCTGACTAGGATACTGCGCCGTCGTTTAGCGAAGCTAAGTATAACATGTTCCGTCTGAATATTCAAGACAATATGCAAATATTTTTGTATATTTACAGATTGTTTACAACAGCGCCGCCGACAGGCCCTGGGGCCGGGGAAGTTTTCCTTGCATTTTTCCCCCGGCCGTGATAGACTTTCACAGGCAATTTTTCTGAAAGGGAGGCTTTTATGGATCTCTTTTCCATATATGGCCAGCTGGGGCTCAGCGAGGCGGTCTGGGCCCTGGGCCAGCGGATCGAGGACGGGCTCCGGGACCGGTTCCGGGAAATCGACGCCGTGGCGGAGTACAACCAGGCCAAGGTCCTGGCAGCCATGCAGGCCTGCCGCATCGGCGCCAACCACTTCGCCGCCACCACCGGCTACGGCTACAACGATGACGGCCGGGAGCGGCTGGAGCAGGTCTACGCCCAGGTGTTCCACACCGAGGCGGCCCTGGTGCGGCCCCAGATCACCTGCGGCACCCACGCCCTCACCGTGGCCCTCAGCGCCAACCTCCGGCCCGGCGACGAGCTGCTCAGCCCCGTGGGCCTGCCCTACGACACCCTCCAGGAGGTCATCGGCATCCGCCCCTCCCCCTGCTCCCTGGCGGAGTACGGCGTGACCTACCGGCAGGCGGATCTGAAGGCGGACGGCTCCTTCGACTACGACGCCATCCGCGCCGCCATCCATGAGCGCACCCGCCTCATCACCATCCAGCGCAGCAAGGGCTACGCCACCCGCCCCTCCTTTACCGTGGCTCAGATCGGGGAGCTGATCGCTTTCTGCAAGTCGGTGAAGCCGGACGTCATCTGCATGGTGGACAACTGCTACGGGGAGTTCGTGGAGCCCATCGAGCCCACCGATGTGGGGGCGGACATGGCGGTAGGCAGTCTCATCAAGAACCCCGGCGGCGGGCTGGCTCCCATCGGCGGCTATATCTGCGGCACCAAGGCGTGCGTGGACCGCTGCGCCTACCGCCTCTCCGCCCCCGGCCTGGGCCAGGAGGTGGGCGCCAACCTGGGTATCCTCCCCGCCT
Source organism: uncultured Oscillospiraceae bacterium (assembly GCA_944387785.1). Taxonomy (GTDB): domain Bacteria; phylum Bacillota; class Clostridia; order Oscillospirales; family Oscillospiraceae; genus Pelethomonas. Next base: position 20,165 of record CALXGG010000023.1, on the reverse strand, counting down.
TCTACCAGGGCTTTTTCCTGGCCCCCACGGTGACCGCCGGGGCCCTGAAGGGCGCCATTTTTGCCGCCCACCTCTACGAGGGCCTGGGCTACCGCTGCATCCCCTCCGCCGGCGCGGTGCGGGCCGACATCATCCAGGCGGTGGAGCTGGGCAGCGAGGCGGCCATGGTGGCCTTCTGCAAGGGCATTCAGGCCGCGGCCCCGGTGGACAGCTTCGCCGCCCCGGAGCCCTGGGCCATGCCCGGGTACGACGACCCCGTCATCATGGCGGCGGGGGCCTTCGTCCAGGGCAGCAGCATCGAGCTGAGCGCCGACGGCCCCATCCGTCCCCCCTACGCCGTCTACTTCCAGGGGGGCCTTACCTGGCAGCACGCCAAGCTGGGCATTCTGATGTCCCTGCAGAAAATGACCGACGCGGGCCTCGTCGCCCTGTAAGGGCCCCGGAGCCGGGACGGCTCCTTGAAATCTGTGTTGTGTAAGTGAGAAAAAGCTGTGAGAAAAATGATGCCCAACCGCTATTTCCGGCGCAGGCCTCCCCCGGTGTCTTTCCTGTCATCAAACAAGAAATACAGTAATATTACACCGTAAGGAGAATACGTTTTATGTGGTTTTGGCTTGCGCTAATCACCCTTTTGTGCTGGAGCGGCTCCGACCTGTTTTCCAAGATCGGCTGCCGGGACCCCAAGGACAAGTACGGCCATCTGAAGATGGTCATGGCCGTGGGCGTGGTCATGGGGCTCCATGCCGCCTATGAGATCTTTGTGGGCGGCACGGTCATCAACTTCCAGATCCTGCTGACCTACCTGCCGGTCTCCCTGCTGTACATCGGCTCCATGACCCTGGGCTACATCGGCCTGCGGTACATCGAGCTGTCCATTTCCTCCCCCATCTGCAACTCCTCCGGCGCCCTGGTGGCGGTCCTTGCCCTGGCCACCGGCGGCGCGGAGGGGATGCACCCCCTGCAGCTGGCGGCGGTGGCCTGCGCCTGCGTGGGCGTGGTGGGCCTGGGCATCGTGGAGGCCTACGAGGACGAGGGGCTCCGAGCCGCCCGGCAGGAGGCCTCCAACTACAAGTACGCCAAGAGCTGGCTGGCCCTGGCCCTGCCGGTGATGTACTGCCTGCTGGACGCACTGGGCACCTTCGCGGACAACCGGGTGCTGGAGACCCTCAACGAGGACAGCGCCAACGTGGCCTATGAGCTGACCTTCCTCTTGGCGGGCATCGTCTCCTTCGTCTATGTGGTGATCATCCGGAAGGACCGGCTGCTGCCCAAGGCGGAGCTGCCCAAATATACCGGCGCCATTTTTGAGACCGCCGGCCAGTTCGCCTATATCTACGCCATCGCGGATACGGAGCACCTGCCCATGTCCGCCCCCATCATTTCCGCCTACTGCGTGGCCTCCGTGCTCTGGAGCCGGATCTTCCTGAAGGAAAAGCTGTCCTGGAAGCACTACGCCATGATCCTGCTGGTAGTGACCGGCATCGTGATCATGGGCGTATTCGACGCGTAACGCCTCCGTAACGGCAAAAAGCAAGCAGCGCCAGTCCCGAAAACGGGCTGGCGCTGCTGTTTTATTTCCCGGGTCAGCAGGCGGCCCCTTCCAGCTCCCGGACCACCGCCGCCAAGGCGGCGGTGAGGGCCCGGACCAGGTCCGGCAAAGCCAGGGAAAAGGCCTCCGGCTTCCCCTCCGCCTGCTCCGGCAGGTAGGGCACATGGATGAAGCCGCAGCGGGTCTCCGGCATGGCCAGGGCGGCGTGGCGCAGGACCCGGTACATCACCTGGTTGCAGACATAGGTCCCGGCGGTGTTGGATACCTCCCCGGGCAGGCCCGCCTCCCGGATGGCCGCCGCCATGGCCGCCACCGGCAGGGTGCTGAAGCAGCCGTCGGGCCCGCCGGCCTCGACGGGCTGCTCCCGGGGCTGCTCCCCGGCGTTGTCCGGGATCCGGGCGTCCACCAGGTTGATAGCGATGCGCTCCGGCGTCACCGCCTTCCGCCCGCCGGCCTGGCCCAGGGACACCACCGCCGCCGGGCGCAGCCGGTCCATGGCGGCGGTGACCGCCGCCGCACCGCCGGCAAAGGTGGTGGGGATCCGCAGCGCGGTGATCTCCGCCCCGCCGATCCGCTCCGGCAGGGCCGCCGCCGCCTCCCAGGCGGGGTTCACCGCCTCCCCGCCGAAGGGCTCGAAGCCTGTGACCAAAATCCTCATAGCATACCTCCTTATCCCAGCATCCCCAGGTGCTCCAGCAGGATCTTCAGCCCGATGAGGCATAGGATGACGCCGCCGGCCAGGGTGGCTTTGTCCTTATACCGGCTGCCGAAGCGGTGGCCGATCCATACCCCGCCCAGGGAAATGACAAAGGTGGTCAGGCCGATGAGGCCCACCGCGGGCAGGATATCCACCTGGAGGAAGGCGAAGGTGATGCCCACCGCCAGGGCGTCGATGCTGGTGGCCACGGCCATCATGGTCAGCTCCCGGAGATCAAAGCCCGCGGGGCAGGCGTCCTCCTCGCCGTGGAAGGCGTCCCAGATCATCTTCCCGCCGATGTAGCCCAAAAGGACAAAAGCGATCCAGTGATCCACGCTGGTGATATACCGCTCAAACTGGCGCCCCAGGGCCCAGCCGATGAGGGGCATGGCCGCCTGGAAACCGCCGAAGAAGGCGGCGATCACGACCCCCTGCCGCCACCGGAGTTTCCCCATGCTCAGCCCCTTGCAGATGGACACGGCAAACGCATCCATGCTCAGCCCCACGCCGATCAAAAATAGCTCGATCCATCCCATACCTGCTGCTTCTCCTTTGTGTGTTCTCTCCCGCTCCCTTCTTGGTTCCCAAACAAAAAAGGCCAGGCGCAGCCCGCGCCTGACCACAGTTTCCCATGCACGGCGCGCAGCCATACATGAGTCTCGTTCATTAAGGCAAACCAGGCGCGCCGGAGCCGTCACGGCTCCCGTATGCCCGCCAGTATGTTGACTTGCCGCAGGGGGATCCCTGCCACTACTCCCTCATGAGTCCTAGGTATTTGTACCATACCCGGCCCCGTTTGTCAAGCCCCGGGCCCTCTCAGCTCATGCGCAGGATCTCCCGGCGCAGGCGGCTGATGATCCGCTTCTCCAGCCGGGAGATGTAGGACTGGGAGATGCCCAGCCGGTCCGCCACCTCCTTCTGGGTCTGCTCCCGGTTGCCCCGCAGGCCAAAGCGCAGCACGATGATCTCCTGCTCCCGCTCCGACAGCCGGGCGATGGCGGCGTCCAGCAGCTGCCGGTCCACGTCCGCCTCGATGGGCCGCATCACCGTGTCCGCGTCGGTGCCCAGCACGTCGCTGAGCAGCAGCTCGTTGCCGTCCCAGTCGGTGTTGAGGGGTTCGTCCAAGCTCACCTCCGTCCGCTGGGAGGCGTTTTTCCGCAGATGCATCAAAATCTCGTTTTCGATGCACCTGCTGGCATAGGTGGCCAGCTTGATGTTTTTGTCGCTGCGGTAGGTGCTGATGGCCTTGATGAGACCGATGGTCCCGATGGAGATGAGGTCCTCGATATTGATGCCCGTGTTCTCGAACCGGCGGGCGATGTACACCACCAGGCGAAGGTTCCGCTCGATGAGGATCTGCCGCACCGCCCCCTCCCCCTGGTCCAGCCGGCGTAGCAGCTCCGCCTCCTCTTCCCGGGTCAAAGGCGGTGGCAGGGTGTCGCTGCCGCCGATGTACATCACCTTCCCCGGCGACGCCAGACGCAGCCTTACCAGCAGCCTCCGCAGGGCCGCGGCCCATCGTTTCAGCTTCTCATGCGGCATGTTTTCCCGCTCCCTCCTCTCCGCCCCACAGGGCGGCATAGCCCCCGCCGTCCGACACCGGCGTGGGCGACAGCGCCACCGTCAGGCGGCGGTACCTTTGCTTCCCGATCACGGCCCGGTCCGCCTGGAAGCACAGCAGCAGCCCGGCGCTGACCCCCACCGCCCGGTAGGGCAGCAGCCGGAAACCAGCCAAGCGCTCCATGGCCCAGGGGGCCCCCTCCTCCGGCAGGCGGGCCAGGACCTGCCGCTCCTCCGGCGTCCACAGCGCCGCCAGGGCCTCCCCCTCGGCAATGAGCACCGGCTCCCCGGTGACGGCGTCCGTCAGGGTGTGGCCGGTGTCCCACAGGGCGGTAAGCTCCGCCCGGCGGCCCCGGTACTCCACCGCGCAGCGGCGCAGCTGTCCCCGCATCCCGTGCTTTGCGGCGCCCCGGAATACCACAGACAGCAGCAGATAGCACCCGCCGCCGACAAGGAAAAATACTTTCCAATTAAGATGTCCCAGTTTTTTCCAGTCCCAACCCTGCTGGACCAGCTCCTCGACCGCCAGCAGAGCGCCCCCCAGCATACAGCTGAGCAGCCAGAACAGCAGCAGCTGCCGGAAAAAAAGGCTGCTGGCGCCGAAGGCCACCCAGGTCAGCAGTGCGGCGGCCAGGGCCTGCCACAGCGCCCCTCCGGCCGCCTTGCAGGGCGGCAGCAAACACAGCGCGCCGTACAGCCCCCCCAGCGCCGCCGCCAGCAGCAGGCGCTTCCAGCGCAGGGGCAGGCCCGCCAGCCGGGCGGTGGCGCTCAGGGCCATCAGGTCCGCCAGGCTGTTGAGCAGAAATGCCAGATCCGGATACAGCACCACAGGCCATCCCCTCCTCCCCGGCCGACGCCTTGCCTGTGGGCTCCATTATAGCCCTGTCCCGGGAAGAAAATCGTCACATCCGGGAGGGCGGAAAGGGGCGGAAAAGCACAAAACCGCCCTCCGCCCTCCCGGCAGCGCCGGGAAGGCGGAGGGCGGCCATCACGGTCGGGGCCGCGGCCTCAGGGGATGAGGGTAAAGTCCATATAGACGGGGTTGTGGTCGCTCCAGCGGAAGCCGGTGTCGATCACCGCCGCGTCCGCCACGGAGACGTTGGCGGAGACAATGAAGCCGTCCACCGTCACCAGGAAATTGTCCGGGCCGTAGGGCCGGTCAGCGTTGCGGCAGGAGGCCACGGGCGCCTCCGGGTCAAAGGGGGCCACGATGGTCAGTTCCTCCGGCACCAGCTCCGCCGGTACCGGCTGGGCCCAGGTGTATTCCGGGCCGGACACACCGAACACCTCCGGGGAGTTCCCCAGGATATCCTTATTGAAGTCCCCGGCGGCAATGGCGTAATTACCGGCGTCGTACTCCGCCTTCATATCAGCGAAGAGCATTTTCAGCTGCTCGTCGGCAATGGTGCCGTCGGAGGTGTAGGCCGAGAGGTGGAAGTTATAGAGCACCAGCTCCTTCCCGCTGTCCAGAGGGACACGGCTGACGCTGTAACACCGGTCCAGGTCCACCAGCTTCATGAACCCCTCCTCGATGGGGAGGCTCCGGCGGAGAGCCGAGGCGATGGTATAGCGGGAGAAGGTGGCCTGGCCCGCCCGGTTAGCCCCGTGGGGCTCCGTCAGCGGCCAGAACAGGTAAGGGCTGTCGTAGTTCTGGGCAAAGACCCGCTGGCCCAGATCCGGCAGCAACGAGCAGGCGTAGGCGTACTCGTCCACATGGTAGCTGCGGGTACCGTCCACATCCACCTCCTGGAGGAACAGGAAATCCGGCTCCGCCGCCGAGACCGCCGCCACGGCGCCGCCCACGTTTTCGCAGACCGCCTCCTCGGAGCGGGCCCGGCTCTCCGTGCCGCCGTCCATAAAGAAGCTGTAATCGTCGCTGTACGCGCCAAAGCCGATGTTGTAGGAGGCCAGCCGGTACCGCTCCCCTACGGCGGCCGTGTCCGCGCTGTCGGCGGTCTCCACCGTCAAAGGCAGCTCGTCCTCCAGGCGGTAATAGGTGAGGAGCACATAGGCCACATAGCAGATGAGGGCCAGCAGCACCGCCGCCGCCAGGCCCAGCAGGATCCGAAGAAGGAGCTTCATCCTTTCCGCCGCTCCTTTCCGGTGACCTCGGCGCAGTCCAGCCGGTACACGCAGGTCCCCGCCAGACGGCCCGCCAGGTAGTCCTCTGCCTGATCCACCAGTTCGGGGCAGTACCGCCGGGTGATGGCCGCCAGGGCGGAGCGCTTCTCCGCCTCATCGGTCACCTCGGCCACGGCCCCCCGGAAAATGGCGGAGGCGTAGCAGAGGGAGAAGTAATCCGGCTCCCCCGCCTCCGCTACCGTAAGGCAGGCCTGGGGCCATCGGGACATACACTCCCGCTTCTTCCCCGCCATGGCGCAGTGGAAATAGATCCGCTCCCCGATCCTGGCAGGGCTGATGGGGACGCCGTAGCCCCCCTCCCCGTCCCGCAGGGACAGCACGCCGCAGGCCGCCCGGTCAAACACCGCCCAGGCAAAGGCCGCGTCCCGGGCCCGGTCCTCTCTTCTCATCGTGAGTCTCCCCTCTTTCCCACACCGTCCTCCCCTGGCATCGCCCTGAGAGTTTGGCCCATTATAACAGATTTTAAGATAATTTTCAATATCCTAAAAAGTATCGGGCGCTGCCGCCGGGCTGCAGCAGGAAAAACCGCCCCGAGGCCAGGTCTCGGGGCGGCGGTATCCTGTTGTGAAGGGTACGGCTCCCACCGGCCACAGCGTTCCCTCTTCGCCTCAGGACCGGGCGGAGAGGTCCCGGGCGCAGCGCAGAAGGCTGAAGGGGGGCACGGGCCGGGGCAAACGCATACGGAACACCATCTGGGGGTTCTTCGGCTCGGTAAGGGGCTCCCCCGCCTCGTCCTCCATCACCGGGGCGGTGAAGGCTAAGGGCTTTGTATCCGGGCCTACCAGCTCCAGGGGCTCCCCGGCGGAAAATTTGTTCCGCAGGGACAACGTAGCATAACCGGAGGGGTCGCAATCTGTGACAAGTGCTACTACTTGCCACTCTCTGATATATCTGGCATTATCTGTGTACTGCCCCGGTTGACCAAAATAAAACCCGGTGGCGTAGTGTCGGTGGCTCACATGCTCCACCTCGTTTCGCCACACCGGGTCCGGCGCCCGGCCCGCCGCCACATCGTCGATCACATGGCGGTAGGCGCCGGTGACGATGGCGGCGTAGTAGGCGCTTTTGGCCCGTCCTTCGATCTTCAGGCTGTCCAGGCCCGCGTCCATCAGCTCCCCGATGTGATCAATCATGCACATGTCCCGGGAGTTCATGATGTAGGTGCCCTTCTCATCCTCGAACACAGGGTAGTACTCCCCCGGGCGCTTCTCCTCCATGAGATAGTACTGGTAGCGGCAGGGCTGGGCGCAGGCGCCCCGGTTGCTGTCCCGGCCGGTCATGTAGTTGGAGAGGAGGCACCGCCCGGAGTAGCTGACGCACATGGCCCCGTGGACAAAAGCCTCCAGTTCCAGCTCCCGGGGCGTCTTGTCCCGAATCTCCCGGATCTCCTCCAGGCTCAGCTCCCGGGCCAGGATCACCCGGCTGGCCCCCTGGTCGTACCAGGCGGAGGCGCAGACGTAGTTGGCCACGCTGGCCTGGGTGCTCACATGGCGCTGGCACCGGGGGGCGTATTTCCCCGCCAGGGTAAAGGCCCCCAGGTCCGCCAGGATCAGGGCGTCCACCCCGGCGGCATCCAGCTGCTCCAGGTAGGCTGGCAGCCGGGCGGCCTCGTCGTTACGGGGCATGGTGTTGACGGTGACATGGACCCGCACGCCGTGGCGGTGGGCCCAGGCCACCGCCCGGGGCAGCTCCTCCGGGGAGAAATTCCCCGCGAAGGAGCGCATCCCGAAGCTGGCGCCCGCCAGGTATACCGCGTCGGCGCCGTAGAGCACCGCCATCCGCAGCCGCTCACTGTCCCCCGCCGGGGCCAGGAGCTCCGGTTTTTTCCTTCCTTCCATGGCCGGGCCCTCTCAGTTGCCCGCCGCGGCGGCCGCCTTGGCCTTTTCGTGCTCACTGAGGGTGCGGCTGAACACATGGGTGCCATCCGCGCCCAGAACGTAGTAGTAGTAGTCCGTCTCCGCCGGCTGGAGGGCCGCCTTGATGGAGGCGAGGCCCGGGTTGCCGATGGGCGTGGGAGGCAGGCCGGTGTGGGTGTAGAGGTTATAGGGGCTGTCCAGGGTGGCGTAGTCCTCCTGGGTGATCTGGCGGCCGGCGGCGTACACCAGGGAGGCGTCGATCTGCAGGTAGTAGGCCGTCTCCCCCGCGTTCTCCAGGCGGTTGTAGATGACCGAGGCGATCTTCTCCCGGTCGGTGCCGTCGGTCTCCTTCTCAATGAGGGAGGCGATGGTGATGATCTCCTGGAAGCTGTAATCCGAGGCGTCGAAGAGGGCGGTGAAGTCCTCGTTCTGGTAGACCTTGGTGTTGAAGTTGCTGAGCATGGAATTGAAGGCCAGGGTCACGTCCCCGCCTACATAGAAGTTGTAGGTATCGGGATAGAGATAGCCCTCCAGGCGGGTGATGCTGCCCAGGTTCTCGTTGTCGATGAAGGCGTAGTCCTCAAAGACATGGTCTTCAGCCACCTCGGTGAGCTTCTCCACGGTGCCCACCTTCTTTTCCGCCAGAAGGTCGATGATCTGCTGCACCGAGTAGCCCTCGGGGATGGTCACGTCCACCGTCTCCGCGGTGCCGGTGGTGTGCATGCTCCGGACCAGCGCCATGTAGTCCATCTCCGTATTCAGGACATAAGTGCCCGGCTTGATCCGCCCGCTGCTCTTGTAGAACACGGAAAACAGGCGGAAGAACCATTTGTATTCAATGAACCCCTCCTCCTCCAGCAGGTCGGCCACCTTGGCCATGTCCACGGTGGATTCCGTCGTCACCGTGCCGTCCTCCTGGGCGACCTCCTTCTCGGTGAACCACTCCTCGGGGATCTCCACGGAGGCCTCCAGAGGCATTTTGTTGAAGGCGCACAGGTCGTTGGCCAGCATCCAGCCCACGCCGGCGAAGATGGCGGAGGAGGCGCCCACGATGACCACCCACAGCAGGATCCCCAAAAGGGGGTTCATGCCCCGGCTCTTCTTGGCTTTCTTCTTCCCGCCCTGCTGGCTGCCGGAGGCGGGCCGGGCCTGCTGGCTCCGGGGCGCCTGCCCTCCGGAGGACGGCGGCTGCTGGCGCTGGACCTGGCGGCCATCCCAGCTGGTAGTGCGGTAGCGGTCCTCTCTGTTGCTCATGGAGAGATCCCCTCCTATTTCTGCATAAAATATTTTTTCACGGCCAAGCTGCCTTTTCCCCGCCGCCCACATAAGATAGCCCAGTGACAAGGGAGTGAGGTGAAAACAATGTGGAACAACGGTAACAACAGCTGCCTGTGGATCATCCTGATCATCCTTCTGCTGGGCTGCTGCGGCGGGAACGGCAACAGCTGCGGCTGCGGCAATTCCTGCAACTGCTGCGGCGGGAACACCTGCGGGTGCGGTTGCGGGAACTCCTGCGGCTGCGGGAGCAACAGCGATTGCTGCTGCTGCTGAACCCCTCTACATACGGCCCGGCGGGAACCGACCCCTCGAGGCCGTATGGACGCCGGCCCGCCATACGGGCCATCTCCCAACCAAAGGGGACGGGGCGCATCCGCGCCCCTTCCCTGCTCTTACACGCCGGACATACCGTGGGAAAGGAGGGCCTTCACCATGGCCCAGGCCTCCTCGTGGATGTCCTCCACGCTGCGGACCTTCCCCCGGCGGGCGCATTCGATCTGCCGCCAGCCCTGGGCGGCGGCAATGTCCCGGGCACAGGCCCGGCACCGGCGCAAATAGGCGTCGTCCCGCTCATGGATGTCGGCGGCGGTGCCGGTGGCCGCTTCCCGGCGGCGCAGCATCCCCTCGGAGAGGTCCGTGGGAACGTCCAGGTAGATCACCAGGTCCGGCGCCGGCAGCTCCAGGCGGCCGTATTCCAGGTCGAAGAGCCACGCCACAAAGGCCGCCCGCTCCGCCTCCGGCAGCTTGGATGCCTGATGGACGGCGTTGGAGGTGGTGTAGCGGTTGGCGAGGATCACCTTCCCCGCCTCGTAGTCCTTCCCCCAGTCCTCCTTATAGGAGGCGTACCGGTCCACGGCGAAAAGGGTGGACGCGGCGTAGGCGCTCACGTCCCCGGGGTGGTCCCCCAGGGCCCCGGCCAGATAGAGCCGGGCCGGCTCCGCGAAGGGGTTGCCGTAGCGGGGGAAATCGATCTCCCGGAAGGCCACCTGCTCGTCCCGCAGCCGCTGGGCCATCATGCGGGCCTGGGTGCCCTTGCCGGAGCCGTCGGTCCCCTCGAACACGATCAGCTTCCCTCTCATTTCCGCGCCCTCTTTTCCCCGGCCACATGGACCAGGAACAAAGGCAGGCGCATCATCCGCCCGATCCGGCTGGGGTTTTTCAGCAGCCGGTAGAACCACTCCAGCCCCAGCTTCTGGAAAGCCTCCGGTGCCCGCTGCACGTTGCCGGAGAACACGTCCAGGCAGCCGCCCAGGCCCACCAGCAGGTGGGCGCCGGTCTCCCCGCCGTTGCGCAGCATCCATTTCTCCTGCTTGGGCGCCCCCAGGCAGACGAACACCACGTCCGCCCCGCTGTCCCGGATCTGCGCCAGGACCGGGGCGTCATCCTTGAAATAACCGTCGTGGGTGCCGGCGATCCGCAGCCCGGGATAGCGGGCCTTCAGCTTCTCCGCCGCCTGCTCGGCCACCCCCGGCTTGGCCCCCAGCAGGAAAAGGGACTTGCCCCCCTCCGCCATCCGGGCCATCAGGTTCTGGGCAAACTCCACGCCCGGCACCCGCCCCTTCAGGGGCGTGCCCAGGATCTTGGCGCCGTAGACCACGCCGATGCCGTCGGCGATCACCAGATCCGCCCGGCGCACCGCCTCCATGGCCTCGTCGTCCTCCCGGCAGGTCTCCACGATCTCAGGGTTGGGCGTCACCACATAGTGGGCGCCGTCGGCCCCCATCAGACGCACGCCTTCGGCCACCGCCTGTTCCATGGTGACGTTGTCAAAGCCCACGCCCAGTATGTCGATCCTCATGCTTCGTCGCTCCTTTTCCGGCTGCGCCGCGTTATCCTATGCAGTATAGCACAGCCCGGCGGGTTTGTCCATCGGCAAAGGGCCGCCCTCAGCGGTCCGGCCGGCGCAGCCATTCCTGCCAGCGGCGCAGATTGTTCTCTCTGAAATTCCGGGCTGCCGTGATCCCCCGCCGCAGGTCGTCCAGCAGGTTATACAGCTCGTCCGTCCACTCCAGGCTCCGGCCGGTGAGTCCCCGCTTGTAGTGGTCCAAAACCACGGCGTACCGGCTGTATGCCCGGCGCACGCTGTCCTCCCAGGAGAGGTAGAGCTGCTCCAGGGCCTGCTGGCCCAGCCGCCGCAACAGGGGACGGTCCCGCCCCACCCGGTCCAGGAGGGCCCGGAGGGACTCCCCGTCCTCCTCGATGAGCAGGGCGTTTTCCCCGTCGGTCACATCCTCCGCCGCGCAGGAGCCCCGCACCAGCACGCTGGCGGTGCCGCAGGCCGCCGCCTCCCGCACCACGATGCCGTTGGTGTCGAAGGTGGAAGGGAACAAAAAGAGGTCGCTGAGGGAGAAATAGGCCCGCAGCTTCTCCCGGTCCCGGACAGCGCCGGTAAAAAGGCACACATCCTCCAAGCCCAGCTGCCGTGCCATGGCCTCCATCTCCGGGCGGTCCATGCCGTCGCCCACCAGCAGCATCCGGAAATCGCCGCCGGCGCGCCGCAGGGCGGCCAGGGCGTCCAGGATGATGCGGATGCCCTTGTACCACATCATCCGGCCCACGAAGAGGTAGACCGGCACGTCCCCGGGCAGGGCCAGCTCCCGGCGCAGGGCCTCCTGCGCCGCCTCCGGCGCGGGGCCCCGGGGGAAATCCACCCCGTTTTCCATCACGGTGTACTCCCCGGCATACCCCAGGCTCCGCAGGTTCTCCCCCGCCCCCCGGCTCACCACCCACACCGCGTCGCAGGCGGAGATGTTGTCCACCAGCAGCCGGATGGCCGTCTGCTGGAGGAGGTGGCCGGAGATGGCCCGGCGGATGTCGATGTCGAATTTGGTGTGATAGGTGAATACCACCGGCACGTCCAGCCGCTCCCGCAGGGCCCGGGCCATCACGGTGGACATCACCGGGCAGTGGGTGTGGATCACATCCGGGGCAAAGTGGGCGATGGCCTCCATGGCCCGGGGGCTGAGGGGATAGCCCGCCCGGTAGCCCACGATCTTCGTGGTGTCAAAGCTGGGGTAGCGCACCACCGGGAAGGGGTAGTCGTCCGTGACGCCGGGGTAGTCCGGCACCGCCGCCATGGCGCTGCCGAGGCCATCCTGGATCACCCGGGCGTAGTTGACCACGGCGTTGGCCACGCCGTCGATCAGCGGGGGGAAGGAATCGTTCAAAAGGCAAACCGAAAGCCGCGCTCTTTCATCCATGGTACCGCTCCTGCCTATGGTTTTGCCGCGCCTTTCACCGGCGCGGCGGAACAAAGCCCAGGTTCAGTATACCAGAATATTCCCCGGATTTCTTTAAGATTTTGTAAACCGGCGGAGAAATGTCCCTTGCTCAGGACAGCTTTTCCCGGGAAAGGGACCTTCCCCGGCGGAGGAAGGCGAATTTGGTCTCGCTGCACACCACGGCCACAAAGATCAGCACAAAGCCCGCCGCCATCCGCAAACTGACCCGGTCATCGGCAAACGCTACGGAGCACAGCACGCCGAACACCGACTCCAGGGACAGGATCACCGAGGCGGAGGCGGGGTCGGAGTTGACCTGCCCCACGTTCTGGAACAGGAGGGCCACCGTGGTGGCCATCACCCCCAGGTAGCACAAGGGCAGCAGCAGCTGGGGGTCCGCCAGGGCCCGGGCCGGGAAGGTCTCCGTCAGGGCGCCCCCGATCCAGGCGTACAGCGCCGCGAAGGCGAACTGAAACACCGTGAGAAGGTAGATGTCCTTTTTCGGCGACACCTTTGCCACCGCCACGATATGGGCCGCGTAAAAGAAGGCGCACAGAAGGGTCAGGGCGTCGCCCCCGTTCACCGTGAGGTCCCCGCTGAGGGACACCAGCCCCACGCCGGTGACCGACAGCGCCGCCGCCAGCAGGTTATAGCGGTCCGGCCGCACCCGGGCGAAGAGCCAGTAGAGGAAAGGGACGATGACGCAGTACACCGCCGTAAGGAAGGCGTTCTTCGAGGGCGTGGTCAGGGCCAGGCCGTAGGTCTGGACGGAGTAGGCCAGGTACAGGCACCCGCCGATGACGGCCCCCCGCCACAGGTAGTCCGCCGTCACCGCCTTCCATCGCTTCCAGCACACCAGGGCCAGCAGCACCGCGCCCATGGTGAAGCGGATGGCCAGCAGGTACTGTACGGGGATGTTGTCCAGCGCGTTCTTCATAATAAAAAAGGAGCTTCCCCAGATAAAGGCCGCGGCAAAGAGCATGGGCTTTGCCGCCCGCCTGACAAAATTTCCCTTCACGATCATCACCTCGTAATTGCCAAAATCCCGGCGCAATGATAAGATACTACCAAAGAGGTGAGGAAATGGCAAGACTGGACGGCGGTTTTTTTCTCCGGGACACTGTGGAGGCGGCTCGGGATCTCCTGGGGCGCTACCTGGTGCGGGAGACGGAGGAGGGCCTTATCGTCTGCCGCGTCACGGAGACGGAGGCCTATGTGGGGGCGGTGGACAAGGCCTGCCACGCCTACGGCGGGCGGATGACGGAGCGGACCCGGACCCTCTACGCGGCCCCCGGCACCATCTACGTCTACCTGATCTACGGTATGTACCACTGCCTCAACGTGGTCACCGAGGCGGAGGGCGCCGCCGCCGCGGTGCTGATCCGGGGCGGGGAGATCGTGTACGGCGAGGACCGGGCCGCCGCCCGCCGTTTCGGCGTGCCCGCGGCGGCTTTGACCCCCGCGCAGCGGCGTATCTTCTCCGACGGGCCTGGGAAACTCTGTAAAGCGCTGGGCATTGACAGATCCCTCAATGGGCTGCCCGCAGCCTCCTCCCCCCTCTACTTTTCCGACGGTCTGCCGGAGCTGGGCCTGCCGCCCCGGCGGGAGGGGCTCCCCTTCCGCACCGGCCGGCGCATCGGGATCGACTACGCCCAGGAGGCCGCCGATTTCCCCTGGCGGTTCTGGCTGGCGTGAGCCATATATCCAATTGGGAGACAGACATCTATGCTGATTTTTGATCTGGACGGCACCCTCATCGACTCCAACGGCGTGTGGGTGGAGGTGGACAAGACCTTCCTGGCCCGCCGGGGTGCCCCCTATACGAAGGAGTATTACGAGGGTGTGGCCCACACAATCCTCCAAAACTGCGCCGTGTTCACCAAGGAGTACCTGGGTCTGGAGGAATCCTGCGAGGCGATCATCGCCGAGTGGATGGAGCTGGCCGCCGGCCAGTACCACAAGGTCCCCCTGAAGCCCGGGGTCCGGGCGTACCTGGAGAAGTGCCGCAGGGCGGGCTGCCGGATGGCGGTCTTTACCGCCTGCGTGCCGGAGCACTGCCAGGCCGCCATGGAGGCCCACGGCCTCGCCCCTTATTTCGAGCAGGTCATCTACGCCCAGGAGCTGGGCGAGGATAAGCGCTCCCCCGCCATCTTCCGCCGGGTGGCGGCGATGCTGGGGGCGGAGCCCCGTCAGTGCGTCCTTTTTGACGACTCCCTGACCGCCTGCAAGGCCGCCAAGGCCGCCGGGATGACGGTGGTGGGGGTCTACGACCCCTTCTTCCATGCCAGCAAGCCGGATATGCGGGAGCTGTGCGACCAGTTCATCGGGAGCTTTGAGGAGCTTCTCTAGGACACATTATGTAAACTATCCAAGTATCAGGGAAACGACACCCCGCAAAAAATTCTGCCCACTGTCTCCAATGGGCAGAATTTTCCTGCGGAAGGCCGGGGAAGCGCATTCCCCGGACCCTCCCCGGAGGCAAAGGGGCCCGCGCCGGGCCCATCCGGCGGTCCGGCCGGTATGGCAGCCGGTGCGGGCAGCCCGGTACACGGCCAACGATTCAGGCCGCCGCCTCGCCGGTAGCGTTTTCCCGGAACAGCAGCGACACGCACCACAGCCCCGCGATGCCCACCACCGTGTAGATCACACGGGAGAGGACGGCCATCTGCCCGCCGCAGATGAAGGCCACCAGGTCAAAGCCAAAAAGCCCGATGGCGCCCCAGTTCAGCGCGCCGATGATCACAAGCGCCAGGGCGATCCGATCCCAAATCATTACTCTTGTTACCTCCCTTCCAATTCAAAAGCCAGGATCTCCGGCTTTCAGCCGTAGTGTGCCCCGTTTCCCGCCGGCTATACGCGCCGCGCCCCCGGAAACGGCCCTTCCGGAAAACTTTGGCAGCGGGAGACGGATTTGACATTGAAAAGCAGGCGGAAACCCGGTATAATGGGGTACGATCATTTTTCACTCCAGGGAGGCGCACCATGAAATATCTGCTGATCATCGGGGACGGCATGGCCGACAACCCCGTGGAGCAGCTGGGCGGGAAAACGCCGCTCCAGGCCGCCCATATCCCCACCATCGACCGCATGGCCGCCCGCGGGCAGGTGGGCAGCGTCGTCAACTGCCCCAAACCCCTGCCGCCGGGCAGCGAGACCGCCATCCTCTCCATTTTCGGCTGCGACCCCCGCCGGTACTTCACCGGCCGATCCCCCATGGAGGCGGCCGCCTCCGGCATCCAGATGCGGCCCGGGGACGCGACCTTCCGCTGCAACCTGGTGACCCTGGAGGATGGGGAATTGCCCCTGGAGCGGCGCCGGATCCTCTCCCACAGCGCCGGCTCCATCGACGGGCCGTCGGCCCTGGAGACGGTGGACGTCCTGCTGTCCCATCCGGACTTTGCCCGGGCGCTGGAGAAGGCCCGGCTGGAGATCCACCCCTTCCCCGCCTTCCGCCAGCTGGCGGTACAGCATCAGAGCGACATCAGCGGTATTCAATTTTTCCCGCCCCATGACCACCTGGGGGAAGCCGCCGGGGCCTATCTCCCCGTCGGCAACGACCGGGCGGAGGTGTTCGTGGATCTGATGCGCCTGGCCAACCACATCCTGGACCACCATCCGGTGACGGAAAAGCGCCGCCAGGCCGGGAAGCTCCCCGCCAACGGCGTCTGGTTCTGGGCCCAGGGGACGGCGGTGAAGCTGCCCTCCTTCCGGCAGCAGTACGGGCTGGACGGGGCTGTGGTCAGCGCCGTGCCCCTCTGCCACGGCATCGGCGTGCTGCGGGGCCTGGAGATGGTGGAGGTGAAGGGCGCCACCGGCGAGCTGGATACCAATTTCGAAGGCAAGCTGGAGGCCACCTGGGCAAAATTGCAGCAGTACGATTTTGTCTGCCTGCATCTGGAGGCCCCCGATGAGTGTACCCACAACGGCGACCTGCCCGGCAAGCTCCAGGCCATCGAGTGGCTGGACAGCCGCCTGGTGGCTCCCCTGCTGGAGCGCATGGACACCGCGGGCATGGACTACCGGGTCCTGCTCCTCAGCGACCACAAGACCCTCACCGCCACCCGGGGCCACGACGGCGACCCGGTGCCCTACCTTATCTATGACAGCCGGGAGGACACCGGCCGGGGCGGCGCCTACGACGAGGAGAACGGGGCGGCGGGGCCCTTCCTGGCGTGCGGGGACGTACTGCTGGACAAGCTCTTCGCCAGACCATAAACCGGGCAATAGCGGGGCCGGAAGGGAGAAATCCGGCTGCCGCTGCTATAAAAATATGGAGGAAAAACGACATGAACGAGAAATTCAGCAAGCTGGGGATCAAACCGGCGGACATCCTGCTGCCCCGGGACTGCGACATGACCCGCTGGGCCGTGGTGGCCTGCGACCAGTTCACCTCCCAGCCGGAGTACTGGGAGGAGGTGGACCGCATCGCCGGGGACGCCCCCTCTACCCTGCGCCTGATCCTGCCGGAGAGCAAGCTCAACGACCCCGACGTGGAGCAGCACATCGCCGATATCAACCGCGCCATGGCGGACTACCTGGCCCGGGACATTTTCAAGACCTACGGCGAGGCCATTATCTACATCGAGCGCTCCCAGTCCGACGGCGAGATCCGCCACGGCCTGGTGGCCGCTGTGGATCTGGAGCAGTATGATTACACCCCCGGCTCCGGTTCCCTGGTCCGGGCCACCGAGGGCACCGTCCTGGAGCGGATCCCGCCCCGGGTCCGGGTCCGCAAGGACGCCCCCATCGAGCTGCCCCACGTGATGCTCCTCATCGACGACCCCGACAAGACCTGCATCGAGCCCATTACCGCCGCCACCGCCGCCATGGCGCCGGTGTACGACTTCGAGCTGATGATGAAGGGCGGCCACCTGAAGGGCTGGCTGCTGAGCGGCGAGCAGATCGACGCCCTGGCCGACGCCCTGGAGAAGCTTTCCACCACCGAGGCCATGGAGCAGAAGTACGGTCTCAAGGGCGTGGCGCCCCTCCTCTTCGCCGTGGGCGACGGCAACCACTCCCTGGCCACCGCCAAGACCTGCTACGAGAACCTCAAGAAGGTCACGCCCCAGGAGCAGTGGGCGGACCTCCCGGCCCGCTACGCCCTGGTGGAGATCGAGAACCTCCACGACGACGCCCTGAAGTTCGAGGCCATCCACCGGGTGGTGTTCAACGTGGATCCCCAGGCCCTGCTGGAGGCTTTCAAGGCCTACTACCCCGGCGCCCACGAGGGCGAGGGTGAGGGCCACACCATCGCCTATACCTGGAGCGGCGGCAAGGGCTGTATCACCGTTCCCAATCCCAAAGTACAGCTGGCGGTGGGCACCCTCCAGAACTTCCTGGACGCCTACCTGAAGGAGCACGGCGGCGAGGTGGACTATATCCACGGCGACGCCATCACCGACGAGCTGGGGGCCAAGCCCGGCAACATCGGCTTCAAGCTCCCCGCCATGGGCAAGGATCAGCTCTTCAAGACCGTCATCGCCGACGGCGTCCTGCCCCGCAAGACCTTCTCCATGGGCCACGCCGAGGATAAGCGCTACTATGTGGAGGGCCGGAAGATCCGGTAAGACGCCGCAGTTCTCTCTTCTTTTTCTTGAAAGAACAAGAAGCAAAAAGAACTTTTGGGCAAAACTCCGTTTTGCCCGACAGAGAACTGGTCAAACACGCCGGAATGTGCTACACTGTCCCCGGGGAGCTTTCCCCGGGGACAGTATTTTCATATCTGCGAAAGGAATTCAAAGGATGGAGAACGGGAGACGGGGGCCCATGGCCTGCCTGCGCTGCGGCGGTGAAATGGCCCATGCATTTACGGAAAATATCCAGCTGGGCAAGACCAGTATCCTGCTGGGCGATTGGCCCAACATATGGGCCGGGGCTATGCGGACGGAGGTTTGGTGCTGTAAGAACTGCGGGCGGCTGGAGTTCTTCGCGGCAGAGGAGGAAGGCAGCGAAGATATCCCCCAGACCACCTGCCCCCGCTGCGGCCGCAGCCACGACTTCGATTACCCCAAGTGCCCCTTCTGCGGCCATGTCTATTGAGCGCGTGGCGGGAGCGGCCACGGGAGCGCCGGCCATCCCGCCGGCAGACGGCGGCAGGGCGGTTCCCTTTTTGACGGAGGTACCCTTATGACATACACAGAGCCCGCCTGGGCGAAATTGAATCTGACGCTGGACATCCTGGGCAAACGCCCCGACGGTTATCACGATTTACGGATGGTGATGCAGTCCGTCAGCCTGAAGGACGACGTCACCCTGGAGGACGGGGAACATCCCGGAATCCATGTGACAAGCAACTTCCGCTTCCTGCCCAGTGACGGGACCAATATCGCCGCCAAGGCCGCAACCCGGTTTTTTGAAGAGACCGGCCTGCCGCCCCGGGATCTTGCCATCCATATCCGCAAAGAGATCCCCGTGTGCGCCGGCATGGCGGGGGGCAGCAGCGACGGCGCGGCGGTGCTGCGGATCCTGGGGCGGGCCTGCCGCCCGGAGCTGTCCCGGGAGGAGCTGGAGGCCATCGCCGCCGGCGTGGGCAGCGACGTTCCCTACTGTGTCCGCTGCGGCACCGCCCTGGCCGAGGGCCGGGGGGAGCGGCTCAGGGATCTTCCTCCCCTTCCCCCCTGCTTCCTGGTGGTATGCAAGCCGCCCCTCGCCGTCTCCACGCCGGAGCTCTTTTCCCAGGTGCGGGTACAGCGGCTGCGCTGCCACCCGGATACCGCCGGGATGGTGTCCGCCCTGGAGGCAGGCGACCTGGAGGGCATCGCCCACCGGCTGTACAACGTGTTCGAGGACGTCCTTCCCCGGAAATACGCCCAGGTCTTTGACATCAAGCGATCCCTCCTGGACAGCGGGGCCATGGCCGCCTCCATGACCGGCAGCGGCCCCACCGTGTTCGGCATCTTCCGGGACCGGGAAGCCGCGGACGCCGCCCGGGAGCGGCTGCTGCCCCTGTTCCCCCAGACATTTCTCTGCACGCCGGTGGGAAAAATGGGTTAAAACTGAAAAATACCGTCCATACTGGAGACAGATCCCAGTAAGGACGGTATTTTTTATGAAGATTCGGTATAAGCTCATGATCTCCCTGGTAGCAGGGCTCCTGGCCATGCTCCTGTACACCACCCCCGCCTGGTGGGGCGTGCTGTTCTCCCCCATCACCCGCCAGCTCACCACCGCCTCCCTCTGTGAGGAGCGGGACGGCTTCTGGCGCTGGGAGGTGGACGGCGTGGTGATCCGCCTGAAGTCCCTGGATATGCTTTTCTCTCTCCTGGGGCTGGAGGCGCCGGAGCGCTGAGGCCCGCTTATACCCTGCCGCTCCCCTGCGGGACAGAGGGCGGGGCTTTCGCCCCGTCCCCTGCCGCAAAGAGGAGTGGTATGGAAGCTTACTTAGCCAGCTTTTCCTTGTCGAAGAACTCCTTGGTGGTCTTGAATACCACACCGGACAGGGCGAACACGGCGATCAGGTTGGGGATAGCCATGAGGCCGTTGAGGGTATCGGCGATGTCCCAGGCCAGGCCCAGATCCATGGTGGCGCCCACCAGGACCACCAGGGTGAAAATCACCTGATAGGGCTTGATGGCCTTGGTGCCCAGGATGTACTCCCAGCAGCGGGTGCCGTAGAGGCCCCAGCTGAGGACCGTGGACAGAGCAAAGAGGCCAAGACCAACGGCAATGAGCAGCGCGCCGATCTTCGTACCGAACACCGTGCCCAGGGCCTGGGAGTTCAGCGAAGTGGTACCGGAGACGCCGTAGTTGAGCTGCTCCTCGGTGAGGGCCACCAGAATGGTCAGACCGGAGAGGGAGCAGATGACGATGGTGTCCATGAACACCTCGAAGATGCCGTAGAGGCCCTGCTTGACGGGGTTGGA
>CALXGG010000022.1 GCA_944387785.1 uncultured Oscillospiraceae bacterium | reverse complement strand
GTACGGCGTGGAGGCCTGCAAGGACTCCGGCTACCAGGAGATGACCCTCAGCTCCCTGTCCACCAGCGACTACCCCGGCCTGGTGGGCCTGTGCGACGACCTGGAGCAGTTTTGCCGGGAGAGCCATGTGAATCTGAGCCTGCCCTCCCTCAGGGCGGACAACTTCTCCATGGACCTGATGCAGCGGCTCCAGCGGGGGCGGAAGGCGGGCCTTACCTTCGCACCGGAGGCGGGCACCCAGCGCCTCAGGGACGCCATCAACAAGAACCTCACCGAGGAGGACCTCCACCAGAGCCTGCGCACCGCCTTTTCCGGCGGCTGGAACGCGGTGAAGCTCTACTTCATGCTGGGCCTTCCCACGGAGACCGACGAGGACGTGCTGGCCATCGCCGAGATGGCAAACCACGTCCTCCACACCTGGCGGGAGTCCGCCAGCAACAAGAACCGGGGCGTGCGGATCACGGTGTCCACCTCCTGGTTCGTGCCCAAGCCCTTCACCGCCTTCCAGTGGGAGGGGCAGATCACCCGGGCGGAGTATGAGCGCCGGGTGAAGCTCCTGCGCGGCGCTATCACCGCCAAGGCGGTGACCTACAACTGGCACGACGGGGACACCAGCTTCCTGGAGGCCGTGCTGGCCCGGGGCGACCGGCGGCTGGGGAAGGTGCTGGAGCTGGCCTTCCGGAAGGGGGCCCATCTGGACGCCTGGAGCGAGTATTTTGACCTCTCCCGCTGGGAAGAGGCCTTTGCCGAGTGCGGCCTGGACCCCGCTTTTTACGCCAACCGGGTCCGCAGCAAGGAGGAGATCCTGCCCTGGAGCGTGATCTCCTGCTATGTCAGCGATAAGTACCTCTGGCGCCAGCGGGAGCTGGCCTATCAGTCTGTGCCCACGCCGGACTGCCGTACCCAGTGCAGCGGCTGCGGGGCCAATGTGGTGGAAGGGGGGGAGTGCAGCCGTGGCTAAGCTTCGGTTACAGTTTTGCAAGGAGGGCCGGGCGGTGTACATCTCCCACCTGGACCTGCTGCGGACCTTCCAGCGGGTATTCCTGCGGGAGAGCCTGGTACTGCGTCACTCCCAGGGCTTCCACCCCCATCCCCTCATGTCCTTCGCCCTGCCTTTGCCGGTGGGCCAGTCCAGCGGCTGCGAGCTGCTGGACTTTGAGACGGACGGCCAGCTGGAGCTGGCGGGCCTTCCGGAAAAGCTCAACCGCTGCATGCCGGAGGGCATCACGGCGGTGGACTGCTGGGAGGCGGTCAAGCCCATCCGGGAGCTGGACGCCCTCCGCTGCCGGGTGGAGCTGGTCTACGACGGCGGCGTGACGCCGGAGATCGCCGGGGCGGTGAAGGGGCTCTTTGCCCGGGACGCCATCGTGATCCAGAAGCGGACCAAGCATAAGGCCATGGCGGATGTGGACATCCGCCCCCTGATCCGGGAGCTGACCTTTTCCGCAGAGGGGGAGACGCTGCTTCTGGACGCCCTGGTGGCGGCCCAGAACCCGGGGCTGAACCCGGCACTGATGGCCGCGGCGGTGGAGACCTGCCTGCCGGACTGCCCGCCGGACTTCGCCCGGGTGCGCCGGCTGGCGCTGCTGGACCGGGAGGGCGCCGCCTTCCGGTAGAAGGAAAATTGAAATTTTCCCGGTACCATGGTACCGGGACGACGCCGGCCTTTGTCCGGCGGACAAAGGCCCCGCCGGGCATTCCGCTTCCCGGCGGGGCGCAGAGGAGGCTGAGAAAATGGGGAGAGAGTATGATCCGGAGGTGCTGGGCAGGTGTATCGTGGTGATCCCCGCCCTGTGCCCCGAGCCGGAGGTGACGGACTATGTCTCCGCCCTGCTGGAGAAGGGGTTCCGGCAGGTGGTGGTGGTGGATGACGGCAGCGGCCCCACCTGCGCATCCATCTTTCTGAAGCTGGAGCATATGCCGGGCTGCACGGTGCTGCGCCACGAGAAGAACCGGGGGAAGGGCCGGGCCCTCAAGACCGCCTTCGCCCACATCCTCAACTGCCCGCTGTGGGAGGGTTCCGCCGTGGTCACCGCCGACGCCGACGGCCAGCACAGCGTGGAGGACGTGTGCGCCGTGGCGGCGGCGGCCGCCGGGGAGAAGGACCGCCTGGTGATGGGGGTGCGGGACCTGGGGCTGCCCAACGTGCCCACCCGCTCCAAGATCGGCAACCGGGTGACCAGCTGGGCCTTCCACCTGCTCTACGGCACGCGCCTGGAGGACACCCAGACGGGCCTGCGGGGCATCCCCTGGGGGCTGCTGCGCTGGTGCGCCGGGATCGAGGGAGACCGCTTCGAGTATGAGATGAACATGCTCATCAAGGCCGCCCGGGAGCATGTGGCCCTGCGGCAGGTGTCCATCCAGGTGATCTATTACAACAACAACGCCGGCACCCATCTGCGGGCGGTCCGTGACTCCTGGCGGGTGTTTTTGATCCTGATGTCCGGCCTGGGATGGTACACGGCGGCGGCGGCCCTGTCGGCGGCCACGGACGTGCTGCTGTTCTGGCTGGGCAGCGCGGTGGTGTTCCGGCCCCTGTCGGACCTTGCCTGCTACTGGTGGTCCACCCTCACGGCCCGGGCCCTCTCCTCGGCCCTCAACTATACCCTCAACCGCCGGTATGTGTTCGGGGCCCGTCCCCGGCCCCGGACCGTGGTGCGGTACTACTGCCTGTGGCTGGGCCAGCTGATGTGCTCTTACCTGCTGCTGCTGATGATGACGGTGCTGTTCCCGGCGCTGCCGCCGGTGATCAGCAAGGCCCTGGTGGACATCCTTCTGGCCCTGGGCAGCTATCAGGTGCAGATGCACTGGGTGTTCCGGGAGGAGGACGAGGATGCGGCGGGGTAAGCTCTTTGCCTTCAGCCGCTTTTTCGTGCGGCTGAAGATCGGGCGCTGGACGGCGGAGGTGGCGCCCCCGGACGGCCCAACGGTGTATGTGTGCAGCCACGGCAATATGGCGGGCCCCCTGGCCACCCTGTGCTGGCTGCCCTTCCCGGTGCGGCCCTGGGTGCTCCATGTGTTTACGGACCGGCGGACCTGCTGTGAGCAGTTTTCCGGCTACACCTTTTCCCAGCGCTTCGGCCTGCCCAAGCCCCTGGCGGGGCTCCTGGCCCGGGCGGTGTCCGGCTATGTCAGCGCCCTCATGGCCTCCACCGGGGCCATAGCGGTATACCGGGGTTCCGTCCACATCGGCGCCACCTTCAAGGAGACGGTGGCGGCCCTGAAGGCGGGGGACAGCGTCATCATCTTCCCGGACGTGGACTATACCGACGGCAGCGATACCATCGGCGAGGTGTACAACGGGTTTTTACTGGTGGACCGCTTCTGGCGCCGGGCGTCGGAGGAGCCCCTGGACTTTGTGCCCCTGCGGCTGGACCACGCCTCCCGCCGCATCACCGCGGGGCCTCCGGTGCGCTTTGACCGGGGGGCCGACCAGAAGGAGGAGCTGGTCCGGGTGCGGGAGGCCCTGCGCCGGGAGATCAATGCCCCCGAGGAGGGGTAAGTCGGCGTCTTAAGAAAAAAAGCGGGTTTTGTTAATGGAAAAAGCCGCTGACAGTAGAAGAAAAATTGAGGACCATGGGCTATGCTCTTTGGCAGAGGCGGCGGATGCCGCCGGATGCGTAAGGAGTGTGGCCCATGAGATCTGTCCGAGAAAAATTCCAAAAGCTGGTTCGCCGGCTGTCCGGCCGGCCGCCTCTGGCGCCCCGCCAGTGGCTGTCCCTGGGGATAGGGGCGGCGGTGCTGCTGCTGTTTGCCGCCGTGTTCTGGCTGGCGGGACGGCCCATCCTGGCCCTGGCGGCGGACCCGGAGCGGTTCCGGGCCTGGGTCGCGGAGCGGGGCTGGTGGGGGCAGGCCGCCTTTGTGGGGATGATGGCCCTGCAGATCTTCGTGGCCGTGATCCCCGGGGAGCCCCTGGAGCTGGCGGCGGGCTACGCCTTCGGAGCTTGGCTGGGCATGGGGCTGTGCCTTGCGGGGGCGGCGCTGGGGAGCGTGGCGGTGTTCCTGCTGGTCCGGGGCCTGGGGGTGCGGGCGGTGGAGGCTTTCTTTCCCCGGGAAAAGATCCTGGAGTTGTCCTTCCTGCGGGACGTTCGCCGGCGGGATGTGCTGATCTTCACCTTGTTCTGCATCCCGGGCAGCCCCAAGGATCTGCTGACCTATGTGTCGGGCCTGACCAATATCAGCCTGGCCCGGTGGCTGCTGCTGACCACCCCCGCCCGGATCCCCTCCATCATCACCAGCACGGTGGGCGGCGACGCCCTGGGAGTAGGGAACCTGCCCTTTGCCGTGGGGGTGTTCGCCGTGACGCTGGCCATCAGCGGGGCGGGGATCCTGGTCTACCGCCGGATCTGCCGCGGCGGCCCCCGGCCTCCGGCCGGGGAGCCGCAGGCGGCGGAGAGCCGGGAGGGCCCGGAAACCGAAAAAGGAGCGTGAACGGCCATGGCGGCCACATTGCTGATCGCTGACGATGAAAAGGATATCCGTGAGATGCTGGCCACCTGCTTCCGGCGGCGAGGCTATCAGGTCCTGACCGCCGCGGGGGGACAGGAGGCTCTGGCCCTGGCGGAGCGGCAGCCGGACCTGATGCTGCTGGATGTGAGCATGCCGGACATGGACGGCCTGGAGGTCTGCCGCCGGATCCGCGCCGACGTGGCCTGCCCCATCCTGTTCCTGACGGCCCGGGTGGAGGACGCCGACAAGCTGCGGGGCTTTGCCGCGGGCGGGGACGAGTACATCGTCAAGCCCTTTTCCATCGAGGTGCTGCTGGCCCAGGTGGAGGCCCATCTCCGGCGGGACCGGCGGCGGGGGGAGCCTGCCCGGGTGCGCTTTGACGGGGATCTGGTCATCAATTATTCGGACCGTACCGTCCGCCGGGGGGAGCGGGAGATCCCCCTGGTGAAAAAGGAGTTCGACATCCTGGCCTTCCTGTCCCAGCATCCGGGGCTGGTGTTCGACCGGGAACGGATCTACGAGCGGGTGTGGGACTATGACAGCGACGGAGACAGCGCCGTGGTGTCCGAGCACATCCGGCGGATCCGGGGAAAGCTGGCCGCCGCCGGCGCCCCGGCCTATATCGAGACGGTCTGGGGGTGCGGCTACCGATGGCGAAAATAAGGCTTTGCCGTCCCCGGGACATGGGCCTTCGGCCCACCTATGTGGTATATACGCTGACCGCGTTCGCGGCGGCCACGGCGCTGCTGTTCCTGCTGGTCCGGTGTTTGGACGGCGTCCGGGTGGGGCTCTATTATGAATACAAGGCGCTGGCCGCGATCTACCAGGTGCCCCCCGGCGGGGATGTGGACATCTGCTGGGCGCCCACGACCTGGGTGACCATCCTGGACGAGACGGGCCGGATAGTGGAGAATATCCCGGTGGATATGTCGGAAAACAAGCTGGAACAGGCCTTTGACACGGAGACGATGGCCTTTCAGGTAGTGGTGACGCCGGCCTATAACGATACGGACAGGTTCCTTTATGTGGCCGCGGCGGTGGCCCAGGTGCTGCTGGTGCCGGCCTGCTACGGCGGGGCGGCCATCTGCTGCGCCGTGTGGTTCTACCGCCGCAAGCTGAAGCGGCCCCTTCAGATCCTGGATGACGCCTCCGCCCGGATCGCCGCCGACCGGCTGGATTTTACCGTGGCCTATGACAGCAGGGATGAGATGGGCCGGCTGTGCGCCTCCTTTGGGAAGATGCGCTCCGCCCTTCTGGAGAACCAGCGGACCACATGGCGGCAGATGGAGGAGCGCGGCCGCCTCAACGCCGCCTTTTCCCACGATATGCGCACGCCCCTCACGGTCCTGAAGGGCCACGCGGGGATGCTGCTCTCCGCCCTGCCGGGGGAGGCCCTTACCCAGGAGGAGATCCGGGAGGAGGTGGCCACGATGGCCCACCACATCCAGCGGCTGGAGAGCTATGTGGACGCCATGACCCGGCTGCGGCGGCTGGAGGATCTGGAGATCCGCCGGGAGACGGTGGACCGGCGGGAGTTCCTGGCGGCGCTGCGGGACACGGCGGACATGCTCCGTGGGGAGAAGGAGCTTGCCTGGGAGATCCGGGGGGACGTCCGCTGGCGCATCGACCGGCAGGCGGTGGCCCAGGTGTGCGAGAACCTGCTGGTCAACGCCTTCCGCCACAGCCGCTCCGCAGTCCGTGTAAAGATCTCCGCCGAAAGCGGGACACTGTGCGTGGTGGTGTCCGACGACGGGCGGGGATTCTCCCGCCGGGCCCTGGAGCGGGCGGCGGAACCCTTTTACCGGGAGGCGAGCGGCGGCAGGATGGGCCTGGGCCTATACATCTGCCGTCTGCTGTGTGAGCGCCATGGGGGCAGCCTGTCCCTTTGCAACAACGCGGAGGGCGGCGCGGTGGCCTGCGCCAGCTTCGCCATGTAACGGGGACGCATGGTTTGGCCTGCAAGTTTGTGCATAAGCGAAAGCGGCGGCGCCCGGCGGCCTTTTTGGCGGCGGGCGCCGCCGCTTTTGTCCCGCTTTCCGGCAGGATCGGCCTTTGTCCGGTGGAATGCACAAAAAGCCCCCTGGGGCCGTCCGCAATATTTGGAATAAATATGTATTGCATAAATAAACATTTGAAGATAATATGTATGCATAAACAACACACCCAACGGAGGTATTGAGATATGAGCAAGAAGGACATCAAGAAGATCGTGCTGGCCTATTCCGGCGGCCTGGATACATCCATCATCATCCCCTGGCTGAAGGAGAACTACAACAACCCTGAGATCATCGCCGTGGCCGGCGACGTGGGCCAGAACGACGAGCTGGAGGGCCTGGAGGAGAAGGCCATCAAGACCGGCGCTTCCAAGCTGTACGTCATGGACCTGGTGGACGAGATGGTGGACGACGTCATCATCCCCTCCATGATGATGGGCGCCAAGTACGAGGACTACCTCCTGGGTACCGCCTTTGCCCGGCCCATCATCGCCAAGGGCCTGGTGGAGATCGCCAAGAAGGAGGGGGCAGACGCCATCGCCCACGGCTGCACCGGCAAGGGCAACGACCAGATCCGTTTCGAGCTGGCCATTAAGCGCTTTGCCCCTGAAATGACCATCATCGCCCCCTGGAGAGAGTGGGACATCAAGAGCCGCAACGAGGAGATCGACTACGCCGAGGCCCACAACGTGCCCCTGAAGATCAGCCGGGAGACCAGCTACTCCAAGGACAAGAACCTCTGGCACCTGAGCCACGAGGGCCTGGATCTGGAGGATCCCGCCAGCGAGCCCAAGTACGACAAGCCCGGCTTCCTGGAGATGGGCGTTTCCCCCGCCATGGCTCCCGACCAGCCTACCTATGTGACCATCGACTTCGAGCAGGGCAAGCCCGTGGCCCTGGACGGGGAGAAGATGAAGGCCAGCACCATGATCGCCAAGCTCAATGAGATCGGCGGCAAGAACGGCGTGGGCCTGCTGGACATCGTGGAGAACCGGATGACCGGCATGAAGGACAGAGGCGTGTACGAGACCCCCGGCGGCTCCATCCTCTACCGTGCCCACGAGGTCCTGGAGATGATCACCATCGACAAGGATACCGCCCACATGAAGAAGAAGCTGTCCGTGGACTTTGCGGATCTGGTGTACAACGGCAAGTGGTTCACCCCCCTGCGGGAGGCCCTCACCGCCTTTGCCGTGGAGACCCAGAAGCACGTCACCGGCCAGGTGAAGCTCAAGCTCTACAAGGGCAACATCATCACCGCCGGCGTCACCTCCCCCGAGACCCTGTACTCCGAGAACATCGTCACCTTCCAGGAGAGCGATTACAACCAGGCCGACGCCACCGGCTTCATCAACCTCTGGGGCCTGCCTGACACCATCCTGGCCCTGCGGGACCAGGGGAAGCTGTAAAAGGGCTTCCCGGCGGCGGCCGGGCCTGCGGGCCCGGAGGATCCGCTGACACACGGATCAAAAGCGGCGGGAGCCACCTCCCGCCGCTCACCGTATTTATAGAAACAGGAGAGAGAACGCCATGAAGCTTTGGGGCGGACGGTTCCAGAAGGAAACCGACAGCTTAGTCAACGATTTCAATTCCTCCATCCAGTTCGACGGCCGGATGTACCGGGAGGACATCATGGGCTCCCTGGCCCACGCCGCCATGCTGGCCCAGCAGGGGATCATCACCCGGGAGGACGCGGCGGCCATCACCGCCGGCCTTCAGGAGGTACTGGCGGACATCGAATCCGGCAGGGCGGAGCTCACCCAGGACAACGAGGACATCCACATGAATGTGGAGACCCTCCTCACCGCCAAGATCGGCGACGCCGGCAAGCGGCTCCACACCGCCCGCAGCCGCAACGACCAGGTGGCGGTGGACCTCAGGCTCTACCTGCGCCATGAGATCGCCGCCATCCAGGGACAGATCCTGGATCTCCAGCAGGCCATCATCGGCCAGGCCAAGGAGCATCAGGAGACGGTGATGCCCGGCTATACCCATCTCCAGCGGGCCCAGCCCATCTCCTTTGCCCAGCACCTGCTGGCCTACGGGGCCATGCTCAGCCGGGACGTGACCCGGTTGGAGGATTGCCAGAAGCGGATGAACGAGTGCCCTCTGGGCAGCGGCGCTCTGGCGGGAACCACCTATCCCATCGACCGGTGGAACACCGCCAAGGCCCTGGGCTTTGACCGGCCCATGACCAACAGCCTGGACGGCGTCAGTGACCGGGACTATGTCATCGAGCTGCTCTCCGCCCTCTCCACCCTGATGATGCACCT
Source organism: uncultured Oscillospiraceae bacterium (assembly GCA_944387785.1). GTDB lineage: Bacteria > Bacillota > Clostridia > Oscillospirales > Oscillospiraceae > Pelethomonas. The sequence continues at coordinate 12,737 of CALXGG010000022.1, read as the reverse complement.
CAGCCGTTTCTCCGAGGAGATCATCCTCTGGTGCAGCTGGGAGTTCAAATTCATCGAGCTGGACGATGCCTACTCCACCGGCTCCTCCATCATGCCCCAGAAGAAGAACCCGGACGTGGCGGAGCTGGTCCGGGGCAAGACCGGCCGGGTCTACGGCGACCTCATGAGCCTTCTCACCACCATGAAGGGCCTGCCCCTGGCCTACAACAAGGACATGCAGGAGGACAAGGAGCCGGTGTTCGACGCGGTGGACACGGTGAAGATGTGCCTGCCGGTGTTTGCGGGGATGCTGCGGACCATGAAGGTGCTGCCCCGGAACATGCGCCGGGCCGCCGGCGGCGGGTTCATCAACGCCACCGACTGCGCCGACTACCTCACCAAGAAGGGCATGCCCTTCCGGGACGCCTATACCGCCGTGGGGAAGCTGGTGTACTACTGCTCCGCCAATGGGAAGCTCCTGGAGGAGCTGAGCCTGGCGGAATTAAAAGAGATCTCCCCCCTCTTTGAGGAGGATGTGTACGAGGCGCTGAAGCTGGAGACCTGCATGGGCCAGCGCGGCAGCTACGGCGGCCCCGCCGTCAGCGAGACCAGCCGCCAGATCGCCGAGCTGGAGGCGTTCATAAAGGAGCATACGGTATGAAACCGAAGGTATATATCGACGGAAAGGAAGGGACCACCGGCCTTCAGATCTATGACCGGCTGGCCCTGCGGCAGGACATCGAATTGCTGCTCATCGACGAGGAAAAGCGCAAGGACACAGCGGAGCGGAAAAAGCTGATGAATGCCGCCGATGTGGTGTTCCTGTGCCTTCCCGACGCGGCGGCCATAGAGGCGGTGACCCTGGTGGAGAACCCCAACACCCGGATCATCGACGCCTCCACCGCCCACCGCACCAATCCCGCCTGGGACTATGGGTTCCCGGAGCTGTCCCGGGCCCACCGGGAGGCCATTGTGAAGAGCCGCCGGGTGGCCAACCCCGGCTGCCACGCCACCGGCTTCATCAGCATCGTCTACCCCCTGGCGGCCATGGGCCTCCTGCCCAAGGACGCCCTTCTCAGCTGCTTCTCCCTCACCGGCTACTCCGGCGGCGGGAAGAAGATGATTGCCCAGTACGAGGCGGAGGGCAGGGGGGAGCTCCTCTCCAGCCCCGCCCTCTACGCCCTGACCCAGGGCCACAAGCACCTGCCGGAGATGCAGAAGGTCTGTGGCCTTACCACCGTTCCCGTCTTTACCCCCATCGTGGACGACTATTACAAGGGCATGGCCACCACCGTGCCCCTCCACCTGTCCCAGCTGAGGGGGGTGGGCAGCCTCCGCCAGCTGTGGCAGGCCCTCAGCGACCATTATGCCGGGCAGAAGCTGGTCCATGTGGCCCCGGAGGGAGCCGACGGCAAGCTTTACGGCGGCGCCAAGGCAGGGGACAACGACCTGACCCTCGTGGTGGCGGGCAACGACAGCCAGCTGACCGTTACCGCTCTCTTCGACAATCTGGGCAAGGGGGCCTCCGGCGCGGCGGTACAGAACATGAACCTGATGCTGGGGTTTGAGGAGACGGCGGGGCTTGCGTAAGTTTTTGGCCCGCCTCCGCTCCAAAAGAACGTGATTTTGCCCATTGCGGAAACAAAAAGCCTGCTGTACAATAGCCTGGCTGAGTATTGGGAGTACAGCTCCTGCGCAGAAGGAGAGAGGATATGCTGACCTATATCGACGGCGGCGTGTGCGCCGCCAGGGGATTCCGCTCCGCCGGGATCCATGTGGGAGTCAAGACCCACAACGTGAATAAGAAGGACCTGGCCCTCATCGTGTCCGATGTGGACTGCGCCGCCGCGGCGGTGTTCACCACCAACGTGGTGAAGGCGGCCCCCATCCATGTGACGAAGGCCCACCTGGCCGACGGCAAGGCCCGGGCGGTGATCGCCAACAGCGGCAACGCCAACGCCTGCGCCCCCCAGGGGGAGGAGAACGCGGAGCGGATGTGCGCCGCCGCCGCCGCTGCCATCGGCTGCAAGGCGGAGGACGTGCTGGTGTGCTCCACCGGCGTCATCGGCCAGACCATCAGGATCGACGTCATCGAGGAGGGGGTCCCCCGGCTTTTCCCCCTGCTGGAGGCCAGCGCCGCCGGCAGCGACGCCGCGGCCCACGCCATCATGACCACCGACACCGTGAAGAAGGAGGTGGCGGTGGAGACCACCGTGGGGGGCAAGACTGTCCGCATGGGCGGCATCGCCAAGGGCAGCGGCATGATCCATCCCAACATGGGCACCATGCTCTGCTTCCTCACCACCGACTGCGCCATCTCCCCGGCCATGATCCGGGAGGCCCTGCTGGAGACCGCCCAGGTCAGCTTCAACCGCATCAGCGTGGACGGGGACACCTCCACCAACGATACCTGCCTGGTGCTGGCCAACGGCCTGGCCAGGAACCCGGAGATCACCGAAAAGAACGGGGACTACGCCGCCTTCGTGGAGGCGCTGAAGGCCCTGTGCGTGGCCCTGGCCCGGATGATGGCCAAGGACGGGGAGGGGGCAAAGCACCTGATCACCTGCACCGTGGAGGGAGCCAGGGACGAGGCCCAGGCGGAGACCATCGCCAAGAGCGTCATCTCCTCCACCCTCACCAAGGCCGCCATCTTCGGCTGCGACGCCAACTGGGGCCGGGTGCTGTGCGCCATGGGCTACTCCGGGGAGCGGTTCGACCCGGAGAAGGTGGACGTGGCCTTCGCCTCCGCCGCCGGCTCCATCGCCGTGTGTGAAAAGGGCCGGGGCCTTCCCTTTGACGAGGACCTGGCAAAGAAGATCCTCACCGAGGACGAGGTGACCATCGCCATCGCCATGGGCGAGGGCGGCGGCAGCTGCACCTGCTGGGGCTGCGACATTACCTACGACTACATCAGGATCAACGGCGACTACCGCACCTGATGGGGGCGGGCCCGCCCCCACTGAAAGAATGCTGAGGTGACAGATATGGAGCTTTCCCATTCCGATAGGGCCCAGGTGCTGGTAGAGGCCCTGCCCTATATCCAGCGGTACAACAAAAAGACCGTGGTGATCAAGTACGGCGGCAACGCCATGATCTCCGAGGAGCTGCGCAAGGCGGTCATCAGCGACATCATCCTGCTCAAGCTGGTGGGCATGAACGTGGTGGTGATCCACGGCGGCGGCCCGGAGATCAGCGCCATGCTGAAAAAGACAGGGAAGGAGAGCCGCTTTGTCAACGGCCTGCGCTACACCGACGAGGAGACCATGGACATTGTCCAGATGGTCCTCTGCGGCAAGGTGAACAAGGACCTGGTGGCCACCCTGAACCGGGCCGGCGGCAGCGCCATCGGCCTGTGCGGCCTGGACGGCGGCATGCTCAAGGCGGTGCGCCGGACGGAGGACGGCGTGGACTACGGCCTGGTGGGGGACATCGTGGAGGTGGACCCCAAGCCCATCGAGGACGCCATCGCCGGCGGGTTCATCCCGGTGATCTCCACCGTGGCCCAGGGCACGGACGCGGAGACCAGCTACAACGTCAACGCGGACACCGCCGCCGCCAAGGTGGCCACGGCCCTCCACGCGGAGAAGCTGATCCTGCTCACCGACGTCCGGGGCCTCCTCCGGGACAAGAACGACGAGTCCACCCTCATCTCCCGGATCCATCCCTCCGACGTGCCCCGCCTGATGAAGGACGGGATCATCGCCGGGGGCATGATCCCCAAGATCGACTGCTGCGTGGAGGCGGTCCGCAGCGGCGTGGCCAGGACCCACATCCTGGACGGCCGGATCCCCCACTCCATTTTGATCGAGGTGCTGTCCCACGCGGGCATCGGCACCATGATCTGGTAAGAAAGGAAAAGCGCCATGAATTTTGAACAGATCAAGCAGCTGGACCAGGCCTACGTCCTCCAGACCTACGGCCGCAACGATGTGGCCATCGACCACGGCAAGGGCGCCACCCTCTGGGACACCGAGGGGAAGGAATATATCGACTTCACCTCCGGCATCGGCGTGTGCTCCCTGGGCTACGGCAACGAGGCCTGGGCCAAGGCCATCTACGACCAGGCCATGAAGCTGGGCCACATCTCCAACCTCTTCTATACGGAGCCCTATGCGGTTTTGGCCTCCAAGCTGGTGCCCGCCTCCGGCATGGCGGCGGCATTCTTCGGCAACTCCGGCGCCGAGGCCAACGAGGGCATGATCAAGACCGCCCGGAAGTACTCCTTCGACAAGTACGGCCAGGGCCGCGCCACCATCATCACCCTGAAGAACTCCTTCCACGGCCGCACCATCACCACCCTGAAGGCCACCGGCCAGGACCACTTCCACGAGTTTTTCTACCCCTTCACCGAGGGCTTCCGCTACGCCGACGCCAACGACATGGAGAGCCTCCTGTCCCAGAGCGGGGACGACGTGTGCGCCGTCATGATGGAGCTGATCCAGGGGGAGGGCGGCGTCAATCCCCTCCAGAAGGACTATGTCCAGGCGGTGGCCAAGCTCTGCGCCGAGAAGGACTGGCTCCTCCTCATCGACGAGGTCCAGACCGGTATCGGCCGCACCGGCAGCCTCTTTGCCTTCCAGCAGTTCGACATCCAGCCCGACGTGGTGTCCTTTGCCAAGGGCATCGCCGGGGGCCTGCCCTTCGGCGGCTTCCTGACCAACGAGAAGTGCCGGAACGTCCTGAAGGCCGGGGACCACGGCTCCACCTTCGGCGGCAACCCCATGGCCTCCGCCGCCGCCAGCGTGGTGATGGACGCCATGACCCCCGCCTTCCTCCGGGAGGTGAAGGAGAAGGGCGAGTATCTCCGCGCCGGCATCGCCGCTTTGAACAGCCCTTATGTCTCCGGCATTCGGGGCATGGGCCTGATGGTGGGCGTGGGCGTCCAGGGGATGACCCACAAGGAGCTCAAGGACAAGCTGATGGCGGAAGGGCTGCTGTGCCTCACCGCCGGGAAGGATACCCTGCGGCTGCTGCCGCCCCTGGTGATCACCAAGGAGGAGATCGACAAGGGCCTGGCGGTGATGGCCAAGATAATGAAGTGAGGAAGGGAGGGCCCCCATGAAGAACAAGCACCTTCTCAAGCTGCTGGACCTGAGCCGGGAGGAGATCCACGAGATCCTGGACCTGGCGGACCAGCTGAAATATGACCAGAAGCACGGGATCGCCCACGAGCTCCTCAAGGGCAAGACCCTGGCCATGATCTTTTCCAAGAACTCCACCCGCACCCGGGTGTCCTTTGAGGTGGGCATGTTCCAGCTGGGGGGCCACGCCCTGTTCCTCTCCAACACCGCCAGCCAGATCGGCCGGGGGGAGCCGGTGCAGGACACCGCCCGGGTCCTCAGCCGCTACTGCGACGGCGTGATGATCCGCACCTTTGCCCAGCAGGAGGCGGAGGACCTGGCCCGGTACGGCAGCGTCCCCGTCATCAACGGCCTTACGGATTTCAGCCACCCCTGCCAGGTGCTGGCGGACCTCATGACCGTCCGGGAGTACAAGGCGTCCCTGGAGGGGCTGAAGGCCTGCTATATCGGCGACGGCAACAACATGGCCAACTCCATCATCGTCGGGGGCCTCAAGTGCGGCATGGACGTGTCCGTGGCCAGCCCCGGCGGCTATACCCCGGACCCCCAGGTGCTGGATTTCACCAGGACCGTGACCGACGCGGCCTTTACCCTCACCGACGACCCTATGGAGGCCGCCCGGGATGCGGACGTGATCTTCACCGACGTGTGGGCCTCCATGGGCATGGAGGGGGAGCGGGCCCAGCGGGCGGCGGCCTTCGCGGGCTACCAGGTGAACGACGCCCTGCTGGCCGCGGCCAAGAGCGACTGCATGGTGCAGCACTGCCTGCCCGCCCACCGGGGGGAGGAGATCACCGAGGCGGTGTTCGAGGCCCACGCCAACGAGATCTTTGACGAGGCGGAGAACCGCCTCCACGCCCAGAAGGCGGTGATGGCCCTGCTGATGCGGTAGGGCCGGAGAGGGCATACAGGGCGGCGGCCAGGGAAGGCCGCCGCCCTTTTCCCGGAAAAGGGCAAAAAAAGAAAAATTTATCTTGCTTTTTCCCGCTCCCTGTGGTATTCTATCATGGCGATAAAGGGCGGTCCTCTGCCGAGAGGGTCGGGCAAACAGGCCGGCAGACCCGGAGAATCGTTACGAACGCCTATATATTAGGAGGAAAATCCCATGGATCTCATCAAGGAACTGACCAAGTCCCAGCTCAAGGAGATGCCCGCCGTGGAAGTGGGCGATACCGTCAAGGTGCATGTGAAGGTCAAGGAAGGCGCCCGCGAGCGTATCCAGGTCTTTGAGGGCACCGTCATCGCCAAGAAGCACGGCGGTATCGAGGAGACCATCACCGTCCGCCGTATGTCCTACGGCGTGGGCGTGGAGAAGGTCTTCCCCCTGCACTCCCCCACCATCGACAAGATCGAGGTGGTGCGTCACGGTATCGTCCGCCGCGCCAAGCTGTACTACCTGCGCAGCCGCGTGGGCAAGGCCGCCAAGGTCCGCGAGAAGCTTTGATCCGAGGTACAAAGAGAGGCCGTCTCCTGGGAGGCGGCCTCTTTTTGCGCCCTCCGCCGCCGGGGCGGGGAGAAGATATTGGTTGTAATCCGGGGAGATTTGTGGTATCTTATACAATTAGAATGCTATTGCTAAGGAGTGTCTGACATGGCTGAGGAAAAGAAGGAACTGGAGCGGGAGGCCCCCGGGGCGGAGGCCGCCGGGGAGCGGGAGTCCGCGGAGGAGAAGCGGCCGGAGCGGCTGGAGAGCAGCATTTACGACTGGGCCCGGTCCCTGACCGCCGCGGTGGTGGGCGTGGTGCTGCTGTTCACCTTCCTGGCCCGGATCATCGGCGTCAGCGGCCCCTCTATGCAGGATACCCTGTATACCGGCGACCGGATCCTGGTCCTCAACGCCATGTTCTGCGACTTCCAGCCCGGGGACGTGGTGGTGGTCAACGACTACAACGCCCAGCTGGAGGATACCCTGGTCAAGCGGATCATCGCCGTAGGCGGGCAGACGGTGGATATCGACTTCGTCACCGGCACCGTGTATGTGGACGGCGTGGCCCTGGACGAGCCCTATATCAAGGAGCCCACCTATACCACCGACGGCACCGTGTTCCCCCTGACCCTGGCGGAGGACGAGGTGTTCATCATGGGGGACAACCGCAACCACAGCACCGACAGCCGCAGCACCCGCCTGGGCCCGGTGAAGGAGGGGTATATCCAGGGAAAGGCCATCCTCCTGCTGTTCCCCGGGGAGACCCCGGACACGGAGAAGCGGGACTGGAGCCGCATCGGCTTCATCGACTAACAAGGAAATGAGCGCATGCTTATGGCGGAAAACAAGCAGGAAATGAATATCCAGTGGTATCCGGGCCACATGACCAAGACCCGCCGGATGATCCAGAGCCAGCTGAAGAACATGGACGCGGTCTGCGAGATCCTGGACGCCCGGATCCCCATTGCCAGCCGGAACCCGGATGTGGAGGAGCTGACCGCCGGGAAGCCCCGGCTCATCGTCCTCAACCGCATCGACATCGCGGACGCCGGGGCTACCCGGGCCTGGACGGCCTATTTCCGGGGGAAGGGGTTCGCGGTGCTGGAGGCCAACGCCAAGGAGGGCCAGGGGACGGCCCGGTTCGCCGCCGCCGTCCGGGAGCTGCTGGCGGAGAAGCTGGCGGCCTACGCGGAGAAGGGCCAGACCGGCCGCACCCTGCGGGTGATGATCCTGGGGATCCCCAACGTGGGGAAATCCACCTTTATCAATAAGGTGGCCAGGCGCAAGACCGCCAAGGCGGAGGACCGGCCCGGGGTCACCCGGAGCCAGCAGTGGGTGCCGGTGGACCGGACGCTGGAGCTGATGGACACCCCGGGGATGCTCTGGCCCAAGTTCGACGACCCCACGGTGGGGCTCCATCTGGCCTTTACCGGGGCGGTGCGGGACGAGATCCTGGACACGGAGACCCTGGCCTGCCGGCTGATGGAGCTGCTGGCCCGGCGGTATCCCCAGGCCCTGGCGGAGCGCTACAAGGTGGAGGCCGCCCCGGAGGACAGCGGCTACGATTTGCTGATCAAGGCTGGCCGCCGCCGGGGCTTCATGCTCCGGGGAGGCGAGGTGGACACCGAGCGGATGGCCAAGATCCTGCTGGACGAGTTCCGGGGGGGCAAGCTGGGGCGCTTTACCCTGGAGCTGCCGGAGGACATAGGATAGATGAAGGAGGGCGGCCATGCCCAACTGGGAATATGAAGAACGGGCCGCGGCGGCGGGCTATACCGCCGTGTGCGGCGTGGACGAGGCGGGGGCGGGGCCCCTGGCGGGGCCGGTGTACGCCGGGGCGGTGATACTGCCCTTTGGTCTAGATCTGCCCTATCTCAACGATTCCAAGCAGGTGACGGCCAAGCGCCGGGACCGGCTCTTCGACCTGATCCGGGAGAAGGCCGTCGCCTGGTCCGTGGCCTCGGTATCGGCGGAGGAGATCGACGAGCTAGACATCCTCAACGCCCGGATGCTGGCCATGCAGCGGGCCATCGACGGCCTTGTGCCGCCGGCGGACTACGCCCTCATCGACGGCAACCGGGACCACGGCAGCCGCTGCGCCGTGGTGACGGCCCACGAGACCATCATCAAGGGGGACAGCCGCAGCACCTCCATCGCCGCGGCCTCCATCCTGGCCAAGGTCAGCCGGGACCGGTACATGGAGCGGCTGGCGGAGGAATACCCCCAGTACCGCTTCGAGCAGCACAAGGGCTACGCCACCAAGCTCCACTATGCCATGCTGGATGAGTACGGCCCAAGCCCGGCCCACCGGAGGACCTTCCTCGCCAAGTGGGAGGCGAAACGCCATGGATGAGCGCAAGCGCCTGGGCGACCGGGGGGAGGAGGAAGTGGCCCGCTGGCTGCGCGGGCATGGCTACCGGGTCCTGGCCAGCCAGTACCGCTGCCGCTTCGGGGAGATCGACCTCATTGCCTGCAGCCGGGAGGGGGTCCTCTGCTTCGTGGAGGTCAAGACCCGCTCCGCCGGCGGCTTCGCGGCGGCCCGGGAGGCGGTGACGGCGGCTAAGCAGCGCCGCCTGCGCACCACCGCACAGCTGTACCTGGCCCAGACCGGGGAGGGGGAGAGCCCCTGCCGCTTTGACGTGGCGGAGGTCTATCCCGGCCCCATGGGATATGAGATCAATTATATAGCCAACGCGTTCTGAGGGACGCGGAGGGGAGGATATGCTATGGAATACCTCAGCACGAGAGACAAGACCCTGCGCCTGACGGCGGCGGAGGCCATCAAGATGGGCCTGAGCCGTGACGGCGGGCTCTTCACCCCGGCGGAGTTCCCCGGGCTGAGCCCCCTGGAGATCGAGGCCCTGTGCCCCATGACCTACCAGCAGCGGGCGGCCTACATCATGGGCAAGTTCCTGACCGATTTCACCCCGGAGGAGCTGGAGGACTACGCGGAGAAGGCCTACGGCCCCGACAAGTTCGACACCGACCATGCCGCGCCCCTGCGGCGGGTAGGGGGGAAGACCTGGTGCCTGGAGCTGTGGCACGGCCCCACCAGCGCCTTCAAGGACATGGCCCTCCAGATGCTGCCCCAGCTCCTCTCCGCCAGCCTCCGCAAGACCGGGGAGGACAAGACCGCCTGCATCCTGGTGGCCACCTCCGGCGACACCGGGAAGGCCGCCATGGAGGGCTTTGCCGACGTGCCCCAGACCAAGATCCTGGTGTTCTACCCCAGGGACGGCGTCAGCGAGATCCAGAAGCTGCAGATGGTCACCCAGGAGGGGGCCAACGTGGGGGTCTGCGCCGTGGAGGGCAACTTTGACGACGCCCAGAACGGCGTCAAGCGGATCTTCTCCGACGAGGCCATGCGGAAAGAGCTGGCGGGCCGGGGCTACTTCCTCTCCTCCGCCAACTCCATCAACTGGGGCCGGATCCTGCCCCAGGTGGTGTACTATGTCTCCGCCTACTGCGACCTTTTGAACAAGGGGGAGATCCGCCTGGGCGACAAGGTGAACTACTGCGTGCCCACCGGCAACTTCGGCAATATCCTGGCCTGCCACTACGCCGGGAAGATGGGCGTGCCTGTGGGGAAGCTCATCTGCGCCAGCAACTGCAACGACGTGCTGACAGACTTTATCCGCACCGGTGTCTACGACCGCAACCGCCCCTTCCACACCACCATGTCCCCCTCCATGGACATCCTCATCTCCAGCAACCTGGAGCGGCTCCTCTTCGAGCTCTCCGGCGGGGACGACGCCCTGGTGCGGCAGTACATGGAGGAGCTGAAGGCCACCGGCCGCTACGAGATCACGCCGGAGATGAAGGAGAAGCTCCAGGCCCTGTTCTACGGCGGCTTTGCCTCCGAGGAGGACACCGCCGCCACCATCACCGCCCTCTACGCCGACGGCTACCTCATCGACACCCACACCGCCGTGGCTGCCAAGGTGCTGGAGGACTACCGCCGGGAGACCGGGGACGACACCATCGCGGTGTTCGCCTCCACCGCCTCCCCCTACAAGTTCTGCGACAGCGTCCTCGCCGCCATCGGGGAGGAGCCGGTGTCCGGCAGCGTGGAACGCATCGGGCAGCTGGAGCGGGCCTCCGGCGTGGCCGCCCCCAGGCGGCTGGCGGCCCTGAAGGGCAAGGCCCCCCGCTTTGACGGGGTGACGAAAAAGGAAGAGATGGAGGCCGTAGTGCTGGATTTCCTGCGCTGATCCCCGTCTTGCGGGGGACCTGATACGATCCGGAAAGAGAGGAGCAGCCTATGGCCCTGTACGCCATCGGCGACCTGCACCTGGGGCTGAGCGTGAACAAGCCCATGAACGTGTTCGGCCCCGGCTGGGAGGGCCATGTGGAACGGCTGCGGGACGCCTTTGCACAACTGAATGACGGCGACGTGACGGTGCTCTGCGGCGACACCTCCTGGGGTATCGACTTTGCCCAGAGCCTGGAGGATTTCCGGCTCATCGACAGCTTTCCGGGGAAGAAGCTCATCCTCAAGGGGAACCACGACTACTGGTGGAACACCGCCGCCAAGATGAAGCGGTTCTTCTCCGACAACGGACTCACCACCCTGGATATCCTCCACAACAACTGCCATGTTTACGGGGACTACGCCCTCTGCGGCACCCGGGGGTGGTTCTACGAGGAGGAGCAGACCGGCCACAACGAGAAGGTGTTCAACCGGGAGGTGATCCGGCTGGAGGCATCCCTGAAGGCGGCGGGGGGGCGGCCCATCCTGGCCTTTCTCCACTACCCGCCCCTATACACTGGCTACCGCTGCCCGGAGATCCTCCAAAAGCTGGAGGAATACCACGTGGAGCGCTGCTGCTACGGCCACCTCCACGGCCCCACCCATAAGCGGGCCATCGAGGGGACGGTGGGGACGGTGGCGTACAGCCTGGTTTCCGCGGATTACCTGGGGTTTGTCCCCAAAAAAATATTGGATTAAGGGCAAAATTATTTGCCAAGCTACTGGAATTTTCCCTTTGCGTGTGATACAATACTATGCTGGCTGACTGTGAAGGCCGACAGTAAACGGAGGAAATAGACATGAGTGTGAAAAACTGCGAGAAACGCGAGAAGAGCATGGTCGAGCTGACCGTGGAAGTGAGCGCTGCCGATTTTGAGGCCGCCGTGGAGAAGGCCTACAGAAAGCAGCGCGGTAAGATCAATATGCCCGGCTTCCGTCCCGGCAAGGCCCCCCGCAAGATGATCGAGTCTATGTACGGGCCTGAGGTGTTCTATGAGGAGGCCGTGAATATCGCCCTGCCCGACGCCTACATGAATGCGGTGAAGGAGCAGGAGCTGGACGTGGTGGGCTACCCCGAGGTGGAGCTGCTGGAGGTGGGTAAGGAGGGCTTCTCCTTCAAGGCCACCGTGGCGGTGTATCCCGAGGTGACCCTGGGCCAGTACAAGGGCCTGGAGGCCCCCAGGGCCGAGGTGAAGGTCATGGCCGCCGACGTCAACGCCCGCCTCAAGGAGATGGCGGAGCGCAACAGCCGCATGGTCAGCGTGGACCGGGCGGTGAAGAAGGGCGATACCGCCAACATCAACTTCGAGGGCTTCCTGGAGGGCAAGCCCTTTGAGGGCGGCAAGGGCGAGGACTACGATCTCGCCATCGGCTCCGGCAGCTTCGTTCCCGGCTTCGAGGAGCAGCTTATCGGCATGAAGGCCGAGGAGGAGAAGGACATCGACATCACCTTCCCCGAGGACTATCACGCGGACCTGGCCGGCAAGGCGGTGGTGTTCCATGTGAAGGTCAACGCCGTGAAGGTCAAGGAGGTCCCCGCCATCGACGACGAGTTCGCCAAGGACGTCAGCGAGTTCGACACCCTGGCGGAGCTGAAGAAGGATGTGAAGGCCAAGCTCACCGCCGAGCGGGAGGAGGCTGCCGGCCGCGCCTTTGAGGACATCCTCATGGAGAAGGTGGCCGAGGGCATCACCTGCGACATCCCCGACGCCATGGTGGAGGAGCAGGCCAAGCGCTATGCCGACAACTTCAAGATGCAGCTGCAGTCCCAGGGCCTGTCCTTCGAGCAGTACCAGAAGATGACCAACACCGACGAGGCCGCCCTGGTGGAGCAGGCCAAGGAGCCCGCCGCCCGTCAGGTGCGGATGGATCTGGCCGTGGCCGCCATCGTCAAGGCGGAGAACATCGAGGCCACCGACGCCGACGTGGACGCCGAGTACGAGAAGATGGCCAAGCAGTACGGCATGGAGGCGGAGAACCTCAAGAAGTACATCGAGGCCGA
>CALXGG010000021.1 GCA_944387785.1 uncultured Oscillospiraceae bacterium | reverse complement strand
GCCCATCAGGGCCGTTCCGAAGGCGTCCATGCCGAAGCACTGGGCAAAGCTGGTGGCGCCGAACACCGCCCCCAGCACGCCGCCGTACAGCGGCCCCAGAACGATGCCCCCGATGACCACCGGCACCGCCAGGAAGGTGATGGACACGATGCCCGCCTTCAGGTAGCCCAGAGGGGTGAAGCTCATGACCAGGATAATGGCCATCAGTATCGCCGTGAGTGTGATCCGATGGACTTTGCTGCTGCGATTCATAGCATGTTTCTCCTTTGAGGGTATTTCACCTCGTGCTGTCGTCTCCCCTCCGGGGAGTACGGCGCACAAATTCTATCAAAACGGCGTTGGCCGCAATGACCTCAGTGCTTCCTGGGCCGGGGCTGGTTGCTCTCGTAGAGGTAGCGCAGGCCCTTGAGGGTCAGTTCGTCGTCCCGGAGGATCTCCCGGCGGCAGTGGGCCGTGGCCAGGCCGGCGGAGCCGCCGGTGGCCACCACCTTAGCCCCCGCCATCCCCGGCAGGGCCCGGAAGCGGTCAATGAACCCGTCCAGCATCAGGGCGCTGCCCAGCAGCAGGCCGCAGCGCATGGCGTCGGCGCTGTTGCGGCCCAGGCAGGCCTCCTCCTCCACCCCCAGGGTGATGGAGGGCAGAAGGGCGGTGGTGGAGCGCAGCATGGCCGCGCTGGCGCGGATCCCCGGCAGGATGCAGCCCCCCAGGTAGGTGCGGCTCTCATCCACCGCCGCCAGGGTGGTCACCGTCCCGGCGTCGATGAGGATAAGGGGCGCGCCGTACTCCGTCAGGGCCGCCAGGGTGTCCGCCACCAGGTCGCCCCCCAGCTGGGAGGGGTCGTCGATGCGGATGCGGAACCCCGTGCGGACGCCGGGGCCCACCCGCAGCACCCGCAGCCCGGTGAGCTCCTCCACGGCGGCCTCCACCAGGCCGGTGAGCTCCGGCACCACCGAGGAGAGGATACAGCCCGTCAGCTCCTCCCGGGCCACGCCGTTCATCCGCAGCAGGTCGTACAGCACCGCCGCGTACTCGTCGGCGCTGCGCTCCGTCTGGGCGGAGAGCTTGGCCCGCATCCGCAGCCGGGCTTCCCGGAACACGCCCAGGGATATGTTGGAATTGCCAATGTCGATGGCCAGCAGCATGGCGGCGCCTCCCCTCTTTTTCCGCCCTCAGTGTACCATACCCGTCCCCCGGTGGCAATGCCTATTCTGCCCGATTTTCGGGCAAAATCCCCCTTGTCCCTTGCCTGATCCGGAAAAAACGTACCGGGCGCCTCCCTCTGGGGCCGCCGCTGCCCGCCCCCTCCTTCCGCCCCCCGGCGGGGCAGGCCGCCGCCCCGGAAATTTTTTGGGTTTTTTGCGATTCCCCCTTGACATTTCGGAAAACGCCGCTATAATGATATCTGTTCGCTACGAACATAGCGGGATTGTGTAAAGGTAGCACAGCGGACTCTGACTCCGTATGTGAGGGTTCGAATCCTTCTCCCGCTGCCAGAAAAGCACAGCATGACAGAGCGAAGCTCGCATGCTGTGCTTTTTTACTTTCACCGGAAAACCATCACCACGATCCGGAGGGCGGAAATATGGACCACGAGATGGGGCTGTTCCCAGAGAACTTCGAAAAGGTCAGGTCGGGGCAAAAGCACCGGGAATACCGGCTATATGACGAGAAGCGGAGGAAGATCCGTCCCGGCGACACCATTACTTTTTATAATACGGCTTCCGGCGACAGGGTCACGGTGTCCGTGGAGAGCCTCCACATCTACAGGAGCTTCCGGGCCTGCTACCAGGCCTTCTGGGAAGAGGATTTCGCGGCCGGGGGGTGGACCCTGGAGCAGCTGGTCCGGGATACCTATCAAAACTGGTGGTCAAAGGAGCAAGAGGAAGCCTGGGGCTGTGTCGTGATGGAGATAAAGCCGCTCTGATCCCTCCGCCTCCCTGCGGGGCCGCGCCGCCCGGGCCCATCCGGGGCGCGCTTTTCAGACGCGCCCCCTCCTGCTCCCGCTCCCGGCCGGGACCTGGCAAAGCCGGGGCGGCCGCCTATTGACATTTCCGGGAAACCCGTTATAATCTGATATAGAATATTAGTTTAGGCGGGTTTTGAAATGACATATAAAATTATCGGCGACAGCTGCACGGACCTGACGGCGGATATGCTGCAGGATCCCCACTTCGTGAAGGTGCCCCTCAGCATCCAGATCGGCCCGGAGACCATCCTGGACGACGAGAACTTCCGCCAGGGGGAGCTGCTGCAGAAGATGCGGGCCTGGCCCACGGCCCCCAAGACCGCCTGCCCCTCCCCCGCCCAGTACCTGGAGCAGTTCGAGGAGGGGAAGGACAACTACGTGGTGACCCTCACCGCCCGGCTCTCCGGCTCCCACAACGCCGCCATGCAGGCCATCTCCATCTACCGGGAGGAGGGCGGCACGGCCAACATCCATGTGTTCAACTCCCGGTCCGCCTCCGCCGGGCAGGTGCAGATCGCCCTGCTGACCCGGGAGCTGGCGGAGCAGGGCCTCCCCTTTGCCCAGGTGGTGGAGCAGGTGGAGGCCTACATCGCCCGGATGCAGACCATTTTCGTCCTGGAAGATCTGGAGAACCTGCGGAAAAACGGCCGGCTGACCCGGGTGCAGTCCCTGGTAACCGGGGCGCTGCGGGTAAAGCTGCTGATGGGCGCCACCCGGGAGGGGGAGATCGAAAAGCTGGGCCAGGGGCTGAGCCTGCGGCAGACCCTGGCGCGGATGGTGTCCCGGATGGCGGAGCATGCCGACCACGCCGGCCGCCGCCTCGTCATCGCCCACTGCAACTGCCGGGAGCGGGCGGAGTACGTCCGGGAGCTGGCCCTGGAGCGCTGCCGCTTCAGTGAGATCCTCATCGTGGCCACCGGCGGCATCTCCACCGTATACGCCAACGACGGCGGCATCATCGCCGCCTATTGATCCCGCCCCGCCGGCACCCACCGATCCTGCACAGAGAGACAGCGCCGCCCCCGGGCCTTTGGCCCGGGGGCGGCGTTTTGCCATAACGGTGGGGCGGGCTCCCCGGAGCCGACGGCCCGGGGCGGGGCCGCTCCAGGTACTATGGGCGGATGCGGGCGCTCCCGGGGGCCGGAGGGCCGGGGCCACCCAGCCTGCCTCCTCCGGCGGCCCGCAGGCACCGTCTCCGGGACTCCCCTAACACGGCGGCAGGGCCGGGCGATGACCGCCCGGCCCTGCCGTCCCCTGGTTCACCCCAGGTATTTCTCAATGATCTGCCGGGCCTCGTCCCCCGCGGCCACACACAGGGCCACGCAGCAGCCGGAGCGCTCCAGCACGGCGTTCTCCAGCCGGGAGGCCTCGTCGGGCATGTAATTGGCAAAATCGGCCCGACGGCTCTCCAGCCGCTGCTCCAGGGCCTCCTGGCCCGCCTGGGCCGCCTCCTCCGTGGGGAACAGGAACACAGCGATCTCCTCGGCGGTAGCGCCGCTGCTCATATATACCCGCTGCTCCGAAGCCCCCTCCACGCCGTAGAGGGCGGGGATCATGTCCTCCCCCAGCTCCGTCAGCTCATCCTCAAAGTCCACCTGGGCCAGCAGCTCGTCGGCCAGCTGGCCGATGTCCACCGTCTTGCTCTCTGTCCCGCAGGCGCTCACGCCCAGCGCCAGCAGCACAATGCCGCACAGCAGCCATACTTTCTTCATCATCCATATCCTCTCTTTACTCGTTCCGGGCCGGTCACGGGGCCACCGTGTGCTCCCGCAGGTAGGTCAGCCATGTCTCGCAGGGCTCCTTCTTCAGATGGATCCCATCGGTGGCCATGTCCGCCGGCAGGCTGCCGTCGCTGTCCGCCACCGCCTCCGCCACATTGACGTAATAGACGCCCTTTTCCTCCGCCATCTCCTGGAGGAGCTGGTTATAGGTGCTGATCCGCTGGTTCTTGATATAGCTGTGGGTCTCGGACACCTCCCGGCTCACCGGCAGGATGGACTGGACGTAGATCACCGCGTCGGGGTTGATCTCCCGGATCCCGTCTATGATCTCGCCGTACTTCTCAATAAAGATATTGTCGTAGACCCAGCCCGTCTCATTGATGCCCAGCATGATATACACCTTGCGGAAGGAGGCCTGGGCCAGGGCGTCCATCACCGTGGCCTTCCTGCCGTTCACGGTGATCACTTCCTTGGTGTACATCTCGTCCACCGTCAGGCCCTGGTGGGCCAGGAAGAGGGCGTTGGTCAGGCCGGTGTTGATATACAGCCCCTCCGTCCGGGAATCGCCGATGAACACCGCGTCGTCAAAATAGTCCCGGTCCACCGCCGCCGACGGGGGCACCACCGTGCCGCACTGGTCCGCCGGCGTGCCGGCGCTCCCCTCGGTCAGAGCCTCCCCCGCGTCTGCCTCTCCGGCGTCCGTCTCCGCCTGGGGCTCCGTCTCCTCCGGCTGAACGGGGATCACCGGCTTCTCCCCCCGGGAGGCGTCCGCTTCCGGCTCCCGGGCCTCCGCCGTACCGGCTTCGCCGGGCGTCTCCCCGCCGGCCTGGGCCGCCGTATCCTTCTGCTCCGGCTCCGTTTTGGCATAGGTGAGGAAGATCGCCCCGCTCACCGAGAGGACCAGGAGCAGCAGCGCCAGGAACCTGCGCAGCTGCCTGCCTCTTCTGTATGCTCTTCCCGCCGTATAGCTGCGGCACATCCTGTTCCTGCGCATATGTGTACCCCCTGTTCTCCCGCGCCGTTCCCGTCAAGTGCTTTCATTAGCTAAGATTCGTCAGGAAAGGAAAAAGTTTGCGCCCCCGAAAAAAACATCCGCCTTTTTTACCGGGGGAAACCCTGCCGTCCGGCGCGCAAAAAGGGAGGGAGAACCGCTGTTCTCCCTCCCCGGTCTTTCCTCTGGCGGATCTTACAGGTCGATGCTGCCGGTGGTCTTCTCGTTGATGACGTAGTAAGCCTTTCTCTCCTCGGGCTTGACGTACAGGCTCACAGACTTGATGCCGGCGGCACGGTGGCCCTCGGCCACATAGGCGGCCTTGGCGCGCTCCATGAGCTCGGCGCCCTTCCACTCCATCACGCCGTACTGGATGACGATTTCCTCCATCTTCTCAGCGGCGGGGGCAGCGGCCTTGGCAGCCTTCTTGGGGGCGGCGGCCTTGGCGGCCTTCTTGGGCTCGGCGGCCTTCTTCTCCTCGGCGGCCTTGGGGGCGGCGGCAGGGGCCTCCACCTTGGCGGCGGGAGCGGTCACGGTCTTCTTGGTCTCCACGGTCTCCACCGCCTTGACCTCCTGGGCGGCGGGAGCGTCCTTCTTCACGTTCTTCTGAACAGCCATTATTGTATTCCTCCTGATGATTTCAGAGATAGAGCTTTTGTTGAGGTTTTTCCTCAAAACCGAATGTATTGTATCCCTTTTTTCAAATAATTGCAAGTAGTTCCGCAAATTTGGTGGTTTTTCGGCATAAAATTTGATTGATTGAACAACAGCGGCTTTCGTGGTATCCTATTGTTAGGCAATATCACAAGGAGGATACCACACTATGGTCACTATGGCACAGCGCATCGAGGAGCTCCGCATGGCGAAAGCCATGAGCAGGCCCGCCCTGGCCGCCGCCCTGGGCCTGCCCAGGACCGCGGTGGAGAAATTTGAGACAGGCCGCCAGACCCCCACCCAGGAACAGCAGGAAAAGCTGGCGGACTTCTTCGGCGTCTCCCTGTTCTACCTCCGGGGGGAGAGCGGCGACAAGACCAAGATGGAGGACTGGATGGACGGCGCCTTTATGGACGCGCCCCCCGCTCCCTCCGCCCCGCCCCGCCGGGTCCCCAAGAGCGAGGCCGCCGGCGCCGCGGGGGGCCAGGGCTCCATGCTGGACGCCCTCATCAGCGGCAAAAAATTCCAGGACAGCCTCCGCGCCGCCGTGCTGGAGGTGCTCCGCTCCCCCGAGGGCCAGGAGCTCCTGGCCAAGGCCATCCGCCGGGAGCTGGCCAGCCGGAAATAAGTTTTCCTGCGGGAAGGGGCCCCGGACGCGGTGCGTCCGGGGCCCCTTCTCTCTGCCTATGTCTCCCGGGACACTACTCCCCCGCCAGAAGAATCTCCGTCACGCCGGAGATCTGGGCGGGGTAGCTCTCCCGGACCATGCCGTCGAAGGTGATCTCCACCACCGCGCCCTCGGCCACGCCGTCGGGCAGGTCCGCGCCGCCGGTGTCCACCAGGATCCGGTCCGCCGTGGAGAGCATCTCGTCGCCCTCCACCGGCTCCACCAGCAGGTAGCCGTCGCCCACCTCCAGCACCGTGGCGGTGAAGGTGACCGGCTCCCCGGCGCTCTCCTGGCCGCCGCCGTCGGCGCTCTCTTGATCGCCGGCGCCGCCGGAGAGGCCGCCGTCCTCCGGGGCCGCGCTGTCGCCTGTGGCGCTGTTGTCGGCGGCGCTGCCGTTGGCGGCGCTGTCGCTGCCGCCCATGCCGCCGATGCTGGCCATCTGCAGAATGCCGAAGCCGATGCTGGCCACGATCAGCAGGCAGGCCGCCAGGCTGGCCGCCCGTTGCCAGGGCCGGGTCTGTTTCCGGAACACATAGGTCTGGGCGCTGTCCACGATCTCCTCGTCGATGCCGGTGACCGCGTCAAAGAGCTTTTCCTCCGGCCTCATACCCCCACCCCCTCCTTCTCCAGATAGTCCCGCAGGCTCTCCCGCAGGCGCAGCAGCCGCTTGGTCAGGGCATTGGGCCGCATGCCCAGCTCCAGGGCCAGGCTCTTCACCGGCTCGCCGTTCCAGTACCGCCGCACGAACAGGGCCCGGGACTCCTCCCTCAGCCCCCAGAGCCAGCGGCTGATGAGCTCGCTGAGCTCCCGCACCTCCGCCGTGCGCTGGACGCTGTCCGGCGCGGGCACGCAGTCCCCCAGCTCGCTGAGGAGCACCTCGGCCCCGTTATACCGCTTCTGGGCCCGCTGGGCGCGGTAGCGGCTGATGGAGAGGTTCCGGACGATGGCCCCCACATAGGCCCTCAGGCTCATGGGCCGCTGGGGCGGCATGGTGTCCCAGCAGCGGCCGTAGGTATCGCTGACGCATTCCTCGCAGTCCTCGAAGCTGCCCAGGATATTCATGGCGATCCGCTGGCAGAAGGCGCCGTACTTGCTGTCCGTCTCCCGGATGGCCCCCTCGTCCCGCTGCCAGTACAGCTCCACGATCTTCACATCCTCCATAGGATCCCTCCCTTGTCTCTTCTGTCCTCTATGACGCAGCGGCGGCGGAAATGTGCCGCCTTTGCTGGCCCCATCCTACCATATCCTCCTCCCCTTGGCAAGGAAAAGGCCGGGGAACGGGCCAAATTGTCCGTTGTAAACCCCCTTTCACCTGTGCTATACTGGTGCCAAATCCACTCCGGGAGGAACGAGCGCAATGAGAATCGTCATCAAGGTGGGCACCTCCACCCTCACCCACAGCACCGGGAAGCTGAACATCCGGCGGGTGGAGCTGCTGTGCAAGGTCATGAGCGACCTGAAAAACGCGGGCCATGAGCTGGTGCTGGTGTCCTCCGGCGCCATCGCCATGGGCGTGGGGAAGATGAACCTGACCCGCAAGCCCACCGACATCCCCTCCAAGCAGGCATTGGCCGCCATCGGCCAGTGCGAGCTCATGTACATCTACGACAAGCTCTTCTCCGAGTACCACCACACCGTGGCCCAGGTGCTCCTCACCGGCTCCGACGTGGAGGACCCCCAGCGCCACCTGAACTTCCAGAACACCATGTTCCGGCTGCTGGAGATGGGGGCCCTGCCGGTCATCAACGAGAACGACACCGTGGCCACCGCCGAGATCGCCGTAGGGGACAACGACACCCTGGGGGCCATCGTGGCCACCAACATCCGGGCGGACCTGCTGGTGCTCATGAGCGACATCGAGGGGCTCTACACCGCCGACCCCCGCCAGGACCCCGGCGCCCGGCTCATCCCCCTGGTGGAGGAGATCACCCCGGACATCCTGGCCCTGGCCGGCGGCTCCGGCAGTGAGCTGGGCACCGGCGGCATGGTCACCAAGCTCCGGGCCGCCAAGATGTGCATGGACGCCGGCTGCGACATGATCATTACCAACGGTACCCGCCCCAACGACCTCTACCGCATCGCCGACGGCGAGGACGTGGGTACCCGGTTCAAAGGAGGCAGAGCATGACCACACGAGAGATCCTGCAGGCGGCCAAGGCCGCCCGCCCCGCCCTGCTGGGGGCGGACACCCAGCGGAAGAACGCCGCCCTTTTGGCCATGGCCGACGCTCTGGAGGCCCGGGAAGCGGACATCCTGGCCGCCAACGCCCGGGACATGGAGGCGGCCCGGGGGCACATCAGCGAGGTGATGCTGGACCGCCTGGCCCTGACGGCGGAGCGGATCGCCGGCATGGCGGAGGGGGTGCGGCAGGTGGCCGCCCTCCCCGACCCGGTGGGCCGGGTGCTGCGGCAGGTGGAGCGGCCCAACGGCCTGGTGATCCGGAAGGTGGCCGTCCCCATGGGGGTGGTGGCCATCATCTATGAGAGCCGCCCCAACGTCACCTCCGACGCCGCCGCCCTGGCGGTGAAGGCGGGCAGCGCCTGCGTGCTGCGCTGCGGCAAGGAGGCCCATGCCTCCGCCGGTGCCATCGTGGAGGCCCTGCGGCAGGGGCTGGAGCAGGCCGGCTTCCCCCGGGAGCTGGTGAGCCTGGTGGAGGACACCAGCCGCCAGAGCGCCGCGGAGCTGATGACCGCCGTGGGCCTGGTGGATCTCCTGATCCCCCGGGGCGGCGCGGGGCTCATCCGCTCCTGCGTGGAGAACGCCACGGTAAACGTCATCGAGACCGGCACCGGCATCTGCCACGTCTATGTGGACAAGGACGCGGATCCGGACATGGCCCTGGCCATCGTGGAGAACGCCAAGACCAGCCGCCCCAGCGTATGCAACGCCGAGGAGGTGCTGCTGGTCCACAGCGCCGCGGCGGCGGCCTTCCTGCCCCGGCTCTGCAAGCGCCTCACCGAGGACCGCGCCGCCGCCGGGAAGCCCCCGGTGGAGCTGCGGCTGGATCCCCGCTCCGCCGCCCTCATCCCCGGCGCCCCGGCAGGCCCCGACGACTTCGACACGGAGTTTTTGGACTACATCCTGGCGGTGAAGGTGGTGGACTCCCTGGAGGAGGCGGTAAGCCACATCGCCGCCCACTCCACCGGCCACAGCGACGCCATCGTCACCGCCGACGCCGAAGCCGCCGGCCGCTTCACCGCCCTGGTGGACAGCGCCGCCGTGTACTGGAACGCCTCCACCCGCTTTACCGACGGCGGGGAGTTCGGCCTGGGCTGTGAGCTGGGGATCTCCACCCAGAAGCTCCACGCCCGGGGCCCCATGGGCCTGGAGGAGCTTTGCACCTATAAATACATCATCACCGGGGAAGGGCAGGTGCGGTGATGGAGCTGCGGCCCTATGAGAGCGGCGACTGCCCCGCCCTGGCCCGGCTGTTTTACGACACCGTCCACACCGTGAACGCCAAAGACTATGGGCCGGAGCAGCTGGACGCCTGGGCGGACGGGCAAGCGGATCTCTCCGCCTGGGACGCCTCCTTCCTGGCCCACCACACCCTGGTGGCGGAGGAGGGCGGCGTGATCCTGGGCTTCGCCGACATGGACGGCAACGGCTACCTGGACCGGCTGTACGTCCACAGGGACCACCAGGGCCGGGGCGTGGCCTCCGCCCTGTGCGGCGCCCTGGAGGCCGCCTGCCCCGCCGCCGTTTTTACCACCCACGCCTCCCTTACCGCCCGGCCCTTCTTCGAGGGCCGGGGCTACCGGGTCCTCCGGCGGCAGACCGTGATCCGGCACGGGGTGGCCCTGGACAACTACATTATGGAAAAGAGGAAATGACCATGGCACGCTATACCTTCGGTTTTATCGGCGTGGGCAACATGGGCTCCGCCCTGGCCCGGGCCGCCGTCAAACACCTGGCTCCGGAGGAGGTCCTTGTCAGCAACCGCACCGCCGCCAAGGCGGAGGCCCTGGCCGCCCTGCTGGGCTGCGCCGCCGGGGACAACGCCATGGTGGCGGAAAACGCCCAATACATCTTCCTGGGGGTGAAGCCCCAGATGATGGCGGGGCTCCTGGAGGAGCTGGGACCGGCGCTGGCCCGCCGGACGGACCCCTTCGTCCTGGTGACCATGGCGGCGGGGCTCACCATGGAGCGGATCGCCGCCATGGCCGGCGGCGACTACCCGGTCATCCGCATCATGCCCAACACCCCCTGCGCCGTGGGGGCCGGGGTGGTGCTCTACGACGCCAATCCCCGGGTCACGGCGGAGCAGCTGGTCTTTTTCACCCGGGCCATGGCGGGAGCAGGCCTTCTGGACCGGCTGGAGGAGCGGCTCATCGACGCGGGCAGCGCCGTGGCCGGCTGCGGCCCCGCCTTCCTGAGCCTGTTCCTGGAGGCCCTGGCGGACGGCGGCGTCAGCTGTGGCCTGCCCCGGCAGAAGGCCCTGGCCTACGCCGCCAAGATGGCGGAAGGCACCGCGAAGCTGATGCTGGAGACAGGCCAGCATCCCGGCGTTATGAAGGACGCGGTGTGCTCCCCCGCCGGCTCCACCATCGCCGGCGTCCGGGCCCTGGAGCAGCGGGGCTTCCGCGCCGCCGCCATGGACGCGGTCATCGCCGCCATGGAGCGCAACCGGGAGCTGGGGAAGTAAAACCGCCCCGCCTGCCGCCTTCCCCACGCCGGAACGCAGACGCTCCCGGGACCTGATCGGTCCCGGGAGCGTTTCCTGTTTACAGGCTTTTCACCCACGGATGATAAAAATACCGGCACAGGGGCTGATCTTTTGGAAATCCAGGCCGGGGACCAGCTGCTCCAACTCCTCCGCCGCGCCATACAGCTCCTGGTCATCCCAGCGCTCTCCGCTCTCCGCCCGGCAGCGCTCCCGCTCCTCCGCGGTCGCGAAGGCCACATCCCCCAGCAATATCTGGCCGCCGGGGGCCAGGTGTCCCCGCAGCTCCCGGATCAGCGCGGCTTTCTGCCCATCGTCCAGATGGTGCAGCGCATAGGTGGACACAATCGCATCAAACGCCTCGTGGGCCAGCGCATCCGGCAGGCCCCGGGAAAAATCCGCCTGGATCAGCCGGGCACGAGGCATCCTCTCCCGGGCGATCCGGATCATTTCTGCGGAAAAATCAATGCCGGTCACCGCTATGCCGTCATCGTACAGCCGCCGCGTCAGCGTGCCGGTGCCAAAGCCGATATCCAGGACCCGTTTCCCGTTTTTCTCACGGACCCGGCGGTATATGGTACCCAGCAGCTCCCGATAGCCCGCAAAGGGGTAGGTCCCCTCCCGATCACTGGCCGCCACGCTCTCATCATAGGCCTCTGCCCAAAGATCAAAGCCCTTTTCATCCAACATATGGCTTCTCCTTATCAACCGTCTTTTCTCCCCTCAGATGGGCAGCAGGGCGCTGGCAATCTGGAAATACACCACCAGGGAGATGGCGTCCACGATGGTGGTGATGAGGGGCGCGGCCATGATGGCCGGGTCGGCGCGGCAGAGCTTGGCCACCATGGGCAGCACGCCGCCCACGGTCTTGGCCAGCAGCACCGTCACCAGCAGGGCCAGGGCCACCGTCAGGGCGATAGTCTCATGGCCGGGGTACATGATGATCAGCCGCACATAGTTCACCGCGCTGAGGACCGCCCCCACCAGGAGGCTCACCCGCAGCTCCTTCCAGAACACCTTGGCCAGGTCCCGCAGCTGGATCTCCCCCACGGCCATGCCGCGGATCACCAGGGTGCTGCTCTGGCTGCCGGCATTGCCGCCGGTGTCGGTGAGCATGGGGATAAAGGTCACCAGCAGCGGCATGGTGGCAAAAGCCGCCTCGTACCGGCCCAGGATCCCGCCGGTGATCATGCCGGAGATCATCAGCACCAGCAGCCACAGGATCCGGTGCTTGGCCAGGGCAAAGACGCTGGTCTTGAGGTAGGGCTTCTCCGAGGGGGCCATGGCGGCCATCTTCTCAAAGTCCTCGGTGGCCTCCTCCTCCATGACGTCCATCACGTCGTCAACGGTGACGATGCCCACCAGCCGCTGCTCTTTATCCACCACCGGCAGGGAGATGAGGTCGTACTTCATCATCCGGGCCACCGCTTCCTCCTGGTCCTCGGTGGTCTCGGCGGTGATCACGTCCGCCTCCATCAGATCCGCCACCCGCTCCTCATCCCCGGCCAGCAGCAGCTCCCGGATGGACACCACGCCCTCCAGCTTCCGGCTGACGTCGGTGACGTAGCAGGTATAGATGCTCTCCGAATCGGCCCCCGTGCGGCGGATATGATCAATGGCCTCCGCCACCGTCATGGTCTGCCGCAGGTCGGTAAACTCCGCCGTCATGATGCTGCCCACGGAGTTCTCCGGGTAGTTGAGATACTGGTTGATGAGCCGGCGGGTATCCGGCCGGGCGTTTTTCAGCACCCGCTTGACCACGTTGGCGGGCAGCTCCTCCAGCATGTCCACCGCGTCGTCCACATACAGCTCCTCCACGATGGCGGACAGCTCCTGGTCCGTGGCGGACTGGATGATGATCTGCTGGGTCTCCGGCGGCAGGTTGGAAAACACCTCCGCCGCCAGCTCCTTGGGCAGCGTGCGGAAAACCACCACCGCCTTCTCCTGGGACAGCCGGGCGATGGCCTCCGCGATGTCCACCTCGTTCTCCTCCGCCAGCATGGCCCGGAGGGCATGGTAATCCCGGCGCTCCAGCAGCTCCTGCAGCGCCTCTGCATTGCATTTTTTCTCCATTGGATGTTCCTCCTGTTCCCTGAAATGGCAGCGAGGAAGTCACCAAACAGACAACGCCGCAACGGGACCGCCGAAAAAATCCGACAGTCCTGCAGCGGCGATACTCACTTACGGGCAGCCCTCAGGCGGCCCCGCTATGACAGGGGAAACCAGGGGCTGCGGCTATGCCGGCCCCGCAAATGAATATCACTGTCCATTTTCGTACTTCGACCGCATATGTCCACCTGGTTTTCCTCCTTTTTCCTGATTCAGCCGGGAACCGCCCCGACCGTTTTTTTATGGTACCACATTTTCCTCTCCAAAACAAGGCAGATAATATTAAATTTCCGTAAGGTCCCCTGCTTTTGCCCCGGGGCCCCTTGCGCCGCGGCCCGCCGCCCGCTATAATGGGCGGGACAGACATAAGGAGGTCCCCGCCATGCGCCTTCACAGCGATTACCGGTACACGCAGCTCGCCTGCTATCTGGGCTATATCACCCAGGCCGTTGTCAATACCTTCGCGCCGCTGCTGTTCCTCACCTTCCAGAGCAGCTACCATATCTCCCTGGAGCGGATCACCTTCCTGGTGACCATGAACTTCGGCATCCAGCTGCTGGTGGATCTGCTCTCCGCCCGGTTCGTGGACCGGGTGGGGGTGCGGGCCTCCATCCTGGCGGCCCACCTGCTGGCGGCCCTGGGCCTGGCCGGCCTGGGGATCCTGCCGGAGCTGATGCGGCCCTACACCGGGCTGGCCCTGTCCGTGACCTGCTACGCCGTGGGCGGCGGCCTCATCGAGGTGCTCATCAGCCCCATCATGGAGGCCTGCCCCACGGAGCGCAAGGAGGCGGAAATGAGCCTCCTCCACTCCTTTTACTGCTGGGGCTGCGTGCTGGTGATCCTTGGCTCCACCGTCTTCTTCTCCCTGGCGGGCATCTCCCACTGGCGGGGCCTGGCCGGCCTGTGGGCCGTGATCCCCCTGGTGAATTTCCTGCTCTTCACCCGGGTGCCCATCGCCCCCCTGGTGGAGGAGGGCAAGGCCATGCCCCTGCCCCAGCTGCTCCGCTCCCGGCTGTTCTGGCTGCTGGCGCTGCTGATGGTGTGCGCCGGGGCCTCGGAGCAGTCCATGAGCCAGTGGGCCTCCGCCTTCGCCGAGAGCGGCCTGGGGGTGGGCAAGGCCCTGGGGGACCTGGCGGGCCCCTGCCTCTTCGCCGTGCTCATGGGCGCCTCCCGGGTGGTCTACGCCCGGATCAGCCAGCGGGTATCGCTGACCCGTTTTATGGCCGGGTGCGCCGCCCTGTGCGCCGTGAGCTACCTGCTGGCCGTCTTTTCCCCCTGGCCCCTTCTGGCCCTGGCGGGCTGCGGGCTGTGCGGCCTGTCGGTGGGGATCATGTGGCCGGGCACCTTCTCTCTGGCCGCCAAGGGCCTCCCCGCCGGCGGCACCGCCCTCTTCGCCCTGCTGGCCCTGGCCGGGGACCTGGGCTGCACCAGCGGCCCCACCCTGGTGGGCATGGCGGCCAGGCTGTGGGAAGGGCAGCTCCGCTCCGGCCTGCTGGCCGCCATCCTCTTCCCCCTGCTGCTGCTGTTCCTCCTCCGCCGCTTCCGACGGGCCGTCTCCTGACCCGTCCGGGAAACGGCGCTCAGGCGGCGGGGCACGCTCCCGCTGCGGCAAAGGGCCGCTCCGGCATACGCCGGAGCGGCCCTTTGTTGCTTTTTTATCCCCGGTGGGGCGCCGCCCCTCCGGTCACGCCTCCTCCCGGTCCCCGGGGGTCTCCTCCCGCAGCAGGAACCGGGTCATGTCCTTGGACAGGCTGGAGAGCACCGCCATCGCCGTCACCAGCCCCGCCCCGCCCATCTCAAAGGTGTCGTCGGCGGCCTGGATCTGCTGGACGAACAGCGCCGATACCTTCTGATACTGGCGGACAAAGCTGTCATACAGCCCGCGGACAGCCTCCTCGCTGTGGTCCTCGGGAAACATTTTCTGGATATCGGAAATACTCAGGCTCTGCTTCAAAATGCATATAATGATCAGGGAGGCCAGATGCACCCGGCTGTACTTTTTTTTCACCGGCGGGGGCATCACCTTCAGGCGCACATAGTTGTTGATGATGCTGGCGGTGATGGGCTTGTCCTCCTCGCCCCGGCTCAGGGGCCCCAGATACTGCCGCAGCAGCAGGGTGACCTGGTCCATATACAGCCCCAGCTGGGGCAGGCTCTCCCACTCCGGCAGCTGGAACTCCCTCCGGCTCTCGCCCCAGTCCGTCAGCCGCTGCGACCGGCTTTTTCCTTCCGTCATGCTTTTTTTCATCCCTTCTCCTTTTTCCACCAGTATAGCCTGCCTGTCCCCACAATGCAATATGCAGGATCAAAAAATAATTCCCCCGGCATACTTGACATATTTGTAAAAACAGCATATACTAATATCAAATATTAGATGTTGCAGCAAATCGCGCAAGGAGGAACCCGATATGGCACAGGAAAACATCAATCGCAGGCAGAGCCGGGGGGAGGAGATCGCCAACACCATCTCCCACGGCGCGGGCGCGCTGCTGGCGGCGGCGGGAGGGATCCCCCTGGTGGCCAAGGGCCTGATGGCGGGCTCCTTCAAGGCGGGAGCCAGCCTGGGCTTTTACGCCTTCACCCTGGTGCTGCTGTACACCGCCTCGGCGGTGTACCACGGGGTCCGCAATCCGGCCGTCAAGTCCGTGCTGCGGATCATGGACCACTGCTCCATCTTCCTGCTGATCCTGGGGACCTACGTCCCCCTGTCCCTGCTGGTGGTGGGCGGGCAGGTGGGCTGGGCCCTGTTCTTCACCAACACCGCCCTGGCGGTGGTGGGCATCACCCTCAACGCCATCAGCCTCACCCGCTTCGACAAGGTCTCCCTGGTGCTGTACGCCCTGATGGGCTGGCTGGTGATCCTGGCCCTGCGGACCATCCTGCAGGTGCTGGCCCCGGCGGGGGTGGCCCTGCTGGTGGCCGGCGGCGTGGCCTACACCGTGGGGATCTGGTTCTATAAGTCCCCCCGGCGGTACAGCCACTTCGTCTGGCACCTGTTCGTGCTGGCGGGCAGCGTCCTCCACTATCTGTGCGTGGCCCTGTACTGCATCTGAGCCTGCCGCGGCCAGGGGGCCCCGGGAGCCAAATGGCTCCCGGGGCCTCTTTTTGCCTTTTCCGGTTCAGCGGGCCGCCTTCAGGGCGGCGTTATAGAGGTCATTGCGGTTGAGGCCCGTGTCCTGGGCCACCTGGCGGACCGCGTCCTTCATCCGCTCCCCCGCCGCCCGGCGTTCCAGCACCAGGGCCACCCCCTCCTCCAGGGTCACGGCGGCGGCCTCCACCGGCTCCGCCCCCGCCACCACCAGCACGAACTCCCCCTTGGGCGGGTTCTCCCGGTAATAGGTGGCCGCCCGGGCCAGGGTGGTGCGGCGGGTCTCCTCGTGGAGCTTGGTCAGCTCCCGGCACAGGGCCAGCGCCCGGTCCCCAAAGGCCCCGTACAGATCCTCCAGGGTGCCGCAGAGCTTGTGGGGGGCCTCGTAAAACACCATGGTCCGCTCCTCCCCCGCCAGGGCCTGGAGCCGCTCCCGGCGGTCCTTTTTGTTGGTGCTGAGGAAGCCCTCAAAGACGAAGCGGCCGGTGGGCAGGCCGCTGACCGCCAAAGCGGACACCAGGGCGCAGCAGCCGGGGATGGCCTGGACCGTGACGCCGCTTTCCCCGCACAGCCGCACCAGGGACTCCCCCGGGTCGCTGATGGCGGGAGTCCCGGCGTCGGTGACCAGGGCGCAGCTCTCCCCCGCCAGCAGCCGCGCCAGGATAGCGGGCCCGGCGGTGTTCTGGTTGTGCTGGTGATAGCTCACCAGGGGCTTTTTGACCCCAAAGTGGTTGAGGAGCTTGACGGACACCCGGGTGTCCTCCGCGGCGATGAAATCCGCCGCCTCCAGGGTGGCCAGGGCCCGGGGGCTGAGATCCCCCAGGTTGCCGATGGGCGTGGCCACCAGATACAGTATCCCGCTCACGCATGGGCCTCCTTCCGCGTTTTCCCGTTTGGGGCCATTATAGCATGGCGCCGCCCTCCTTTCAACGCCTTTCCGGCGGCCGGGCAAGGCAGCGCCCCCGACGTCCTGCCCGCCCCGGAGGGAGAGAAGCATACGCCGGGGGCGTCGGATATGGCAATGGCATCAGCGGTCGGCCAGCACCCGGCAGTAGCCCTTCAGCCGCAGCCCTTCCCCCGTCTCCCCGATGGACAGGCCGGAGAAGCGCAGCGGCAGGACGTCGCCGGCGAGGGAGCACCAGCCGAATTCCACCTGGACCACCCGCCGGCTGCGGCACATCTCCTCCATGGCCCGGTCCACCCGCTCCCGGTCCTCCTGCCGGATCCGGTCGTACCAGAAGCGGTAGAGCTCCTCGGGGGCGGGCGTGGTCTTTACCCCCAGGAGGCGGTGCATGATGTCGTTGGCGACCATTTCCCGGCGGCTGCCGTCCTTGCGGAGGGCAAGGGTCCAGAAACCCACCCCCATGGCCTCCAGGATGTCCTGGTTGCTGGCCTGGAGCAGAGCCTGATAGCGCTGCTCATTGCGGTCCTGGCGCAGCCGGGTCACCAGGAAGCTGGCCAGCACACGGATCTGGGAGTCGTCGTGGATGGCGTAGCGGGGGTTGTCCACCCCGACAAAACCCACCGTCCGGCCGTTCTCCCGGAGCGGCACCGCGATGAGCCGCTGGATCCCCTGGCGGCTGAGATCCTCCCATTCCCGGGGGGAGGACTCCTTCAGGGGCCCCAGGTTGTAGAGCATGATGGACTGGTTTTTGTCAAAGGCCCCGATCCAGCGTCCCAGCGCCTCGGGCGGGATCGCCTGCAGGCTTGCCCGCTGGGACGCCACGTTCCGGGCGCACCACTCGAAGGTGTTGTCCCAATAGCCCGCCAGCCGGGGATTGTGCTCAAAGAGGTAGGCCCGGTCCGCCTGGTAAAACTCGCCCACCGAGGCCAGCACCTGGTTGACCGCTTCGCTGAAATCCGCATGGGTGGAGAGGGTCTCCATGTAGCCCACGATTTTGTCGGCAAAGGCCAGGCGCTCCCGGGCGCTCTGGCTCACATACTCCTGCTTGGTGATATCCAGCGCCACCTCCAGCCGGACCTTCCGGCCCCGGTAGGTCACCACCTTGTCCTTGAGGAGGAAATGCCGCCCGCAGTACTCATTCTGATTCTCCCAGACATAGAAGGAGTCCTGGCGCAGCTGGGCGTTGGTGCAGAAGGCGCAGGGCTCGTCCACCCCGTGGAGGACCTTGTAGCACTTGCGGCCCAGGTAGTCCCGCACGCCGAACACCCGCTGCCCGGCGGGGTTGAGGTAGTAAAGCTCGTGCGTCTCCAGGTCGCTGATGTAGAAGATGTCGTTTTCCGCCTCCAGGATGGTCTTGGCGATCTCGTCCTCCGTGCCGGCGGGCAGCAGGGTCCGGACCTCTCCCGGAGCCGGCGGCTTGTTGTGGGCCTTCAGTGCCCGGGCCTTCCACTCCTCGCTGCCGGCGGCAAAGCGCTCCGCCGGGCAGGGCCGCTCAAAGAAGAAGCCCTGATACAGCGCCGGATGCAGCTCCTCCAGCACCGCCAGCTCCTCCGCCGTCTCCACCCCCTCGCAGCACACCCGGATCTGGCAGCTGTCCGCCAGCTCCAGCATGTTGCTCACCAGACGATAGTTATAGGCGCTCTTCTCAATATCCCGGACAAAGCAGCGGTCGATCTTGATCTCATTTACCTCCATGTCCTTCAGCCGGCTGAGGCTGGAATAGCCGGTGCCGAAATCATCCACGGAGATCTCGATCCCCCTGGCCTTCCAGGCGCGGAAAATGCCGTTGAGCTGGGGATAATCCATCAGCTGCCGGCTCTCCGTCAGCTCGATGGTCAGGGCGCTGCCCGGAAGGCCGCTGTCCCGCAGCACCCGGAGCACATCCGCCTCAATGGACGGCTGTGCCAGCTGGACATAGGACATGTTCACGCTCACCCGGAAGGCGGGGCATGTCCTCCGCCAAAAGGCGCACTGCTCCAGAGCTCCGCGGAGCACCCAAAGCCCCACCGGGATGATCAGGCCGCTCTCCTCCAGCAGGGGGATGAACTCCGCCGGCGGCACCTCCCCCCGGCGGGTGGAATGGTAGCGCAGCAGGGCCTCCGCTCCGTAGATCTCATAGGACTCCGACCGCACCTGGGCCTGGTAGTGAAGGGAGAAACCGGAAAAGCCCGCTACCACGGAGGCTTCCAGATCCCCCCGCAGCTCCAGGGCCCCCAGCCGCTTTTCGTAGTCCGCCGGTGAGAAGAAGCACAGGCGATCCTTCCCGCTGGCTTTGGCGGCCTCCAGGGCGCTCTCCCCGTACTGCACCAGCGTCCCCGCGTCTGGCACCCGGTAGTCGCACAGGGACACGCTGCCGCCGGAAACGGTGCACTGCTCCCGCACGGCCTCCTGAATCTGACGGAACACGCGCTCCACCCGGGAAACCGTTGCCCCCAGCAGCACCGCGGCAAAGCAGTCCCCGTTCACCCGAAAGGAGCAGTGGGCCTCCAGGGCGTTGCGGTCCATGGCCTCCGCCAGGGCCCGGATCACTCCGTCGCCCACCTCCCGGCCATATTTCAGGTTGATGGGCTTCAAATTGTCCACGCCTACCAGCAGCAGGTACCCCTGCCAGTTGTCCTCCAGCAGGCGGGCCAGCTCCTGGCGCAGCGCGCCGGTGTGGAAAGAGTTGCCCATGGCCAGATCCTTGTCGGAAAGACCGTTGTCGGACACCCTCCCCAGCACATAGTCCGGCTTTCCGTCCGGCCCCAGGTGGCATTTGCCCCGGCTGTTGATCCAGAGGTAGCCCCCGTTCCTGCTTCGTACCCGGTAGTTGATGTTGTACGAGAGCTTACGTCCCGCAAGCAGATCGGCAAAGGCATCCTGGAGCAGCGGCGCGTCCCTGGGATCCACCAGGCCGCGCCACTCCTCCAGCGTGCAGTGGGTCCGGCCATCCGGCGAGATGGCAAACAGCTTTGTGATATTGTCAGAAAAAGAGACGATCCCCGTCTGATAGTCATAAAACAGGTAGCAGTCATCCGTCCCCTCGCTGAGCAGGTTCAAAAACCCGATAGGGATCATCGCTTCTTTTTCCGGTACGTCTGCCATGGCCCTGGTTCCCTCTTTTTATGAATTGGCCGGGATGGAGCTGTCCAAGCCGGATCTGTCGGGGATCCGGCGGCACACCGGCGAGCTTCTCCCGCCGGACGCCTCCCGCAAAGCGCGGCCTGCCTGGCTCCTCACAAGGAGCACCGTTACCCCTTCCGGTTACAAAGGGAGCGGCATCCTGCTTTTCGTGCTTTTGATTATATCGCTTTTTTGCAAAATTTCAACGTTTTTTGCGTAATCAGGAGTTTTTTTGCATCCCAGCATCCAGTATTTGGTTACACGATGTAAAAATCTGTCGTGCTGTTTTTTGCGTTTTGCGTATCTTTCCGTAATATTTTCCATGAAATGCATCAAAACCCCGGCAATAAGCGAACCTACCCAAATAACAGAAAAGGAATATTTTACCAATTCCGTTTGTGGGATATTGCGGTGGGAACGGTCGTGCCTGCCGCATATGGCCGCTGTAAGGAGCCGCCCCGGGATCCTCCCCGCCTCGTCGGCGGTCGCCGCAGCAGCTGACGGCGGTCCGCTTTCCTTACTCTGCACAATAATCGTATACCCCTTCCGCCCATTCCAATACCGCGTCGTATGCGACCCCATCTTCCGGCTGGTAGGTCACTCCATCAATCGACAGGGCGGAAATGCCAAAAAGCAGGACGATCTCGCGGCCATCCAGTACCTTTTCCGCAGGGTTATAGGTGAACCGATAGATCCATCCCTCATCGAATCCACTGTCTGCCGCGTGGATCCGCATGTCCGCTATCGCCGCCGTCGTCCCCACATTGTCAGCAAAAATGGGTCCTCCGCCAGCCAGCCCGGAGCATTCCAACTTCACGACAGGCGCAGAACGGATCTCATCCATGACGCTTTTCTCCGCCTGGCCCGGGGCGCAGGCTGACAGCAAAAGGCAGAATAAACCGATGGCCGCTATCATATAGAGCACCTTATCCTTCAAATCCAGCACCCCCTTGCTGCGTATACAGCAAATTTCCTGGAACGATCAAATGATTACTGTCACGCCGCGTAAAAAGCCCCCCTGCCGCCCATGTGGAGCAGCAGCGTGCCGGAGCCGCCGCCTTGCGCGCCCACGGTTGGGCCGATGGCAAAAACCGCTCGCCCGGATCCGCGTTTACGGATCCAGGCGGGCGGTTCGTTTCAGGTCATTCCCACTCGCTCCTGCCAGAAGTTTTCTAAACAGATTTGCTTATGGGATTTATTTCGGGTTATTGGTATTCTTTTCATTATTCAGATAGTAGAGGCTATCTGATTTTTTGTTGCCATGGTGTTGCCAGAACAAATATATTTTTCAGCTCGTATTCAAATACGATTAGTTTTGAGTTTGAATAAATGTTCTCATCATATCTATTGATGTTCGCAAGTCTTCATCACTAAACCGAACATTGTGTGTATTTTCGGGATGGTGAATCTGATGTCTAATATATTCTGTCTGGGTAATTTGTTCAACACGCGTTGCTCCACCGCGAAGCACTCGAGTATATTGCACAGTTGGTTTTCCTTGTTTGTACTCATCTAGCAAACCTTGTTCTTCAATATACCCATATAGCTCATTATGATATTCTTCAGATATTTCAGAAAATGCGAGATAGTTGACCTCGTTTAAGGATGGGTACGGTAACTGATTCGGTAGTGTATTCTCAACCACCTTTTGGTTTTCTTCCATACGAATAATTCGTATATTGTTAAACCCCAATTCTTTAACGATAGTTGCACTATGAGTGGTAATAATGACTTGAGTATTTGCAGCATTTGCTAGGCCTTGTTTGAAAAATAAAAGTTGCACAATAGAAGCAATAGTATAAAATTAAGAGCATGAAACGATATGAAT
>CALXGG010000020.1 GCA_944387785.1 uncultured Oscillospiraceae bacterium | reverse complement strand
AAGGTTTTCCCGCCCTTTGCGCGCCCCCTTTCTTTTCCGGGGAGAATGTGGTATGATCATAGCGGCCAGCGGGCCGGTGTGATCCGCCGGAAAAATTCCCAAAAAAATTTTCCGGGGCGTGCAATAAAACGCCCTGCTCATCCATTATTATAGCAGACAGGAGGAGAGAGCCGTGATGACCCTTTTCTTCGCGGCGGTCCCGCTTTCCGGGAGCGGGAGCCACGCGCTGGACGATTACATCGCGGGGATCGCGGCGGGGGACCGGGAGGCCTTGGCCGGGCTGTACCGGGAGACCCACACCGCCGTATACGGCTTCGCGCTGTCCCTGTGCGCCAACGCCCAGGACGCCGAGGACGTATTGCAGGACACGTATCTCCAGGTCAGCCGCGCCGCGGCGGCCTATCAGTCTCAGGGGAAACCCATGGCGTGGCTGCTGACCATCGCCCGCAACCTGGCGCTGCAGCGCCTGCGGGAGCGGGAGCGGACCGTGGCCATGACGCCGGAGGACTGGCAGACCCAGTTCGCGGACCGGGCAGCCTTCACCAGCGACGACCGGCTGGTGCTGGAGGCGGTGCTCTCCGCCCTGGGCGAGGAGGAGCGGGAGATCGTCATGCTCCACGCCGCCGCCGGGCTGAAGCACCGGGAGATCGCGGGCCTTTTGCATCTGCCTCTGCCCACCGTCCTGTCCAAGTACAACCGCGCGCTGAAAAAGCTGCGCGAGGCAATGAAGGAGGTATAGCGATATGCGTGACGAGCAGCTGGAAAAGCGGATCGCGGACGCCGTGGACCACGCGGCGCCGGATGTCCTCGGCCGTATCCTTTCCTCCTACGATGAGCAGAAAGGAAATGTGATCGAGATGAGCGAGATCGTCAATACCAATAATAAAAAGAAAAAGAGCCACTGGGCCCCTCTGGCGGCCGTGGCGGCGGCCCTGGCCCTGTGCGTGAGCGTGTTCGGCTTCAACGTCTGGCGGGGCGGCAGCGCGGTGGACTCTGTGGTCATGCTGGACGTGAACCCCAGCATCTCCCTGACCATCAACGCCCGGGAGGAGGTCATCTCCGCCAACGCCCTCAATGAGGAGGCCAGGGTGGTCCTGGGGGATATGGACCTGAAGGGCACCGACCTCAATGTGGCGGTGAACGCCATCATCGGCTCCATGCTCCAGAACGGCTACCTCAGCGACCTGCAGAACTCCATCCTGGTCAGCGTGGAGAACGCCGACCAGCAGCGCTCCGCCCAGCTCCAGGCGGAGATCTCCAGCGCCATCAGCAGCAGCTTCGGCAGCAGCGGCGTCAGCGCCAGCGTCCTCAGCCAGACGGTGACGGAGACCGACGAGCTCACCCAGCTGGCCCAGACCTACGGCATCTCCGTGGGCAAGGCGGCCCTGATCCAGGAGGTGACGGCCCAGGACGCCACCCTCACGGCGGCGTCCCTGGCTCCCCTCTCCATCAATGAGATCGCCCTGATCTCCAGCTCCCGCAACCTCGCCACCACCACGGTGTCCCAGACCGGCACCGCCAGCGACAAGGCCTATATCACCCGGGAGGCCGCCCTCTCCGCCGCCCTGGCCTACGCCGGGGTGTCCGCCGCCGACGTGAGCTGGAGCGAGATCGAGTTCGACAGCGAGGACGGCGTCATGGTCTACGAGGTGGAGTTTGCCGCCGGGACCGTGGAGTATGAGTGCGACGTGAACGCCCGCACCGGTGAGATCGTCAAGTTCGAGCGGGAGGTCAAGGGCTCCGCCCAGGGCGGCGCCGCCGACGCCGGCAGCTATATCGGCGAGGCCTCCGCCCAGGAGATCGCCCTCAGCCACGCCGGGGTCAGCCTCAGCGATACGGTGTATATCCACACCTGGCTGGAGTACGACGACGGCCGTCCCGAGCACTATGAGTCCGAGTTCCAGGTGGGCCAGGTGCGCTATGAGTATGAGATCGCCCTGACCACCGGTGAGGTGCTCAAGAGCGAGAAGGAGACCCTTGCCGGGAATACGGGCAGTACCGGCAATACAGGCAGCACCGGCAGTACCGGGACTACCGGCAGCACCGGCAGTACCGGGACTACCGGCAGCACCGGGAATACGGGCAGCACCGGCGGCACCACCGCCACCGGCTATATCAGCAGCGACGCGGCCCTCTCCGCCGCCCTGGCCCACGCCGGGGTCAGCCAGAGCGATATCCGGGAGGTGGAAGTGGAGCTGGACCGGGACGACGGCGTGACCCTCTACGAGATCGAGTTCGAGGCCGGGCGCTACGAGTACGAGTATGAGATCGACGCCGTATCCGGCGCGGTGCTCAAGTACGAGGTGGACGACTGAGCCTCCGGACAGGAGGAAAGGATAAAAGCGGAGGCCGGACGCACAGCGTCCGGCCTCCGGTCCGTTTTCAGGCGGATTACTTGATCGTATAGGATTTGTAGGCGTTGCCGTCCATATCCTTCCATGTGAAGGCCCCATGCGGTATGCCCCTTGCGGGGCAGGGTAATCGAACAGCTGTTCTATATCCGGGAATCACAGCAAATCGAAAAGACGGGGGACGAATCACAGCGAAGCTAAAAGCGTGGTGTGGAAAACCTTGTGGAAAAGCCCAGTGCGGTACCAGATATTGCGGGGGTGCGCCTCGCACGGTACAATATGTGGTATGGGGTGCGCGACAGTACATTTCCGGGGAGAAGGGGGGTAATTTCGGTGTGGGAGCGGTACGAACGGGAGCGGCAGGCGAAGTGGGATCGGCGGAACCTGCGCACCGTCAGCACCCATCTGACGGTGAAGGAGGCCCGGGAGCTGAAGGAGTTCTGCCAGCGGCGGGGGATATCCCCATATGCCCTGGTTCGGCGGCTGCTGCGGGAGGCCATGGCGGCGGATCGGGCGTGATGCCGTCGGGTGCCGCCGGGACGCTGGCCTCCATGGGCTGGCCCCTTTCGTAAGGGAGTGCAGTGTACCAGGCCCGTCAAGGGTCAAGACGAGCGGCCGGGGGCCGCCCTTGACTGGCCCGGTCTGGAAGCGTCATCTTACGAAAGGAGGCACACGCCCATGTTATCAGCCAGCATCCCGACCGCCACCCGAAAGGAAGTCTACCGCCGCGACGGCTACCGCTGCGCCCTCTGCGACAGCCCCAAGGGCCTGCAAATCCACCACGCCGTCCACCGCTCTGAAGGCGGCTCCAACCAGCCGCAGAATCTCATCTGCCTGTGCTGGAAGTGTCACGCCGCCGCCCACGGCAGCCGGATGCCCGAATACCCGGACTACATCACCCCTGAGTACATCGAGCAGGCCGTGGTGGAGTATCTCAGCGACTACTACGCCGAAAACGGCCAGGAGTGGTATCCCTTCGGGGACGATTGAACCGGAACGCCGGGGGGCCATTCGGCCCTCCGGCAGATTTCCGACGGAGGGGTGCGGTGCCTCTGAAGGTGGCCCTGGTGCGGCCCTCCGGTGCTCCCCGACCGCCGCGGGTGCGGTGCCTCGACCAAACAAAAAATATGTTGTTGTTCAATCCCGGCCGTGACACGGGATTTAACAAAACTGATTTTTTGTTTGATCCGCGCCGGGGTTCCCGGTTTGTGGGGCCTGGGTGCCCGCGTGCGGCCCGCCTCGCCCGGCGGCTGCGGCCTGGGCGTGTGCGGCCCTGAAGGCCGTGTGCAGCCTTCCCGGCCGCGCCGCCGCCCTTCGGCGGGGGGTGCCTCTGAAGGCGGCCCTGGTGCGGCCCTGCGGTGCTCCCCGACCGCCGCGAGTGCGGTGCCACTGAGTGGGTGCGGTGCAGCCCTTCAGAAAAGAGGAGCGGCGGCGGTTCAGGCGGATTACTTGATCGTATAGGATTTGTAGGCGTTGCCGTCCATATCCTTCCATGTGAAGGTGCGGCCCTCCAGGACGAGGTAGCTGCCCACACTGGCGTTTTTCGGCAGGGAGGTGGAGCCGGGGTTGATATAGGTGTACCAGCCGTGGTCGGCGCAGGCGGGGACATGGAAGTGGCCGTTGAGAAGGACGGTGCCGTCCGCCATGGGGGGCGGGCAGTCCTCGTTGTAGCGGTGGCCGTGGGTGGCGAAGAGGGTCAGGCCCTCCCACTCCACAAGGGCGTAGTCCGCCATAATGGGGAACTCCAGGACCATCTGGTCCACCTCGCAGTCGCAGTTGCCCCGGATGGCGATGATGCGGTCCTTCACGGCGTTGAGCTGCTGGGCCACCGTGGGGCAATCGTACTCCTCCGGCAGGCTGTTGCGGGGGCCGTGGTAGAGAAGGTCCCCCAGCAGCAGCAGCTTCTCCGCGCCCTCGGCCCGGAAGGCGTCCATCAGTTTTTTCACATAGTAGCCGGACCCGTGGAGGTCCGAGGCGATCATCAGTTTCATGGTGTGTCCTCCTTGCAGTGCTGCCTCCAGTATACACGTTTTCCGGGGATTTTCAACGGCAAAGGGGCCCGGGCGGGGAAAAACTTCTTGCCAGGGGGAGCGGCGGGTGGTATACTGACTTATAGAAAGGAATAGAGCTCATATAGGTCCGCAGGCATGGTGCGGACGTTTCTACGGGGCCGCCGGACCGGCCCTGCTATGGGTGTTCCGCGGCGGCTCAGGGAGCCGGTCTGCCGGGGCGCTCTTCTTTTTTGCCGGGCGCCTCTGAGAGGAAAGGAAGGAAAGGCTATGGTCACGATTTTACGGGGGAACATCATCCACACGCCGGCCTTCGGACAGCTGGAGACGATGGCCGGGGGATATTTGGTGCTGGAGGACAGGGTCGTCCAGGGGATCTTCCCCCGGCTGCCGGAGGGCTACGCCGCCTGCCCGGTGGAGGACTGGGGGGAGCGGCTGATTATGCCCGCCTTCGCGGACCTCCACCTCCACGCCCCCCAGTATCCCATGCTGGGCATGGGCATGGACCTGCCGCTGCTGGACTGGCTCAATGCCTATACCTTCAGGACCGAGGCCCGCTTTGCCGACACGGACTATGCCCGGCGGGTCTACCGCCGCCTGGCGGAGGAACTGATCGCGGGCGGCACCACCCGGGTGGCCATGTTCTCCTCCCGCCACACCGACGCCACCCTGATCCTCATGGAGGAGCTGGAGCGGGCGGGGGTGACGGGCTATGTGGGCAAGGTGAACATGGACCGCAACAGCGGCGTGGCCCAGGAGACCACGGAGGAGTCCGTCGCGGAGACCCTGCGGTGGCTGGAGAGCTGCGATTTTGCCCACGTCAAGCCCATCCTCACCCCCCGCTTCACCCCCTCCTGCACCGACGGGCTGATGGCGGAGCTGGGGCGGCTGGCGGCGGAGCGGGACCTGCCGGTCCAGTCCCATCTCTCGGAGAACACCGGGGAGGTGGCCTGGGTGAAGGAGCTCCACCCGGACTGCGGGCAGTACTGGGAGACCTACCGGAAATACGGCCTGTGGAAGCCGGGAACGCTGATGGCCCACTGCGTGTACAGCGACGAGCGGGAGCGCGCCGCCATGGCGGAGGCCGGAGTGTGGGCAGTCCACTGCGCCGCCTCCAACGTGAACATCTGCTCCGGCACCGCCCCGGTGCGGCGGATGTTGGAGGAGGGCGTCCCGGTGGCCCTGGGCTCCGATATCGCCGGCGGCGACCAGCTGGCCATGAGCCAGGTGGTGGTCACCTCCATCCGGGCCTCCAAGGTAAAGGCCATGGAGACCGGGGAGCCCTTCCTTACGGTGCCGGAGGCCTTTTACCTGGGCACCGCCGCCGGCAGCCGGTATTTTGGCGGCGGCGAGGGCTTCGCCCCCGGCCACGCCCTCCACGCCATCGTGGTGGACGAGGGGGCCTTCCCGGAGAGCGCCCGGGCGCTGACCCTGCCGGAGCGGTTCGAGCGGGCGGTGTATCTCATGGACAAACACAGCATTGCCGCCGTGTACAGCGAGGGCCGGCGGGTAAAATAGGAACGAGGACGTCCGGGAGTGGGCGGGGCCATCCCCGCCCGCTCCTTTTTCGCGGGATCGCCTGCCGCCGGTTGATTTTTTCCCCGGATTCCGGTATACTGATAACCAACTTATGGACAGGCGGGGCGGGCGGGGGCTCCTTGGCGGCCCCGCCTGCCCGAGCCTTTGCTGACAGACAGGAGGGCGGCTGTTATGATCCGTCATGTGGTGATGTGGAAGTTCAAGCCGGATACCCGGCGGCAGATGGAGGAATTTCTGGAAGGGCTGCAGGGGCTGTATGGTGTAATCCCTCAGATCCGGGCCCAGCAGGTGGGAGTCAACTGCGTTGACGGCAATTACGATGCGGTGCTGATCTCTGATTTTGATTCCCTGGCGGATCTGGAGACCTATAAGAAGGATCCTCGCCATGTGGCGGTGTCCGCTTTGTGCAAGGCCATCCGCACCGACCGGGTGGCGGTGGACTACGAGGTGTGAGCCATGGCGCAGCGGTATGAGTGCTTTGGCCTGGAGGACCTGGTGGCCCGGCCGGAGGACGCCTTCCGGCTGGCGGGCCTTGCCATGACCGGCGGCCAGCGGGTCCGGGGCTACCGGGGGGATTATTACCGGTACTTCCTGGGGGACGCCCAGGTGGTGGTGCGGACCATGGGGGACCCGGACACCGGGGAGGAGCAGCTGCTGGGCATGGACGTCCAGCACGCCGAGGGCCGGCCCTGGGCGTGCCGCATCCTCAAGGATGTGACGCCGGAGGGCGCCGACCCCCTCAGCCGCCGCCTGCTGGTGGCGGCGGAGGGCACGGAGGACACGGCGGTGGTGGAGGTGACCTGCGCCGACGTACTGCCGGACTTTGCGCCGGGCAGGACTTTGCACCTGCGGGTGACCGCCTGCCCCCTGCGGCTCCATTACGATGACGAGCCCTGCAAGCCCGTGGTGGAGGCCCAGCAGGACACGGTGCTCCTCCAGGGCACGGTGAAGGATGTGCGGGTCGGGGAGACCTATATGGGCCTGGAGCCCATGACCCGCTTCATCAGCGTCACCGTGGCCACCTCCATGGGGGAAGTGGAGCTGTGCCATGTCTCGGAGATGGTGGCCGAGGAGCAGAAGGACCTGGTCCGGGTCGGAGCCACAGCGTCCGCCCTGTGCCAGCTCTCCGGCGACGCCGCCGTGGGCGAATACGCCGGCGGCGTGGTGCTGGGGGAGGAGCAGGACCTGGTGCTGCTGCGGGAGTTCTTCCTCCACGGCGGCGCCCAGCG
The DNA here is from genome assembly GCA_944387785.1 of uncultured Oscillospiraceae bacterium. GTDB lineage: Bacteria > Bacillota > Clostridia > Oscillospirales > Oscillospiraceae > Pelethomonas. The sequence goes on along the minus strand of CALXGG010000020.1, from coordinate 14,705 downwards.
CCTGCGCGCCGTGATGCACGGCCAGTGCCGTTACGTCAACGACTACGCCGGCGTGGTCCGGGAGGGGGCCGACCATGTGACGGCCCTGCTGCGGGATATGGAGCGGGACATGGCCGGGAAGTGGGCGGTGTCCCGGGGGCGGATCGTATCCGTGGAGCAGACCGGGGAGGAGCCTCCCGCCTGCCCGCCGGGGAAGCGGTGCCTGCTGCTGGCCCCGGCGGATCAGCCGGAGCAGTACGCGGCGCTGTGCCTGGTGGAGACGGACAGCCTGGGCCGGATCCGCTGCCTGACCCTCAGCCGGGACCCCCGGTACGACTTCGAGCCCGAGGGATGACGTTAAAAATTTGACAAATCCTTACAATTTGACTGGCAACCACAAAAAAATTCTTGACGCTGGGCGGAAAAGACGGTATCCTAGAGACAAAGACAAGTGTTTTTGCGTGATACGATCCGAGAAACGACCAGGCGGCAGCTGAATACCGGCCTTGTCGTTTCTTTTTGTATGGAGCGGCATACCCGGAGGGGGACGCGCCGGTCCAGGCCGCCGGGACCTCTGCCCGGCAGGATTTGCAAGGACCCGGACGGCAAAGATCCGGGCCTGACAGGAAAGGGGAGACGGCCAGAGATGGAAGAGATCTTGCGGATGGAACACATTACCAAGCGCTTTGGCGATATGTACGCCAACCGGGACATCAACCTGGATGTCCGGAAGGGCGAGGTACATACGCTGCTGGGGGAGAACGGCGCGGGCAAATCCACGCTGATGAACGTGCTCATCGGACTGTACCAGCCCACGGAGGGGAAGATCTACCTCAACGGGCAGGAGGTGCGCATCGATTCCCCCGCCAAGGCGGTGCAGCTGGGCATCGGCATGGTCCACCAGCACTTCATGCTGGTGGAGGCCATGACGGTGTTCGAGAACATCATCCTGGGGGACCGGCAGACCAAGGGCGTGTTCATCCAGAAGGAGCAGCGCCGCCGGGAGATCCTGGCCCTGGCGGAGAAATACGGCCTGGACGTCCAGCTGGACAAGCTCATCACGGAGATCTCCGTGGGCGAGCAGCAGCGGGTGGAGATCCTCAAGGCCCTCTACCGGGGGGCGGAGCTTCTCATCCTGGACGAGCCCACCGCCGCTTTGACGGACCTGGAGGTGGAGGGCCTTTTCGCCATCATCGGCAAGCTTACCGGGGAAGGGAAGAGCGTGGTGTTCATCAGCCACAAGATGCGGGAGGTGCTGCGGATCTCCGACCGGATCACCATCCTCCGGACGGGAGAGACGGTGTGCACCGTGGACCGGGAGAACGCCTCCGCCGGGGAGCTGGCCTCCCTGATGATGGGCCGGGAGCTGGCCCCCTCCCACTACGAGAAGAAGGAAGACACGCAGCGCCAGGTGGTGGTCCTGGAGCATGTGGACTACAACAAGGCCGCCAAGCACAGCGGGCTGAGCGACGTGAGCCTCACCATCGGCGCCGGGGAGATCCTGGGCATCGCCGGTGTGGACGGCAACGGCCAGAGCCAGCTGGCCCAGCTCATCACCGGCGTCATCACCCCCGACGCCGGCCGGGTGGACCTGAAGGACAGCAAGGTGGCCAAGTTCATGCCCCAGGCCTTCATCGAGGAGGGCGTCAGCCACATCCCCGAGGACCGCAACAAGATGGGCCTGGTGGGGGACATGAGCGTCAAGGAGAACATCCTCCTCAAATCCACGGCCCAGCCCCGGTTCAGCCGCTTCGGCGGTATGTTCCTGAAGAAGAAGGCCATGAAGGACTACGCCCTGGAGATGCAGGAGAAGTACGACATCCGCTGCGCCTCCATCGAGCAGGAGGCCCGCAGCCTCTCCGGCGGCAACCAGCAGAAGATCATCCTGGCCCGGGAGCTGGAGGCCCGGCCGGATATCCTCATCGCCGTCCACCCCACCCGGGGCCTGGATATCGGCGCCACCCGCTTTATCCATGACACCATGATCGAGGCCCGGGAATCCGGCTGCGCCGTGCTGCTGATCTCCGCGGATTTTGACGAGATCCTGGAGATGAGCGACCGGATCATCGTCATGTTCGAGGGACAGGTCATGGGCGAATATTCCGGCAAGAACCCTCCCATTGAGGAGATCAGCCTGGCCATGGCCGGCAAGTAAGGAGGGGCGAGAGAATGAAAAATACCAACAAGCTGGTCAACATCCTGGTGCCCCTGGCCTCGGTGCTGCTGGCCTTCCTCATCGGCTGTATCGTCATGCTGGCCCTGGGGGCCAACCCCCTGGTGGCGCTGCAGAACCTGTGGGTGGGCGCCTTCGGCAGCCTCAGGAACCTGGGCACCACCCTCTCCCGGGCCACGCCCCTGATCTTCACCGGCCTGTGTGCCTGCTTTGCCTACCGCTGCGGCGTGTTCAACCTGGGCGGCGAGGGGCAGTTCATCATGGGCTCCATCGTCTGCTGCGTCATCGCCACCCAGAGCGGCATCACCGGCTTCCCCGGTATCCTGCTGTGCCTGGTGGCCGGTGCCCTGGCCGGCGGCCTGTGGGCCATGATCCCCGGCCTTCTCAAGATCTACCGGGGCCAGAACGAAATGATCATCTCCATCATGCTCAACTATGTGGCCACGCTGCTCATGGGCGTGTTCTACACCAACTGGCTCCGGGACGGCAGCGTCCCCCAGACGGTGTCGGTGCCCAAGGAGACCATGCTCCAGCGGATGTTCGGCCTGCGCTTTACCAGCGCCTTCGTCATCGCCGTGGTCATCGGCCTTCTCACCTACTATTTCCTGTTTTATACCTCCAAGGGCTTCCAGCTGCGGGCGGTGGGCCTCAATATGACCGCCGCCCAGTTCAACGGTTTTGCGGTGCGGCGGTACATCCTGGTCAGCTTCATCGTCTCCGGCGCCATCGCCGGCATCGGCGGCAGCGCGGAGCTGCTGGGTACCCAGTACCGCCTCATCAACGGCTTTGCGTCAGGCTATGGCTTTGACGGCGTGTCCATGGCCCTCATCGGCCAGCTCCATCCCCTGGCCACCATGCTGGTGGCGGTGTTCTTCGCCGCCCTGCGGGTGGGCTCCACCACCATGCAGGCGGCCACCGGCGTGCCCACCAGCGTGTCGGATATCATCCAGGCCCTGGTGATCGTCTTTGCGGTGGCGGGCCTTGCCATGGTGAAGCTGCCGGAGTTCAAGGCGGCGATCGATAAGCTGTCGGCGAAAAAGGAGGTAAAGTGATGGATTGGACCTTTGTTTCGAACCTGATCCTGGCCGGCGTCCGCATGGCCACGCCTCTCATTTTCCTGGCCCTGGCAGAGCTGTACTCCCAGCGCTCGGGCCTGGTCCACATCGGCTTGGAGGGACTTGCCTCCATCGGCTCCCTGGCGGGCTTCCTGGTGAGCCTCGTTACCGGCAGCCCCCTGCTGGGTATGGCCGCCGGTGCGGCGGTTGGCATCCTGGTGAACATGATCTACGCCTACGCCACCATCACCCTGTGCGCTGAGCAGATCGTCTACGGCATGGCCATCAACATCTTCGCCCCGGCCCTGGCCGCCTTCATCTACCGGGTGTACTTCGGCGCCGGCTCCGAGTTGGTCCAGGTGGCCCTGATGGAGACCGTGGCCATCCCCGGCCTGAAGGACATTCCCTTCCTGGGGCCCCTGCTCTTCGACCAGACCCCCATGGTCTACCTGGCCTACGCCCTGGTGATCTTCACCGCCATCTACTTCAATAAGACCAAGTCCGGCCTCAACTTCAAGGCCGTGGGCGAGCATCCCAAGGCGGCGGCCACCCTGGGCATCAACGTCATCGGCGTGCGCTACGCGGCCAGCGTCATCTGCGGCGCCCTGGCGGGCATGGGCGGCGCCTACCTCACCACCTGCTACACCACCACCTATGTGGACGGCAACGTGGCGGGCCGGGGCTTCATCGCCCTGGCGGCGGTGATCTTCGGCCGGTGGAGCGCCGGCGGCGTGCTGCTGGCGTGCCTGTTCTTCGGCTTCTGCGACGCGCTGCAGATCCGGCTCCAGGTGGGCTCCTTCGGCGTGCCCTATCAGTTCTTCCAAATGATCCCGTACCTCGCCACCGTGGTGGTGCTGGGCATCATCGGCATGCGGAAGGCGGGGCCCAAGGCCTCCGGCAAGCCCTACCGCCGGGAGGAACGCTGATCGGTGATTGACCGGCGGGCATCCCGCTGTCAATATAAAAATGTTTTGGTCAAGCGAGAAAAAAGGAGGATTTACTATGAAGAAGTTTCTTGCGCTGGCTCTTGCGCTGGCAATGACCCTGGCCCTGGCGGCCTGCGGCGGCAACAATGCCGGCAATGGCGGCAATAACGCCGGCGGTGACGGCGGCGAGGGCAAGACCTACAAGGTGGCCATGATCTGCGACTCCAGCATCTCCGACGGCGGGTGGGGCATGAGCTGCTACAACGCCATGGTGGACGCTGCCGAGGCCAACGGCTGGGAATACACCTATTCCGACATGATCGCCCAGTCCGCCTACTATGACACCATCGTCTCCTACTGCGACCAGGGCGTCGATCTGATCTACGCTCCCGGCAACCAGTACACCGACGCGGTGCTCCAGGCCGCGGCCGAGTATCCCGACATCGCCTTCGCCCTCCTCAACGGCGGCGAGAACACCCCCGGCGAGGCGGAGAACGGCAACGTCACCTCCCTGCTGCCCGACGCCCAGCAGGTCGGCTGGATCGCCGGCGCTCTGGCGGGCCTCATGACCGAGACCAACATCGTGGCCTTCATCGGCGGCATGGAGCTGGACACCACCAAGGGCAAGTATGAGGGCTATGTGGAGTCCGCCATCTATGTGGGCGAGCAGGAGGGCAAGACCGTCAGCGCCCTGGACATCGTCTACTCCGGCGACTTCTCCGCCAGTGACAAGGGCATCGAGTTTGCCAAGGCCATGATCGACCAGGGCGCCGACGTGTTCTTCGGCGACGCCTCCGCGGTGGACTCCGGCGCCCGTCAGGCCATCGACGAGGCCAACGCCGCCAGCGGCAGCGTGAAGATCTACGACATCGCCCAGCCCTCCGACCTGCTGGGTCAGAACGAGTGCATCATCGGCAGCCAGGTGACGGACAACTCCTCCATGGTGGGCCTGTGCATGCAGGCTGTGGCGGACGGCTCCTTCGGCGGTGAGGTGATCTACGGCACCCTCCAGAACGGCGCCCTGTCCGCCGGCGCGGTCAGCGACCTGGTCCCCGCCGAGAAGCAGGAGGCCTATCAGAGCTACATCCAGCAGATGGTGGACGGCACCTTCATGCAGTGATCTCCCGCACATAGCAAAGGCGCGCCGCGTACGCGGCGCGCCTTTTTATAATTATCGTATCACGGCTCCCAGGGACGGCTGCCCTCATCGGTGCTGCCGTAGGGGCTGCGGCCCACCCGCCGCTGGCCCTCCTCGAAGTAGGCCAGATCGGCCACGGTCTTGTAGGGCATCAGCCAGATGTTCAGCAGGCCCATGGTGAGGGAGGCGAGAAGGTCCCAGCCGATGAAGCTCAGATCCAGGACGAAGAGGTCGAACTTCATGCCCCGGGTCTGCTGGCAGCTCAGGCGGATGGCTTCCCCGGCGGAGAGGCCGGGATCCGCCAGCAGGTTGTAGGTGGCGAAGCGGTAGCGATAGGCGGCGATGATGCCGGGGAAGAAGAACAGCAGGGACCAGAGGAAGACCTTGATCCCGGTGAGGATGGAGCACCAGATCAGCTTGCCGGCCAGGCCCAGGCCGTCCATCAGGGTGGCCACCGGCATCTCCCGGCCCTGGCGGATCCCCATGCAGTAGAGGTAGAAGCCGCCGTAGAGGACGGTCATGAACAGGGACACCAGGATGGAGAAGAAGAGGGAGTACACGGTGACGGAGGTGGTGAGGCCGGCCATGGCCAAAAGCTCCTCCTGCGTCATATTCAGCAGGACCATGGGGTCGGCGGAGGCCAGGTAGCTGATATATTCCAGGATGCGCAGGTCCGGGAACAGGGTGCCGTACTCCACCAGGGAAATGATTCTATCCAGGATCAGGGAGATGGCCAGCACCAGCGTTCCCATCAGCACCGGGGAGACCCTGGCGCCGCGCAGGATGGATTTGGCCTCCTGCTTGATTTCCGGGCGATTTATCATGTTTTTGTATCCTCCTGATATAAATTGGGGGGATTTCTTTTGCTTTGTCAGCGTATTATACCAGAAGGGGCAGGAGAACGCAACCGGTTGAAAAACGGCTTTTTGTTAGTTAATTAACGAACTATCCGGGGATTTTGGTACCTATTCCATAAAAAAATAATAAAAATTCAAAATTTGTCTGGACAGCCGGAAAAGATGGGAGTATGATGGAACCCGTAGAAATGATGGGCCCTTCCGGGCCCGCTTTGAAAAATGAGGTGAGGATATGGCACAGCCCTTCTTTGGCGGCATCCATCCCAACGACAGGAAAGCCGCCACCAATAAGAAGCCGATCGAAAAGCTGCCGCCCCCTGCCCGTGTCGTGATCCCTATGTCCATGCATATCGGCGCCCCCTGCAAGCCCTGTGTGGCGGTGGGGGACGTGGTGACCGTGGGGCAGCGGGTGGGGGAGCCGGTGGCTTTTGTTTCCGCCCCCGTCCACGCCAGCGTATCCGGCAAGGTGGTGGCGGTGGAGCCCAGGATCCATTTCAGCGGCGTCCCCGTCATGAGCGTGGTCATTGAAAACGACTTCAACGACACCCGCTGCCCGGATCTCCACCCGGTGGAGAAGCCCGGGGAGCTCACGGCGGAGCAGCTCATCGATGTGGTGAAGGACGCCGGCATCGTAGGCATGGGCGGCGCCACCTTCCCCACCCATGTGAAGATCAGCTCCGGCCTGGGCAAGGTGGACACCGTCATCATCAACGCCTCGGAGTGCGAGCCCTACATCACCAGCGACCACCGCTTCCTCCTGGAGTACCCGGAGGAGGTCATCGGCGGGGCCACCATCCTGGCCCGGGCCTTCGGGGTGGACCGGGTCCATGTGGCGGTGGAGGACAACAAGCAGAACGCGGCGGAGCTGCTGCGGCTGAAGATCGAGGAGGCCAAGGCCCCGGTGGTGGTGGATGTGCTCCACACCCGGTACCCCCAGGGCGCTGAAAAGCAGCTGTGCCAGTCCATCACCGGCCGGCAGGTGCCTCCCGGCGCCCTGCCCGCGGCAGTGGGCTGCGCGGTGTTCAACACCGTCACCACCGCGGCTATTTACCGGGCGGTGTACACCGGCATGCCGGTGACCCACCGGGTGGTCACGGTGTCCGGCTCCGGCGTCAACGAGCCCAAGAACCTGGAGTGCCCCATCGGCACCCCCATCTGCGAACTGCTGGACGCCTGCGGCGGCGTGAAGAAGAGCACCTTCAAGATCCTCATGGGCGGGCCCATGATGGGCCACTCCCAGTACGATATGGACGCCCCCATCGGCAAGGGCACCAACGCCATCCTGGCCTTCTGCGAGGACGAGGAGCGGACGGTGGAGCACCCGGCCTGCATCCGCTGCGGCAAGTGCATGAGCGTGTGCCCCATGAAGCTCCAGCCGGTGTTCATGTATCAGTTTGAGCGCTCGGGGATGCTCCAGGAGCTGGAGGCCGCCAACGTGATGGACTGCATGGAGTGCGGCGCCTGTACCTATATCTGTCCCGGCCGGCTGCACCTGGTGCAGACCTTCCGGGCGGGCAAACAGAAGATCAACAACGCGAAGGCCGCCGCCAAGGCCGCCGCTGAGGCGGCCGCCAAGGCAGCGGAAGAGAAGAAGGAGGCGTGAGCATGGATTATAAGGAATTGAACCTCATCGGCTCCTCCTCCCCCCATATCCGCACCAAGGACGGCACCGCCCACATCATGGCGGAGGTGCTCATCGCCCTGGTGCCGGCCCTGGCCTTTTCCGTGTACAACTTCGGCTGGTATGTGCTGACGGTGACGGCGGTGTCCGCCGCGGGCTGCTGCCTGTTCGAGTGGCTGTACCGGGCGGCGATGAAAAAGGACTGCACCGTAGGCGACTGCAGCGCCGCCGTCACCGGCGTGCTCATTGCCTTCGTCTGCCCCCCCAGTATCCCGCTGTGGATCGTCCTCATCGGCGATTTCTTTGCCATCGTGGTGGTCAAGCAGCTCTTCGGCGGCATCGGCAAGAACTTTTTGAACCCCGCCCTGGCGGCCCGGGCCTTCATGCTCTCCTGGGCCAGCGCCATGAGCACCTGGGTGGTGCCCGGGTCCCGGCTGCCCCTGCTGGGGACGGTGGACGTGGTCACCTCCGCCACCCCCATGGCCTACCTCCACGAGAACAATCTCCAGGGCCTGACGGCCATCTATGACCTGAGGGATATGTTCATCGGCTTTATCGGCGGGTCCCTGGGCGAGGTGAGCGCCCTGCTGCTGGCCCTGGGCGGCGTGTGGCTGATCTTCCGGAAGATCATCACCTGGTACATCCCCGTCAGCTACATCGGCACCGTGGCGGTGCTGACCTTCCTCTTCCCCCGGGGCAACGACCCCATGACCTGGATGCTCTACAACGTCCTGGGCGGCGGCCTGGTGCTGGGGGCCTTCTTCATGGCCACCGACTATGTCACCTCCCCGGTGAGCCACAAGGGCCAGGTCATCTTCGGCATCGGCTGCGGCCTCATCACCGTGTTCATCCGGTATTTCGGCTCTTACAGCGAGGGCGTGTGCTACGCCATCCTGGTGATGAACCTGACGGTGTGGATCATCGACAAGAACACCCGGCCCTCCCGGTTCGGCGTGGTGAAGGCGCCCAAAGAGCCCAAGGCGCCCAAGGAAGGGAAGGAGGCGGCGAAATGAGCAAGGAGAATACCGCCGCGGTCCAGGGCAAGGCAAAGGTGGAGCTGGATCCCCGGTTCACCGCCAAGCTGACGCTGACGCTGCTGGGGATCTGCGCGGTGGTGGCGCTGCTGCTGGGAGCGGTGAACAGCGTTACGAAGCCCATCATCGAGGAATTCCAGGCGGAAAAGACCGCCGCGGCCATGAGCCAGGTGCTTCCCGCCGACGACTACCAGAAGGTGGAGACGGACCACGCCAATGTGACCGCCCTCTACCAGGCCCTCTCCGGCGGCCAGCAGATCGGCTATGTGGCGGAGGTCACCGCCAGCGGCTTCGGCGGGACGCTGAGCATGGTGGTGGGCGTGGATATGGACGGCGCCGTCACCGGCGTGTCCGTCACCGACAACTCCGAGACCGCCAATATCGGCACCAAGGTGGTCAATGACCAGGCGGTGCTGGACCGCTTCATCGGCATGAGCCACGAGGACGGCGAGATCACCGTCAACTCCGGCAGCAACCGCTTTGACGGCGTCTCCGGCGCCACGGTCAGCTCCCGGGGCGTCACTTCCGGCGTGAATACCGCTCTGGCCGCCGTGGCGGAGCAGAAGGGGGGAGAGGCATGAATTTCGGTAAACAGCTGAAGGAAGGGCTCCTGACGGAGAACCCGGTGCTGGTGCAGCTTTTGGGCATGTGCTCCACCCTGGCCATCACCACTTCCATCTCCAACGGCCTGGGCATGGGCGTGTCGGTGCTGATCATCCTGACCTGCTCCAACGTGGTCATCTCCCTGCTGCGGAAGATCATCCCCGACCAGATCCGCATCGCCGCGTATATCGTGGTCATCGCGGGCTTCGTCACCATGGTGGACCTGCTGCTCCAGGCCTACTTCCAGGACATCGCGGAGTCCCTGGGCGTGTTCATCCCGCTGATCGTGGTCAACTGCATCATCCTGGCCCGGGCGGAGTCCTTCGCCTCCAAGAACAAGGTGCTGCCCTCCGCGGTGGACGGCATCTGCCAGGGCATCGGCTACACCCTGGTGCTGCTGGTGATGAGCGCCATCCGGGAGCTGCTGGGCAGCGGCGCCCTGGCGGGGAAGCAGATCTTCCCGTCGGAGTACGGCGCGCTGATGATGGCGCTGCCGGTGGGCGGGTTTCTGACCCTGGGCTGCCTCATCGCCCTGATGCAGTGGGCCCAGGACAAGGCGGCCGGCAAGGGAGGTAAGTAAGAATGGATATTACAAAGCTTCTTTCCATTTCCCTGGGGGCCATCCTGGTCAACAACTTCATCCTGGTGCAGTTTTTAGGCATCTGCCCCTTCATGGGCGTCAGCAAGAAGATGGATACCGCCATGGGCATGGGCTTCGCCGTGATCTTTGTCATGGGCCTTGCCTCCGCCCTGTGCTATCCGGTGAACGTGCTGCTGATGAAGCTGGACCTGGAGTATATGCAGACGGTGGCCTTCATCCTGGTCATCGCGGCCCTGGTTCAGTTTGTGGAGATGTTCCTCAAGAAGTCCATGCCCGCCCTTTACGAAGCCCTGGGCGTGTACCTGCCCCTTATCACCACCAACTGCGCGGTGCTGGGCGTGGTGCTTCTGAACGTCCAGGAGGGCTACAACTTCATCGAGTCCGTGGTCTACGGCATCACCGGCGGAGTGGGCTTCCTGCTGGCCATCGTGCTCTTTGCCAGCATCCGGGAGCGGCTGCAGTTTTCCGAACCCCCCAAGGCCTTCCGGGGCTTCCCCATCGCGCTGATCACCGCCGGGCTCATGGCCCTGAGCTTCATGGGCTTCAGCGGCCTGCAGGTCTGGTAAGGGAGGGGTGGAACGATGAATATTCTCTATGCGCTTTTGGTGCTGGGCATCCTGGGGGGCGTGTTCGGCCTGATGCTGGCCATCGCCTCCAAGGTGTTCGAGGTAAAGACGGACCCCCGGCTGGCGGAGATCCTGGACGCCCTGCCCGGCGCCAACTGCGGCGGCTGCGGCTACCCCGGCTGCGCCGGCTGCGCCGCCGCCATCCTGGCGGGGAAGGCCCCGGTGAATGCCTGCCCCAGCTGCAGCGGGGAAAAGACCTCCCGCATCGCCGCGGTGATGGGGGTGGAGGTCAAGGCGGTGGAGCGCCGGGTGGCCTTCGTGCGCTGCTCCGGCGGCGACCGGGCGGGCCACAAATTCGACCGCTATGTGGGCGTGGACGACTGTGTGGCGGCCATGAAGATCGCCGGCAACGGCACCCTGGACTGCGCCTACGGCTGCCTGGGCCTGGGCACCTGCGTAAAGGCCTGCAAGTTCGGGGCCATCCGCATCAACGAGCACGGGGTGGCCGAGGTGGACTGCCACAAGTGCACCCACTGCATGCAGTGCGCCGCCGCCTGCCCCCGCCATGTCATCACCGACGTGCCCTACTCCGCGGACATCATGGTGCCCTGCGGCAACAGGGACAAGGGCGCCGTGGCCAAGACCCACTGCGCCGTCAGCTGCATCGGCTGCCGCCTGTGCGAGAAAAACTGCCCCACCGGGGCCATCACCGTCCAGGACAATGTGGCGGTGATCGATTACAGCAAGTGTACCTCCTGCGGCGCCTGCGTCAGCAAGTGCCCCCGGAAGCTCATCGTGGACATCCACGACAACGGCAAGGTGGCCCCCGTGGTGGTGGCCTGACGCCGCGCCCCCTGGGACGGACAGCCGCCCCCCGCTTCGGCGGGGGGCGGCTTTTTGCGCCCCGGGCGGCAGCGGGAGCGATGCCAGGCGGCGCCGGCGGGCCGGGGTGGGCCGTCCCCGCCGCTCCGGCGGCGTTTTCCCCCGGCGGGAGGGAGGCTTTTCCCACCTTGGCGGGGGCCGGCCGGGGCGGTTTTGCCGCCGCTGGGACAATTTACAATTTGTTCAAATTGGCGGGGCATAAGCGTATTGACATCGGCGGGCAATGGTGATACACTGCGTTTAGCACTCGGGGGAAAGGAGTGCTAAAGGAGTATCGGCTATGGAATTGACCGCCCGGAAAAAGGAAATACTGAAGGTGGTCACCGAGCGTTACATCGACGCGGCGGAGCCGGTGGGCTCCAAGTACATCGCCCAGGCCATGGGCGGCTCGGTCAGCTCCGCCACCATCCGCAACGAGCTGGCGGACCTGGTGGAGATGGGCTACCTGGAGCAGCCCCACACCTCCGCCGGCCGGATCCCCTCCCCCAAGGGCTACCGGCTCTACGTCAATGAGCTGATGGAGCGCCGGCAGGTGTCCGACCAGGAGGCGGCGGAGATCAACTCCGCCCTCCAGGGGAAGATGCAGGAGCTGGACAGCGTCATCGCCCAGGCGGGGCAGATGGTATCCTCCATCGTCAACTACCCGGCCTACGCGGTGGCGGCGGGGAAGAGCAGCGTCACGGTCCGGCGCTACGACCTGCTGCCGGTGGACGCCTCCAGCTTCATCGCCGTGGTGATGACCGACGACAGCCGGGTGAAGAGCCAGCTTCTCCGCACGGAACTCCCTGTGGAGGCGGAGCAGCTGCCGGCCCTGGCCAACCTCCTCAACACCCACTTCACCGGCATCCACACCGAGGAGCTGGGCAGCAAGCTCATGGCCCTGGCGCCCCAGCTGGGCGCGGAGCTGTTCATGCCCCTGTCCCAGACCATCGAGTTTGCCACCGCCGTCATCGACAGCAGCCAGCGCAGCCATGTGTTCACCACCGGCCAGAGCCAGATCCTCCGTCAGCCGGAGTTCCAGGACCTCACCAAGGCCGACGGCCTCATGAGCCTCCTGACGGACCAGAAGGCGGAGCTGCCGGTGCTGGATGAGAACACCCCCATGAAGATCCTCATCGGGCCGGAGAATGTGAACGAGGCCTTGAAGGACGCCAGCGTGGTGGTGGCGAGCTACGACATCGGCGACAACATGCGGGGACTCATCGGGGTGGTAGGCCCCACCCGGATGGATTACGCCACGGTGGCGGCCCGGCTGAGCTACTTTGCCGAGAGCCTCACCAAGATGTTTGGAAAGAACCATCAGTTACCCCCCAAGGAGGACGATATACCGTGAGCAAGAAAGAAAAGAGCGCGCCCCAGGAGGAGCAGGAGAAAACCGTCTGCCCCGACCAGCCCGCGGAGGTGACGGAGGAGTACCGCCCGGAGGAAGGGGCGGAGACCTTCACCGTTACCCGGGAGCAGATGGAGCAGATGGAGAAGCTGGCGGGCCAGCTGGCCTCTCTCAACGACCAGCACCTGCGCCTGGCGGCGGAATATGATAATTACCGCAAGCGCACCACCAAGGAGAAGGAGACCATCTACCAGGATGCCAAGATGGACACCATCGCCAAGTTCCTGGAGGTCTACGACAACCTGGAGCGGGCGGTGACCCAGGCGGGGGACGAGGACAATGTCCACAAGAAGGGCATGGAAATGATCTTCCACCAGCTCCAGGGCATCCTGGAGAAGCTGGGGGTCACGGTCATCGACCCGGCGGGCCAGCCCTTCGACCCCGAGCGCCATAACGCCGTGATGCATGTGGACGATGAGAATCTGGGCGAGAACGTGGTGGCCCAGGTGTTCCAAAAGGGCTTCCTGCTGGGGGACCGGGTGATCCGGTTCGCCGTGGTGCAGGTGGCCAACTGACGGGAAGCTTTCCCGTTTACGATCGTTAAAAAATATTTTTCCATATAAATAGGAGGACAAAATTATGTCTAAAGTGATCGGTATTGATCTTGGTACTACCAATTCCTGCGTTGCCGTGATGGAAGGCGGCGAGGCCACCGTCATCACCAACGCCGAAGGCAACCGCACCACCCCGTCCGTGGTGGCATTTTCCAAGACCGGCGAGCGCATGGTGGGCCAGGTGGCCAAGCGCCAGGCCATCACCAACCCCGACCGCACCATCTCCTCCATCAAGCGTGAGATGGGCAGCGACTACAAGGTGAGCATCGACGGCAAGAAGTACACCCCCCAGGAGATCAGCGCCATGGTGCTCCAGAAGCTGAAGGCGGACGCCGAGGCCTACCTGGGCTCCCCTGTCACCGAGGCGGTCATCACCGTCCCCGCCTACTTCACCGACGCCCAGCGCCAGGCCACCAAGGACGCCGGCAAGATCGCGGGCCTTGAGGTCAAGCGCATCATCAACGAGCCCACCGCCGCGGCCCTGGCCTACGGCCTGGATAAGGAGAGCGACCAGAAGATCATGGTCTACGACCTGGGCGGCGGTACCTTCGATGTGTCCATCCTGGAGATCGGCGACGGCGTCATCGAGGTGCTGGCCACCGCCGGCAACAACCGACTGGGCGGCGATGACTTCGACGAGTGCATCATGAAGTACCTGGTGGCCGAGTTCAAGAAGGCCGAGGGCATCGACCTCAGCGGCGACAAGGTGGCCATGCAGCGGCTGAAGGAGGCCGCCGAGAAGGCCAAGATCGAGCTCTCCGGCGTCACCACCTCCAACATCAACCTGCCCTATATCACCGCCGACGCCACCGGCCCCAAGCACCTGGACGTGACCCTCACCCGGGCCAAGTTCAACGAGCTGACGGCCCACCTGGTGGAGGCCACCATGGGCCCCGTGCGCCAGGCCATGGGCGACGCCGGCCTCAGCGGCAGCGACATCTCCAAGGTCCTGCTGGTGGGCGGCTCCAGCCGTATCCCCGCGGTCCAGGAGGCCGTGAAGAAGATCACCGGCAAGGACGGCTTCAAGGGCATCAACCCCGACGAGTGCGTGGCCATGGGCGCTGCCATCCAGGCCGGCGTGCTGACCGGCGACGTGAAGGGCCTGCTGCTGCTGGACGTTACCCCCCTGTCTCTGGGCATCGAGACCATGGGCGGCGTATGCACCCGGCTGATCGAGCGCAACACCACCATCCCCGCCAAGAAGAGCCAGATCTTCTCCACCGCGGCGGATAACCAGACCAGCGTGGAGGTCAACGTCCTCCAGGGCGAGCGGGAGATGGCCGCCGCCAACAAGAGCCTGGGCCGCTTCCACCTGGACGGCATCGC
>CALXGG010000019.1 GCA_944387785.1 uncultured Oscillospiraceae bacterium | reverse complement strand
GCCGCCATCATCTACCGCATCGTCACCGGCGATGTGGAGGACAAGCAGGTCAGCATCTATGCTGACTACAACAAGTTCAACGACGTCAAGAGCACTTCCTGGTACGCCGGCTACGTCAACTTCTGCGCCAACGCCGAGTACATCAAGGGCTATGACGCCAAGACCTTCGGCCCCAACGATCCCGTCACCGGCTATCAGGCCCTGGCTATGATCCTGCGCGCTGTTGGTTATGACAAGAACGGCGAGTTCACCGGCTCCGACTGGCAGGTCCAGACCGCTGCCGTGGGCAAGAAGCTGAACATCACCGACAACGTCAGCGAGGGCACTCTGGGCACCGCCGCCTCCCGTGAGGTCGTTGCCGAGATCCTGTTCCAGGCCATCCAGAAGCCTCAGGTCACCTACACCCTGGCCTTCGGCTACAACGACAGCACCCTGGGCGTCGCCAACGAGTCCATCGGCAAGGAGACCTTCGGCCTGTATGTTGGTCCTCGGATGAACATTGATGCTTGGGGCCGTCCCGGCTACAACTGGTACGCCTCCAAGGTCACCGGCACTGCCGCTCTGTGCACCATCGAGGAGGCCTACCTGGCCACCTACACCACTCCCATGACCGAGTGTGATGTGGCCACCGACCTGGGCATCAGCGTTTCCAAGATCTATGATACCTACACCAACGGTTCCGCCAACTATCTCCAGAACGGCGAGACCATCTTTGCCACCGCCACCACCTCCACCATCGGCGGCCAGGGCCGTCTGACCGAGATCTACAAGGACCGCATCGTGTACATCGACACCATGCTGGCTTCTGTGGCCAACGTCACCAACGCCCGCTTTGACACCGCTGGCCACCTGGCTGTTCCCGCTCAGCTGACCCTGCGCGTTTGGGATCAGGACAACCAGGCTACCACCGTCGTCCTCAGCAACGGCGCTACCAACTGGGAGTACACCGTTGGTCAGATGCTGCTGGTGAACGCCACCACTGTCAACGGCAGCGACCACGCCGATGTCATCAACAACACTGCTACCCAGCATGTTGAGATCCTGGGCGTTGCTACCTCCATCCAGGGCGCTCAGACCATGCTGTGGTGGAATGCCGCCCAGCACACCATCGACGGCCAGACCTATAACGACGCTTTCTGCTTCCACCTTGACGCTGCCGGCAACAACACCATCCGTTACAACTGGTGGATGGATCAGTACGGCAACATCATCGGCGCCACTGAGCTGGATCGCGACAGCTTCGCTGTTATCAAGGATATGATCTGGGTCCGCGGCACCCCCGGCTATGCCCAGGCTACCCTGATCGACATGGCTGGTAACGAGTCCACCGTCACCGTCCGCAGCATCGATGGCGACGCCAACGGCGCTGCTGACTTTGTGGCTTGGGATACCGATGACGCTGCTCCCACTCTGAACGACCGTGACTTTGCTCAGTTCACCGCGAACTTTGCTCACGTCTCCACCGACTCCAGCAAGAACGCTATCTACATGGGCTACGCCCTGTACCGCGTCACCACCAACGATGACGGCAGCGTGAACCTGGAGGGCTGGGAGGATCTCAATAGCAACAACACCTATGATGTTGCGAATGAGACCATCATCACCCATGTAAACAACGCCACCATCGACACCACCGCCAGCGCCATCCTGGTGGGCGCCAATGTCCAGATCCACGTGGATGACAGCACCCGCTTCCTGGTCCGCACCGGCAATCGCGCCACCGGCTTCACCTACACCGCTTACACCGGCACCGACAGCCTGCCCCAGTTCGTGGCCGGCTCCGTGGAGCTCTTCTATGACGGCGTCCAGAGCGTTAACGGCATTGCCAGCGCTGTCTACGTCAAGAACGCTCAGCTGCAGTCCGACTTCGGCAGCCACCTGTTCGTTCTGACCAACAACTACAGCCGCGTGGCTGGCACCAACGTTTACAGCATGAACGTCATGGTGGACGGCGTGGCTCGCACCATCGCCACCGACCTGGCCACTGTCACCAAGCTGGCTGCCAACGTGGGCAAGCTGTTCCATGTCACCTGGGATGCCAATGCCAACACTCCCGGCTACGGTATGATCCTTTCCGCTGACCTGGTCAACGAGGCTACCGATGCTGAGCGCGCCTGCAACTACCTGTCTCAGGCTATCACTCTGGGCAACGGCGTCCTGGTCTGCAACGGCGTCAGCTACCACATCAACAACGCTGCTGTGGTCAGCACCATCCCCGGCATCAACACCGTGGCTGACATCGACGCCTTTGCTGTTGACAACTACGGCATCTGGGTCGTCAGCGGCGTTCGTCCCTACAACGTTGCTACCACCGTGTATGTGGGCGAGAAGCTGAACACCGGTGTGGCTGCCTCTGTGTCCGCTGAGGACAACAATGGCGCCATCTATGCTGGTGTCCTTAACGCCGCCGGCACGACCTTCACCATCACCCTGCCCGAGGACAAGACCGTTAACGCTGACCTCGCCGAGCTGAATATTGCTGCTACCAGCGATGTCAACGCCCGTCTGGATGTGACTGGTGTTCTGGACACCTGCGCTACGGTCGTTCCGGCTGGTGTCCGCTTCCTGGATACCTTCCTGAACGCTGATGAGTATCTGGCTGACTACAAGCTCGCCGCGAGGGGCTTCACCTTCACTGTTACCAACGAGGCTGGTGATTTCACCGCGACCTACACCGTGGTCATCGTTGAGCCCAACAACGAGAAGGATCTGATCGACAGCCTGATCGACTACAACAACCGTCAGACCACCCTGTTCAACGGTGAGGCCCTGTCCTACAAGAGCCTGGCTTCCGCTGTGGCCAACGCCCAGCCTCTGGACTTCAAGGATGCTGCTGATGCTCAGCTGATGCTGAACGCCAGCGCTGCTTGCACCTCCGTGAAGTACGGCTGCTTCACCAGCACCGCTTCCGTGGCCGCTGATGGCATCAGCACTGAGATCATCGGCTCTGGTAAGATCTCCAAGGCCAACCCCGGCGAGTACATCGCTATCGCGATGACCGATGCCGAGGGCACCTGGTACACCGTGTTTGCCGTCGTGGAGTAATCTCCACCGATCCAAAATAAACTGACGCACAGTTTTCCGCCCCCGGGGTTTCCCGGGGGCGGTTTTTTGTCCTATGCCTCGTCGCAGCCAAAGGCCACATATCGGTAGGTATAATTTCCGCTGTTGAACTGGAGGGCAGAATTCGATTCGGAGTAGAAGGCCACGCTGTTGTCGCTCCAGGTGATGTGGAGCCCCGTCCCCTGCATGTCCCCCGACGGGGCCAAAGTGATATCCCGCAGGAGGATGTGGAAGTACTGTCCCAGGGAGAGGTTGGTGGTTGTCTCGTACTGGAGGAACACCGCCACCGGCTTGAAGGCGCAGGCGATCACCGTGGGGTTCCCGCTGCCGTAGGTGCCGCTCCCCTGGTAGCTCCCCCACTGGATGCGGCAGTTGCTGCCGCCTGTCCCCAGCCCGGCGGTCAGCGCCGCCAGGGTCGTGTTGGCGGCGTCGGCCTTGCCCTCCGCCCGGTCGGCGGTGATCTGGGCGGTTTCCGCCGCCGCGGCGCCGCCGTCGGCGGTGTCCTGGGCGGCCTTGATGCCTGTGTCGATGGCGGCCATGGCCTGGTTGAAATCCTCCATCAGGATCCGGTCGCTCTCCACCCACCGGGGCAGCTGATAATTTTCCGTATGCTCCATGCTCACTTCTCCTTTTTTGTTTTCTCCGGTCCTTCCCGGTGCTCCGGCCCGCCCGGCAGGGCCCCTGGCCCCGGCGGCGCACTCCTGCCTGTCCCCGTCGGAGGTCTCCCCGCCCAGCCCGGCGGCGTTCTCCCGCCCGCCCGGCAAGGGCCCTTGCCCCCGCGGCGGCTGCTTTCCGCCCGGCGGCGCTTCGTCGTTTCCGCCAAACCGGGCCCCGGGCCCTCCGGCATCAGGCCGCCCCCATGAAAAAACCGTTACACACAAGGTGTGTAACGGCTTTTTGTTGCCCTTTCCCGTGCAACGGTATTTTTCACAAAACAAAAACGTCCCCGGAGGGTTCTCCCTCCGGGGACGCCTTATGCCTCCTCCTGATACCGCTCCAGGGCCTCCCGGGCCAGGGCCTGGAGGGCCTCCCGGGCCGCCGGGGGCTCCAGGATCCTGGCCTGGCCCCCAAAGCACAGCACCCAGCTGAGGAACGTGGGGCTCACCTCCACCTGGGCGGATACGATCACGCGGTTCCCGCCGCCCTTCCGGTAGTGGGCCTCCCGGCCGAAGCGATCCATGGCTACGTTCAAAAGGCTCCTGTCCAGCTCCAGGGTCACCCATTGGGGGTCGCCGCTGTGCATGTCGAAGATGGTCCGCACATAGCTGGCCAGGTCGAAGCCCTCCGGCAGCGGCGGCCGGGCCTCCGGGGACACCGTCAGGTCGCTCATCCGGTCCACCCGGAAGTGGACGTACTTGCCCTCCTCCGCCCGATAGGCGATCAGGTAGTAATTCCGGTCTACGCACAGGGCCACCGGCGCCTCCTCATAAAAGGCCCCCGCCCGGCGGTACTCCCGTCCGCCGTCCGCCGCCCAGTCAAAATAGCGGAACCGGATCCGGCGGTCGTCCTGGATAGCCTGATTGATGCCGTCGATGTTGTAGTAGAGCTGCTCGTTGTGGGTCTTGACCCGGTTGAGGACGTACACCTGCCGCCGCAGGCTCCCCGCCTGGGCCGCGCTGGCCAGGCCCTCCAGCTTCGCGATCAGGTCCATGCTCTTTTTGGCCGTGAGGAAGGGGGAGGCCTGCACCACGTCGATAAGCAGCTTCAGCTCCGGCAGCTCAAATTCCCGCTGGCCCAGGTAGTAGCCGTGGCTCTTGCCCCGGACCCGGACGATGTCCATGCCGAAGGTCTCCAGCAGCTCCAGGTCGTCGTAGATGGCCTTCCGCTCCGCCGGGATCCCCAGGCTCTCCAGATAGCCGATGAGGTCGCCGACCGAGGCGGGGTGGGCCTCGTCGGTCCGCTCCGTCAGGTATTTCGCCAGGTACAGGATCTTCAGCTTCTTGTGGGCCATGGCCGTCCCTCCTCTCGCCGCGCGCCCCTGCCGGGCTTACTGTATGCCGCTTTCCTCCTCCGCCAGCTGATCCCGCACCGGCTGGAGGGCCGCGCTGTCATAGGGCACATAGGCCGCGCCGGGATAGCAGACGGAGAGGAAGCTCTCGCCGTCCGCCCCGTCGGTCAGGGCGGCGGCCAAAGCGGCCCGGAAGGCCTCGTCCAGCTCCGGCTTGGCCTCCGTCACCGCCGCCACGGCGGCGGGTACCTCCTCGCCGGTCATCAGAATGGCGGCGGCGCTGTCCTCGCAGGCCACATAGTCCTCCGCCGGCAGCAGGGCCACGTCCACCCCGCCTGCCGCCAGGGCGTCGGCGGTGGTCCCGCCGGCGGTGCTGACCGTGACGGTGATGGCTTCCGCGTCATAGCCGCCGCGCTCCAGAGCCTTGTCCAGCAGCACGGACAGGTCCTCCAGGCGGGAGAGAAGGCTGTCGGCGGCGTCCCAGTCCAGCACCACCTCCACCGTCAGTGCCCCCAGGCCGATGGGGCCCGGATCCTCCGGAAGGCCGGGCTCGTCCGGCTTCGCCGGCTGATCGGGCTGGTTGGTCCCCGCCTGGCTGTCGTTGCCGGCTCCACCGTTATCCGTAGGATCCTGATTCCCGCAGGCGGCCAGCAGCAGGCACAGGGCCAGGGCCAGCGGCAGCAGATATTTTTTCATGATGTAAAAACCTCCTGAAGGGATTGCCCCACCAGTATAGCATATCCCGCCGGTCTCCGCAAGGCGGGAGGGCGGCCCGGCAGCCTTTCCCAAAAAGAAGGCCGGGCCGGGCGGCAGGCCCGGTCCGGCGGATATGATGTAGGGAAAGGCGTTATTCCGCGGCCATGGCGGCGCTGATGTCCGCCTCGCAGGCGCGCATGGCCTGGAGGGTGCGGTCCAGCAGGGTGTCCAGCTCCCAGCCCAGGTTCTCCGCCCCCTGGCGGATCACGTCCCGGCTGCACCCAGCGGCGAATTTCTTGTCCTTGAACTTCTTTTTCAGGCTGCTGAGCTCCATGTCCTGGGTACTGCGGCTGGGCCGCATCAGGGCGGCGGCCCCAATGAGGCCGGTGAGCTCATCGGCGGCGAAGAGGACCTTCTCCATCTCGTGCTCCGGCGCCACGTCGGAGCACAGGCCGTAGGCGTGGCTGACCACCGCGTGGATCAGCCGCTCATCCGCTCCGGCCTCCCGCAGCAGCTCCGGGGCCTTCTTGCAGTGCTCCTCGGGCCACTGCTCAAAGTCGATGTCGTGGAGCAGGCCCACCATGGCCCAGAAGTCCGCCTCGTCGCCGTAGCCCAGCTCCCTGGCATACCAGGCCATGACTCCCTCCACCGTCAGGGCGTGCTGGATATGGAAGGGTTCCTTGTTGTACCGGCGCAGCAGCGCCAGCGCCTCGTCTCTTGTGTGCAGCATCATCGTTTCTCCTTTGTTGATCGTCAGATTTTCAGCACAGGACCTCCCCCAGCAGGCGCATCACCGCGTCCGCCCGGCCGTAGGCCTGGCGTCCCAGCTCCGCCAGCAGCGCCGACAGGCAGGGGTCCGAAGCCTCCTCCGCCGCCTGCTGGTAGTGGTAGCCGTTGCACGCCTCCTGGTGGTAAAACCAGCGCAGCAGCTCCGCCAGGCTCCCGAAGCGGGTGCGCTCCAGTGGGACCTCCGGCGCGGGGCAGGCCCCGTCGATCAGGTAGCAGGCGGCCTGGAGCCGGCGGGCCGTCTCCCGCTTCTCCCCGGCCATCTGCCGCAGGAGCCGGGCCGTCCCCCGGTGGCTGACCTGCCGGGACAGGGCCATGGCGCAGCGACACTCCGCCAGCTCCTCCTCCAGAAAGCCCTTCAGGACGTCCAGGGAGGAGCGGGCGTCGCCGCCCATGCAGCAGGGGGTCAGGGCCGTCTCCGGCGGCGTCTCCTCCTCCGGCGACTGCCGGGACGCGGGGCCAGGCGCCGCCGGGGCGGGCGGCGTGATCTCCGACGCCTCCCCGTGGAGATGGGGGTAGGGCTGCAGATTGGGGGAAACCCGCTGCCAGATCCGGTCGTACATCTCGTAGTCGCATACGGCGCCGGCCTCCTGGCGGGGGGTGTAATCAGTGTGTTGCATAGAACCAGCCTCCTTCACAGGCCATTCTATGCGGCGCCGGGGGAAAAGGTCAGCGTTTTTCCAGGGACAGGAGGTATTCCGCCGCCATGCGGTAGCCCGCGAAGCCGTGGCCCGCGAAGGTCTTGACGCAGGCCATCCCGGCGTAGGACACCTGGCGGAAGCTCTCCCGCTCCGACACGGCGGACACATGGACCTCCACCGCCGGCAGGCCCACGGCCTTCAGGGCGTCCAGGATGGCCACGCTGGTATGGGTGTAGGCGGCGGGGTTGATGACGATGCCGTCCATCTTCCCCCAGGCGGCCTGGATGGCGTCCACCAGGGCCCCCTCATGGTTGGACTGGAAGATCTCGCAGGCGATGCCCAGCTCCTGGCAAAAGCCCCGGATGTAGGCCTCCAGATCGGCGTAGGTCTGCCGGCCGTAGATGTCCGGCTCCCGGATCCCCAGCATGTTCATGTTGGGGCCGTTCAAAAAGAGAAGTTTCATGCCTTCGTCAGCTCCTTTTCGATCTGGTCAAGGGTGGCCTCCAGGGGCCCGTTGTTGTCCGCCGTGCTGTCGGCGAAGGCGGCGTACAGGGGCGCCCGCCGCCGCCAGAGCTCCTCCGCCGGCGTCCGCTGGGACAGGGGCCGGCCCTCAGAGGGCAGGGCGGAGAGGCTCCGCAGGAGGTGGACGATCACGCCGTTCTGCCGGAGGGGGGGCAGGTTCTCCCGCCGGGTGACCACGCCGCCGCCGGTGCTGATGACGCAGCCGGTGCGGCTGCCCGCCGCCCGGACGGCGTCGCTCTCCAGGGCGCGGAAGCCCTCCTCGCCCGCCTGGGCGAAGATCTCGGGGATGGAGCGCCCCGCCTGCCGGACGATCTCCTCGTCCACGTCCACGAAGTCCTTCCCCAGCCGCCGGGCCAGGGCCTTCCCCACGGTGGTCTTGCCGCAGCCGGGCATGCCGATGAGGGCCACGTTCCGCTGCCGGGCGGTCAGCTCCCGCAAGACCGCCTCCATCCGCTCCTCGGGGATGGCCGTGCCGGTGAACAGCTCCGCCGCCCGCCAGGCCTGGGCCACCAGCATGGGAAGCCCCCCGGAGCAGGGGAGCCCCCGCTTTTCCGCCGAGAGGATCAATGCGGTACGAAGAGGATTATATACCACGTCCAGCACCCCGGTCAACCGGGGGAAATCCTCCAGGGACACCGGGGCCTCCCCACAGCGGGGATACATGCCCACGGGGGTGGTGTTGATGAGGACCTGGGCGTCGGCGTGGCGGGAGAGGTTCTGGTAATTGTCCTCCCCCCGGCGGGAGATCACAATGACCTCCGCCGCCCCCAGGGCCCGGGCGGCGGCCCGGGCGGTGTGGCTGGTGCCGCCGCTGCCCAATATCACCACCTTTTTCCCCGCCATGTCCACCCCGGAGCGGCGGGCCAGATGGATGAGGCCGTCGATGTCCGTATTGTAGCCCATGAGGCGGCCGTCACGGTTGACGATGGTGTTCACCGCGCCGATGGCGGCGGAGCGGGGCTCCACCTCGTCGCACAGGGGGATCACCGCCTGCTTGTAGGGGATGGTGACGTTGAGCCCCTTGAAGTCCCGGCGGCGGAGGAGGGGGGCCACCTCCTCCGCAGGCGTGGGCAGCAGGGCATAGTCATACCCCGCCAGCGCCCGGTGGATCTGGGGGGAAAAGCTGTGGCCCAGCGTCTCCCCCAGCAGGCCGTATTCCATCTCAGAACACCTCGCTGTATGCCCCCAGGAAGGTGAAGAACTCCTCCTTCTCCAGCTGGCTGAGGACGGTCTGGGTATCCTTGTTCCACACGGAGGCCTCCACGTCGAAGTAGAAGCGGAACTCAAAGTCCTTGCCGGGGATGGGGCGGCTCTCCAGCTTGCAGATGTTGAGGCCCCGGGTGGCAAATTTGGCGATGAGGCTGTACAGGGAGCCGGGGCGGTGGCTGGCGGAAGCCACGAAGGTGATCTTGCCGGCCCCCTCGTAGACCTCCAGCTGCTTGGAGATGCAGATGAAGCGGGTGTAGTTGTGGTCGCTGTTGGCCACATGGTCGCTGAGGACGCTCAGGCCGTAGAGCCCGGCGCAGCCGGCCGAGGCGATGGCGGCGATATCGGTGCGGCCGCTCTCGGAGACATACTTGGCGGCGGCGGCGTTGTTGCTGAACACGGTGACCTTGGCGCCGCAGTTCTTCAGGAACTCGCTGCACTGGTTGAGGGCCTGCTCGTGGGCCACTACCTCCTTCACGTCCTTGAGCTGGACGCCGGGCCGGGCCAGGAGGCAGTGCTCCACCTTCAGCTTCAGGCTGCGGACGATCTTGCAGTTGTAGCGCTCCATCAGGTCGTAGACCTCGGTAACGGAGCCGGCGGAGCTGTTCTCGATGGGCAGGATGCCGTAGCGGCACATCCCCGCCTCCACCGCCCGGAATACCCCCTCAAAGCGGTTGCAGTAAAGGATTTGGCTGACGGGGAAGAGCTTGTCGCAGGCCATCTGGGAGTAGGCCCCCTCCGCCCCCTGGCAGGCCACGATGGCCCGCTTGGGGAACTCGCCGGTCCGCTCCGCCGCCGCCAGGATCTCCGCCACCAGGGCGGATTCCCCGGTGGAAAGGCGGTCCTCCTGGTAGTCCCGGCTCAGCTCCAGGATGGTGGAGTAGAGGATCTTGGTGTACTCCTCCAGCTCCGGGCCGCACAGGCCCGTGACCCGGTAGAGGATCTCCCGCTCCCGGCCGGAGGCCATGACGGGAGTGTTCGTCTCCTTCTTGTAGTCCGCCACATGGCGGACGATCTCCATGCGCTGCTTGAACAGGGCGGTCATCTGGTCGTCGATAGCGTCCAGCTGGGCGCGGTAGTCTTTGAGATCCATGGCTTATTCCTCCATCAGCATATCAAGTAAAGTAAGGGCCGTTACCGCTTCTGCCACCGGCAGGGCCCGGGGTACGATGCAGGGGTCGTGGCGGCCGTGGACGGTGAGGGTGGTATCCACCATTTCCTGAAGATCCACCGTGTCCTGCTCCCGGCCGATGGAAGCTGTGGGCTTGACGGCCACATTCACCACCAGAGGCATCCCGGTGGTAATGCCTCCCAGGATGCCGCCGGCGTGGTTGGTGCGGGTACTGACGGTTTTGCCGTCGGTAATAAAGGGGTCGTTGTGCTGACTGCCCCGCATCCCGGCGGCGGCAAAGCCGTCGCCGAAGGACACGCCCCGGACGGCGGGGATGCCAAAGAGAGCGGCAGCCAACCGGTTTTCCACACCGTCAAACATAGGCTCCCCGATCCCGGCGGGGAGACCCAGGGCAAAGCAGCGGATCACGCCCCCCACGGAGTCGGCCTCCCTGCGGGCGGCCTCGATGGCCTGCCCCATGGCCTCCCCGGCCCGGTCGGAAAACACCGGGAAGGGCTTTCCCGCCAGGGCCAGCAGGGCGCTTCGCTCCACCCGGGCGAAATCCGGCGCCTCGTCCTCCGCGCCGGCGACGGCGGCGATGTGGCCCGCCACGGTGACGCCCCGCTGCTCCAGCAGCTGCAGCGCCAACGCCCCGGCAAAGCAGAGGGGGGCGGTAAGGCGGCCGGAAAACTGGCCGCCGCCCCGGATGTCATAGTGTTCGCCGTACTTCACCCAGGCGGTGTAGTCGGCGTGGGAGGGCCGGGGGGTGCGCCGCAGGCCCTCGTAGTCCCTGCTGTGCTGGTCGCTGTTGCAGATCACGGCGGACAGCGGCGCGCCGCAGAGGACGCCGTCCACCATGCCGGAGAGGATCTCCGGCGCGTCCGTTTCCTTCCGCTGGGTGGACCAGGGGTCCCTTCCCGGGGCCCGGCGGGCCATAAAGGCGGCCACCCGGCCCATATCCGGCCGGAAGCCCGCCGGCAGGCCCTCCACCACGCAGCCGATGGCCTTGGCGTGGGACTGGCCAAACACGGTGACGCGGAGCTTATGCCCCAGGGTGTTCATGGATGATCCCTCCCAACATACGATAGTCCTCCCAGAAGCCGGGGTAGGATTTGGAAACGCACTCCGCCCCCCGGAGCGTCACCGGCTCCCGGCAGCGGGTGGCGGCGATAGCCGCCATCATGGCGATGCGGTGGTCCCCCCAGCAGTCTGCGGCCGCGCCGCCGGGGAGGGACTCCCGGCCCCGGATCACCAGGGAGTCCGGGGTCTCCGTCACATCCGCTCCCAGGGCCCGCAAAACGGCGGTGACGCTTTTCAGCCGGTCGCTCTCCTTCAGCCGCAGCCGCCCGGCGTTGGCCAGTACGGTGACGCCGCCGCCCCGGAGAGCGGCCCAGGCCGCCAGGGGCGGCAGGAGATCCGGGCAGCCGGACATATCCAGCGTCACGTCAGACCCGCTCTCCATCAGCCGCCGGCCGTAGTCCAGGATCACCCGGTCCCCCTGGCGGGAATCTGCCGCCATGCCGGTCACGGTCACGGCGTTGCCCACGCCTCCGGCGGCGGACCAGAAGGCAGCCTGGGACCAGTCGGCCTCCACGGAGGCGGTAAAGGGCTGATAGCGCTGGCCGCCGGGGATGAGCAGGGCATCCCCCCGCCACTGGCTGCGGACCCCGGCCAGGGCCTGGGCCTGCCGGGTCAGCTCCAGGTAGTCCCGGCTCTCCAGGGGCGTGGTGGGGATCAGGGTGGAGTCCCCGTCCAGAAGGGGCAGGGCGAAGAGGAGCCCCGTGAAGAACTGGCTGGACACGTTGCCGGGAAGGCGGTATTCCCCCGGGTCCAGGGCCAGGCGGTCACAGCCCCGGCCGCCGTCCAGACGGAGAACGCCGTTTCGTATCTCCCAGGCGACGCCCTTCTCCCGGAACAGGTCCTCGTAGGGCTGCAGGGGCCGCTCCATCAGCCGGCCATGGCCGGTGAGGGCGGCCCCTCCATTCACCAGCAGCGCCACGGGGATCAGAAAGCGCAGCGTGGAGCCGGATTCCCCGCAGTCCAGAAGGGGCACCGGCCCCGCCTGGACGAGGGAGGCGCCCAGGCCGTGGACCCGGACGGCGTTTTCCCCCAGGTCCTCGATCCCGGCCCCCAGGGCGGAGAGGCAGCGGCGGGTGGCGGTAATGTCCTGGCTGTCCCCCAGGCCGGTGAGGACGCTGCGGCCATCGCTGAGGGCGGCGGCGATGAGGAGCCGGTGGGCCTGGGATTTGCTGGGGGGCGGCGTGATGGCCCCCTCCAGCCGGTGGGGTGTAATGGTGATGTTCATAGGGCCGCCTCCGTAAAGGCCCGCAGGCCCTCCATGTCCAGCCGCACCGTCTCCGCCCGGCCCACCTCCCGGAGGACCACCACGTCGATGCAGCCCCCGGAGCGCTTCTTGTCCCCGGTGGCGGCGGCGTACAGCTCCCCGGCGGAGTAGGGGCAGGCGGTGGGAAGGCCGTAGCGCTCACAGGCGGCGAGGACCGCCGCCAGGGTGCCCTGCCCGCCGTAGCCCAGGGCCTCGGCGGCCCGGGCGGCCAGCACCATGCCGGTGGCCACGGCGTGGCCGTGGGACACCTGGTAGCCGCTGCACTTCTCGATGGCGTGACCCAGGGTGTGGCCGAAGTTCAGGAGCTTGCGCCTTCCCTGCTCCCGCTCGTCCTCCGCCACCACGGCAGCCTTGATCTCCACGTTCCGGCGGACCACCGCGTCCAGATGCCGGTGCATGTCCTCGCTCATCAAGAAGCGGAAAAATTCCCCATCGGCAATGAGCCCGTGCTTGAGTGTCTCCGCCGCGCCGTCCTGGAAGGCGCTCTCCGGCAGGGTGGCGAAGGTATCCGTGTCGCAGATCACCGCCCGGGGCTGCCAGAAGGCTCCGGCCAGGTTCTTCCCGGCGGGCAGGTCCACCGCCGTCTTGCCGCCCACCGAGGCGTCGGAGGCGGCCAGGAAGGTGGTGGGCACCTGGATGAAGTCGATGCCCCGCTGGTAGGTGGCGGCGGCAAAGCCCGCCATGTCCCCGGCCACGCCGCCTCCCAGGGCCACCACGCAGTCGCTGCGGGTGATGTGGTTCTCCGCCAGAAAGCCCAGGATGGCGCCGTAGGTGGCAAGGGTCTTGTGCTGCTCCCCGGCGGGGAAGGCATACAGCACCGGATGAAGGCCCGCCGCCTCCAGGGAGCGGCAGACCCGGGGGCCGTAGAGGCCGCAGACGGTGTCGTCGCAGACCACCGCGCAGCGGCCCGCGCCATGCCGGGCCGCCAGCTCGCCGCAGCGGTCCAGCAGCCCGCCGCCGATGTACACCGGATAGGCCCTGGCGGCGTGTACCATAACAGTTTCCATCAGATCACTTCCGTTTCCAAATCCATCAGCCGTCCCGGTCGATGGTCTCCTTGATGGTCCGGGCCCGGTGGAGCATGGTCCGCAGGTTGTCCCGGTCCCCCCGGCGGATGGTGTAGGCAAAGGCCGCCAGCTCTTCCACCAGGGTGTCGATCTCCCGGACCAGGGCCTCCTTGTTTTCCAGGAACAATTCTGTCCACATCTCCTCGTTGAGCCGGGCCACCCGGGTCATATCCTTGAAGCTGCCGGCGGAAAAGCCCTGGAAGCTGGGCGCCGAGGGGCTGCCCACATAGGCGCAGGACACCACATGGGCCAGCTGGGAGGTGTAGGCGATGATATGGTCGTGCTGGGCGGGGGTGGCCAGCTGGAGGTGGGAGAAGCCCACCTGCTTCAAAAGGCCCCAGATCTCCGCCACAGAGCCCTCCGGCGTATCCTCGTAAGGGGTCAGGATCAGGGACGCCCCCCGGAACAGCTCCGGGAAGGCGTTGGCGTAGCCGGAGCGCTCGATGCCCGCCATGGGGTGGCCGCCGATAAAATGGAACCCGCTCTCTCGGGCCACCGGCTCCAGGGGGCCGCAGACGATGGATTTCACGCCGCCGCAGTCCATCACCAGCCCCCCCTTCCGGAAGAAGGAGCGGTTGCGGGTGACATAGTCCACGGTGGCCTCGGGATACAGGGCCACGATCACCAGGTCGCAGCCCGCCAGGCCCTCAGGGGTCAGTACCCCGGAGAGGACGCCGTCCTCCATGGCCCGGCTGAGGACCGCCCCGTCGGCGTCATAGCCGCAGAGGGTGCAGCCCGTACAGGCCCGGAGGGCCTTGGCCATGCTGCCGCCGATGAGCCCCAGGCCCACCACGCCCACTGTCTCGATCATGGCCGCCTCCTCAGTCCAGGGCCAGCTGGCCGGTGGTGAAGGAGCGGTCGGCGTAGGGGCGGATGGCCCGGATCTTCTCCATCATGTCGGCGAATTTCTCCGGCCGCAGGCTCTGGGGCCCGTCGCACAGGGCGTGCTCCGGGTCGTTGTGGACCTCGATGATGAGGCCGTCGGCTCCGGCGGCGGTGGAGGCCAGGGCCATGGGGGACACCAGCTGGTAGCGGCCGGTGGCGTGGCTGGGATCCACCACCACCGGCAGGTGGCTGAGCTGGTGGAGCACCGGGATCACGGAGAGGTCCATGGTGTTGCGGGTGGCGGTCTCAAAGGTGCGGATGCCCCGCTCACAAAGGATCACCTGCTCGTTGCCGCCGGCCATGATGTACTCGGCGCTCATGAGGAGCTCCTGGAGGGTGTTGGCCATGCCCCGCTTGAGGAGCACCGGCTTGCGGAGCTTGCCCAGCTGCTTGAGCAGCTCGAAATTCTGCATGTTCCGGGCCCCCACCTGGATGATGTCGATATCCTCGAAGAGGGGCAGGTGCTGGGCGTCCATGATCTCGGTGACGATGGGCAGGCCGGTGGCCTCCCGGGCCTTGAGCAGCAGGCGGATGCCCTCCTCGTGGAGGCCCTGGAAGGCGTAGGGGGAGGTGCGGGGCTTGAAGGCGCCGCCCCGGAGGACCTGGGCCCCGGCGGCCTTGACGCTCCGGGCCACGGAGATGATCTGCTCCTCGTTCTCCACGGAGCAGGGCCCCGCCATCACCAGGAAGTGGCCGCCGCCGATCTTGTCCCCGGTGGGGAGGGTGATGACCGTGTCCTCCTCGTGGAACTTCCGGTTGGCGTTCTTATAGGGCTCCTGGATCCGGCGGACGGTCTCCACGATGTCCAGGGCCATGATGCTCTCGATGTCCACCCGGGAGGTGTCGCCCACCAGGCCCACGATGGTGTGGTTTTCGCCCACGGAGGTGTGTGTCTCCAGGCCCATGCTGTGGAGCCAGGCGTTGAACACCTCCACCTGCTGCTGCTCCGCGTTTTTCTTCAGAACGACGATCATTGGTATATCCCCCTTTTCCGGCCCTCGGTCCGGAATAATTTTACAAAATAGAAAGAAGGTCTTACAGCGGTTTCGCTGTAAGACCTTCCATGGATGAACGTTAGGATCCTCTCCACCGGTTCGCCGCAGCAAAACTAACCTTATCTACTTGTGTAGATAAAGTAAAAGTAAAAGTATGCGGCGTTCAGGCAGACAGAAGTCATAAAAGGCGTCTCCTTCATAAAACTAGGGGCATTGTAGCACGTTTTCCCAGGCGGCGCAAGGGGGAAATGAAACTTTTTTCCCGGTTACGCGCCAAAATCCTCGGCGGCGGACTTGAGCATCTCCCGGATGGGCAGGTGGTAGGGGCAGCGCTCCTCGCAGGCCCCGCACGCCACGCAGTCCCCGGCCTTGGCGGCCAGCGCGCCGTACCGGTCCCGGGCCCAGCCCTCCAGGCCGTAGCGACGGAGGTATCCCTGGAACAGGAACACGTTGGGGATGCTGATGCCCACGGTGCAGGGGGCGCAGTAGTTGCAGCGGCGGCAGAAATTGGTGCCCAGCTGCCGGCGGATCCCGGCGATCTCCTCCTCCTCGGCCTGGGACAGGGGGGAGGCGTCCTCCACCGCCGCCAGGTTCTGCGTGACCTCCTGGGGGCTGTACATGCCGGGGATGAGGACGGTCACATGGGGATTGCGGTTGATGTAGCGCAGGGCCAGCCGGGCGTTCTCGATGGCGCCGCCGGCCAGAGGCTTCATGGCGATCACCGCCACGCCCTGGGCCTGGGCCTGGGCCATGAGCTCCTCCCCCTGGTTCTCCACCAGGTTGTAGGGGAACATGACGGTCTCCACCCAGGGCAGCTCCAGCGCCCGGCGGAACACCTCCACGCTGTGGGCGGTAAGGCCCAGGTGGCCGATCTTCCCGGCGGCCTTGGCCTCCAGCAGCGCCTCCAGGGCCCCGCCGGGGGCGCACACCTGCTCCACCTGCTCCAGGGTGGGGTTGTGGACCTGGTAGAGGTCGATGTAATCGGTGCGCAAGTTCTTCAGGCTGATGCCGATGTCCCGCTCCATGCTGGCACGGTCCCGGGACATGGATTTGGTGGCCAGGACGAACTCCTCCCGGTGGCCCTCGATGGCCTGGCCGATGAGCTCCTCACTGACGGTGTAGCCCCGGGCGGTGTCGATGTAGTTGATCCCCGCGGAGCGCACCGCCTCCAGCAGCTCGTTCGCGGCGGCGGCGGCGATCCGCTGGATGGGGATGCCGCCAAAGCCCAGACGGGAGATCTTCAGCCCGGTCTTTCCCAACATCACGTATTCCATATTTCTTCTCCTCCTGGCTATATTGACCCGGCGGGAGGCGCCATACCTGCCTCCCGCCGGGTTGGTTCACTGGCTATCGCTGCCGTACGGCCCCTTGCCGTCAGGCTCCGTACCGTCAGGCGCCCCGCTGTCCCCGCTCCCCGGCAGATCCGCCGAGGCGGTGGGCATGGCGATGGGCTCGCTGGTCATGCTGATGTGTCTGGCCGGCGCCTCGATGGTGTTGTCCCGCTGGGCGGGCACGCCGTAATAGTCCTCCTGGTCCGGGTCCCGGCCCTCCAGAATGGCCATCATCTGGGCGCCGGTGATGGTCTCCTTCTGGATGAGGTAGGAGGCCACGGCGTCCAGCATCTCCCGGTTCTGCCGCAGCAGCTCCAGGGCCTCGTCATGGCACCGCCGGAGCAGGGAAGCCACCTCCCGGTCGGCGGCGGCGAAGGTCTCCTGGGCGCAGTTCATGCTGTATGTGCCGTCCAGATATTGGTTCTGCACGCTGCCCAGGGCCATCATGCCGAAGGCGTCGCTCATGCCGAAGCGGGCCACCAGGTTCCGGGCCAGCTCCGTGGCCCGCTCGATGTCGTTGGCGGCGCCGGAGGTCTGGATATGGAACACCAGCTCCTCGGCGCACCGCCCGGCCAGGAGGGTCCGGATCTCCGTGAGGATGTCGTCCTTGCTCATGAGGAACTTCTCCTCCTCCGGCAGGTGGAGGGTATAGCCCAGGGTGCCCTCGGTGTGGGGGACAATGGTGATCTTGGTGACGGGCTGGGCGTTCTTCTGCTTGGCGGCGGCCAGGGCGTGGCCCACCTCGTGGTAGGCGATGATCCGCTTCTCCTGCTCGGTGATGACGGTGCCCTTCTTCTCCGCGCCGGCGATGACCACCTCAAAGGAGGCCAGCAGATCCTCCTGGTTCACCGCGTGGCGGCCGTGGCGCACCGCCCGGAGGGCGGCCTCGTTGACCATGTTGGCCAGGTCCGCGCCCACGCAGCCGGCAGTGGCTTGGGCGATCTTGTTGAGGTCCACGTCCTCCGCCAGGCGGATCTTCCGGGTGTGGACCTGGAGGGTGGCCAGGCGGCCCGCCAGGTTGGGCCGGTCCACGGTGATCCGCCGGTCGAACCGGCCGGGCCGCAGCAGGGCCTTGTCCAGCACCTCGGGCCGGTTGGTGGCGGCCAGGACGATGATGCCCTTGGAGGGGTCGAAGCCGTCCATCTCCGCCAGCAGCTGGTTGAGGGTCTGCTCCCGCTCGTCGTTGCCGCCGAAGCGGGTGTCGCGGGTCTTGCCGATGGCGTCGATCTCGTCGATGAAGATGATGCAGGGGGCTACCTTGGCGGCCTCCTGGAACAGGTCCCGGACACGGCTGGCGCCCACGCCCACGAACATCTCCACGAAGCCGGAGCCGGAGATGGAGAAAAAGGGCACCCCCGCCTCGCCGGCCACGGCCTTGGCCAGCAGGGTCTTGCCGGTACCGGGAGAGCCCACCAGCAGGGCGCCCCGGGGGAGCTTTGCGCCGATGGCGGTGTACTTGCCGGGGTTGTGGAGGAAGTCAATGATCTCCACCAGGGACTCCTTGGCCTCGTCCTGGCCGGCCACGTCGGCAAAGGTGACGCCGGTGGTCTTTTCCATGTAGACTTTGGCGTTGGCCTTGCCCACGCTGCCGATGCCGCCGATGCCGCCGCCCCGGCGGGCCATCAGGTTCATGAACAGCACGAACAGCCCCACCATCAGGATGGTGGGCAGGATATAGGTCAGCATGAACTCCAGGATGGGGGACATCTCCGGCACATAGGGGTTGCGGTACTCAACGCCGTGATCCGTGAGGAACTGCCCCAGTTCGGAGTCGTAGACGCCGATCTGCATGGTGAAAAGGGTCACATCGTCGCCGTAGGTCTTGCCGGTCTCGTCAGTGTAGACGTAGCCCTCCACCGGGGTGATCTCCAGCATCCCGCCGGTGATGAGGACCTCCGACACGTTGCCTTCCACCACCAGGCGCTTGAACTCGCTGTAAGAGATCTCGTGGGTCTCGGCGGCGGCGGTGGCCTGGCGGCTGTACGCGGACAGGTAGTTGAACACCACCGTCAGCACCACGGCCCAGGCCAGAAGGATCAAAAGACCGTTCAGATTTTTTTTATTTTTATTATTGTTATTCCTGTTTTGATTGTCGTTCATCACGTTCTCCTTTTATATAAGCGGCCCCCGGGGGCCTGCTGCCGGTCTATCGTGAATGGTACCACAAAATTTGCCCTGTCACAAGCAGAGACTGCGGATTTTCTGTGAAATTTCTGTGAATCCCCCTTTATTATGCCGCGTCTGCTGTGCTATACTTACTCTGAATATGGGATCCGGGCGGGAAAACAAGGGAATCTGTGTTCCTCCCTGCCGCCCCGCCGGGCCGCCGCCCGGCCATCACCGCAAAGGAGCAGCATATATGAAAGAATACATACAGCGGCCGGAGGGCGAGTCCGACGGCATCATCGAGGGCCGCAACGCCGTGACGGAGGCCCTGCGCTCGGGGGCCGCCATCGATAAGATCTACCTGGCCAAGGGGGAGACGGACCGGACCCTGGGCCGGATCGCCGCCGACGCGAAGAAGGCGGGCATCGTGGTGGTGGAGGCGGACCGGCGGAAGCTGGACGCCATGAGCCTCACCCACAGCCATCAGGGCATCATCGCCGTGGCCGCCGTCCGGGCCTACGCCACGGTGGAGGATATCCTGAGCATCGCCGAGGCCCGGGGGGAAAGGCCCCTGCTGGTGGTCTGCGACGAGATCTCCGACCCCCACAATCTGGGGGCCATCATCCGTACCGCCGAGTGCGCCGGGGCCCACGGCGTCATCATCCCCAAGCGGCGCAGCGCGGGCCTCACCGCCGTGGTGGCCAAATCCAGCGCCGGGGCGGTGAGCTATCTGCCGGTGGCCAAGGTCCCCAACATCCCCGCCCTGCTCAAGGACCTCAAAAAGCGGGGGATCTGGGTGTTCGGCGCCGCCGCCGAGGGCACGGTGCCCCTCTACGGGGCGGACTTCAAGAACGCCGCCGCCATCGTCATCGGCAGCGAGGGGGACGGCATGACCCGCCTGGTCCGGGAGAGCTGCGACTTTCTGGTCAGCATCCCCATGAAGGGCCGGATCTCCTCCCTGAACGCCTCCGCCGCCGCCGCCATTTTGCTCTACGAGGCCCTGCGGCAGCGGCTGGCCTGAGCCGTGAGCCACCAACTGAGTAAGGAGCCGTTATGACAGAGAAACGGGAACCCAATCAATACGATCCCTCCCTGATGGACACCCAGCGGCTGCTGGAGGGGGTGGAGCTGCCCGGTGAGAGCGAGGAGATCAGCCTGGAGGCGATCCTGGCGGAGTACGGCAGCCACGACGCCGGGGAGAAAACGCCCCCAGAGGAGAAGGCTCCCTCCGCCGGTGCGCCGGCGGGGACGCCCGTCCCGGCGGAAAAGCCGGAGCCTCAGGGCCCCGGCGCCGCGGAGCCGTCTCCGGAGCCTGATCCGGAGCCCGCTTCGGAGCCGCCCGGCGGCGGGAAGCCGCTGCGCCGGAAGCTGTCCAAGATCCTCCGCTTCCCCACGCCGCCCCAGGCGGAGGAACCGGACGGCCCGCCCCTGCCTGAGGAGCCGGAGGAAGCCCCGGAGATCCCCGACCTACAGCCCGACGCGGATCTGGACGTCATCCAGCCGGACAAGCTGTTCGGCCTGGCGGAGGAGACGCCGCCGGAGGACCGGGCGGAGGCGGCGGACGCGGAGCCCTCTGCCGGCGGGGACGGCCCCGGGCAGATGCCGCCGGCAGAGAACAGCCCCACCCTGACCATGGAGGATGTGGTGGCCAGCACCGTGGACGCGGTGAAGGAAGAGCAGGAGCGCCGCCAGGAGCAGTTCCGCAAGCGCCTGGAGAAGGAGCGGAAAAAGCATGCCCCCCGGCAGATCAAGCGCAGGGAGCCCTCCTTCCGCCAACCCCTGCCGGATGCCAGCCAGGAGCCGGCTCTCAGCGGGGCCGCTGCCATCCATAAGCGCCGCTACTACGAGTGCCGCAGGGGCCTTCTGCTGTCCCTGCCCCTGCTCCTGGTGCTGTGGCTGCCCTGGGTGCTGAGCTGGGCCGGCACCACCATTCCCTTTTTCAGCGAGAATATCGGCAACAGCGCCATCTGCGTGCTGGTGCCCCAGGCCCTGGTCTGCCTGGTGAGCTGGCCCGTTTTCCGGGCCGCCCTGGAGGGCCTGCGGGAAAAATCCTTTACCATCTACGCCACGGCGGCCCTGGGGAACCTGGTGACGCTGCTGGACGAGATGACCCTGCTGCTGCTGCCCCAGCGCTCGGCGGTGGCGCCCCTGGGGGGGCTGGCCGCCCTGATGACGGTGTTCACCCTGTGGGGGCTCACCGACTACCACCGGGGCATGTGGGAAACCTTCCGCATCGGCGCCATGGGTACCCCCGGCCATGTGGTGGACCGCTGCCCGGAGGGCATCGCCAAGGGCCGGGGCGGCATCCGGGGCTTCTACACCCGGGCCAACGTGGAGGACACCGCCGCCCAGTGGCAGCGGCTGCTGCTGCCGGTGCTGGCGGCGGCCTCCCTGGTGTTCGCCGTCCTGGCTTCCGCGGGCCAGGGCCGGGGGCAGGACCTGCTGTGGGTCTGGTCGGTGATCCTGTGCGCCTCCAGCGCCCTGGTGTGCCCCCTGGTCTACTTCGTGCCCTTCGGGCGGCTGGCGGTGCGCCTGGCCCGCAGCGGCGCGGCGGTGGCCGGCCAGTACGGCGCCGCCATGCTCTCCTCCGTCAACCGCATCGTGGTCACCGACGGCGACCTCTTCCCCCAGGGCACCGTGGCCCTCAACGGCCTCAAGCTCTACGGCGAGGAGCGCAACCACGCCCTCTCCTACGCCGCCACCCTGGCGGTGCAGGCGGGCGGCTGCCTGGGCCGGATCTTCGGCGACATCTGCCGGGGGGAGCGGATCGCCCTGCAGCCCCTGGAGCACTTCCACATCCACGATGACAACGGCCTCAGCGGCATGATCCACGGGGAGACCGTCCTGGTGGGCACCCCCGCCTTCATGCGCCACAAGGCCGTGCGCCTGCCCGCCACCATGCCCTCCCGCACCACGGTGTGCCTGGCGGTGGACGGGGAGCTGACGGCGGTGTTCGCCGTGAAGTACAACACCTCCGAACTGGTGGAGGCCGCCCTGCGGGCCCTGTCCCGGAACGGGCTCCACCTCTCCCTGGCGGTGCGGGACGGGAACATCACCCCCAAGCTCCTCAAGACCCGCTTCGGCACCGACGGCGGCGCGGTCTACCCGGAGCTCAGCGAGCGCCTGGCCATGTCCGACCCGGACCGGGAGGCCGGGGCCCCCAACGGGATCCTGTACCGGGAGGGCCTGTTCCCCTTCGTGGATATGGTGGCCGGCAGCCGCCGGCTGTGCCATATCGTCCGCATCGGGAACTTCCTCTCCATGCTCAGCAGCGTGTTCGGGGCCCTGGTGGGCTTCTACCTCACCTTCACCGGCAGCTACGGCGTGCTGACCCCCATGCTGCTTCTGACCTACCTCCTGCTGTGGGTGCTGCCCATGCTGCCGCTGCTGTGGGGCGTCGACAAGAGCTGAGAGGGCGTCCATTGTGACTATGTGAAAAAAGAAACAGCTTCATTTGTATGATTTATCAAAAATCCGGTGCAAAATAAATTTTCAGTTGTGCTAAAACGGGAATTATTATATAATTGATTTGTTAAGCGGTTCCCGCTTGCCGGAACGAGATAAACGGAAGGAGACTAACTCATATGGACATTCGCAACATCTGCCTGCTGGGTCACGGCGGCAGTGGTAAGACCTCTCTGGTGGAGAGCATGCTGTA
>CALXGG010000018.1 GCA_944387785.1 uncultured Oscillospiraceae bacterium | reverse complement strand
CATGATGAACGAGTCCATCCTGGGCCGGGCCCAGGAGCGGGGCTTCATCCGCATCGAGGCCCACCAGATCCGGGACTACACCGTGAACAAGCAGAAGCAGGTGGACGACTACCCCTACGGAGGCGGCCGCGGCGCGGTGATGCAAGCGGATCCCCTTTACAGATGCTGGGCCCATATCCGGGAGGAATTCGGCACCCCCCGCACCCGCACCATCTTCCTCTCCCCCTGCGGCGCCACCTTCTGCCAGGAAAAGGCCCGGCAGCTCCTCCGGGACTACGACCATCTGATCCTGGTCTGCGGCCACTACGAGGGCATCGACGAGCGCTTCATCGAGGAGTGCGTGGACGAGGAGATCTCCCTGGGAGACTTCGTCCTTACCGGCGGGGAGATCCCCGCTATGGCGGTGGCCGACGCCGTGTGCCGCATGGTGCCCGGCGTCCTGCCGGAGGCCGCCTGCTACGAGGAGGAGAGCCACTGGAACGGCCTGCTGGAGTACCCCCAGTACAGCCGCCCCGAGGAATGGCACGGCCGGAAAGTGCCGGAGGTCCTTCTCAGCGGCCACCATGAGAAGGTCCGGCTCTGGCGGAAGAAGCAGGCCATGCTCCGCACCCTCCGCCGCCGGCCCGACATGTTCCGGGAGCAGGACTTTATGGCCACCAAGGCGGACCGCCGCCTGCTGGCGGAGGTCTACGAGGAGCTGCGCCGGGAACGGGCCGCCGGTGAGCCGGAGGCCTCCCGGGAGCCGTAACCGCGGGGCCCGCTCCTTTCCCCTTCAGTCTCCCTCCCCCTCCTAAAGATGCTTCTTTTCTATTGTCTATTGTAAATGATACTGCCCGGCCTCCACGGGGCCGCCCGGACCCTCCCCTGCCGCTGTCCGCGGCGGGGGAGTTTTTTGTGAACGCCCCGACCAGCCTCTCCGGACAGCCCCGCAGCAGCCGCCGGACGGCCTTCCACAGGGGCTCTTCAGGGCCCGATCTGCGGCGTCCGGCTGTTACTTTTGTTACCTGTGCTGTTACTTTTTTCTAGCTTTTGCAAGATTTTTCCTGGACATAATCAATAAATTTCACCCTTATGTCAACTGTATGCCAAAAAAATGTTGGTAAAAGCTTGACAAATGCCACGGAATCAGGTATACTACACGAAGTTTTCAGAAAAGTAACAAAAGTTACAAATCGGTTGCATATACTGCTTGTGAAAAGGAAATCTATTCCATCCTTTTTCCCGGCAGACCGGCGGCGGGGCGAAAAACAGCTCCCCCGGTTGTCCGGGTCCGTGCAACGATCCCACACGGTTGTCCTTTTTTGAAAACCAATGGAGGTACAAGTATCATGTTTGAAAGAAGCAAGAAAGCCGCTTCCCTGGCGAAACGGCTGATCGCTGTCGCAGCTGTACCGGCCCTCTCTGCCCTCGCCCTCTCCCTGGCGCCCCATCCCGCGGATAGCGACGCCAGCGCCATGTATGTCGTCACCGACGACGCCTACGTCCACGTCGACCAGCTGACTGCCGACGTGTTCCTCACCGACGGCTATGCCGAGCTGGTCTCCCGTCAGGACGGGAACGACCTGCTGCTGACCGCCGGCCAGGAGGTGACCGTATCCTACCAGGGCTCCGATTTCGCCGCGGTCTCCCGTAACGAGACGGTGTCCCAGCTCCTCAGCCGCGTGGGCGTGCAGCCCAGCCCCCTGGAAATGGTCTCCGTGGCCTTCCTGGAGCACGGCGTGGAGATCAGCATCTCCTCTGAATTCGTCTTTTATGAGCGCATCTCCACCGTCACCGAGAGCGAAATCGTCTACCAGTACAACGACCAGAAGCCCGCCTGGTACGAATCCGTGATCCAGGAGGGCAGCGACGGGACGTACAGCGAGACCTACGAGGTCATCTACCAGGACGGCGTGGAGACCGCCCGGCAGCTCATCGACGTGGTGGATTCCCAGCCGGTGCCCACCATCATCGAGAAGGGCACCATCGAGAACTTCGCCAACAACAGCGACCCGGTGGCGTCCATCCAGACCAATGACGACGGCAGCGGCACCATCACCCTGGAAAACGGACAGGTCCTCACCTTCAGCGAGGCCCGGACCATGAAGGGCACCGCCTACACCGCCGGCGAGGGCAAGGTGGGCACCGTCACCGCCAGCGGCACGACCGTCCGCCTGGGCGTGGTGGCGGTGGATCGGAAGGTCCTCCCCCTGGGCACCAAGGTCTATGTGGTCTCCAACGACGGCATGTACACCTACGGCTTCGCCATTGCCGAGGATACCGGCGTCCGGGGCAACATCATCGACCTGTATATGAACACCTACAACGATTGCATCCAGTTCGGCGTGCGGGACTGCACCGTGTACGTCCTGGATTGACAGAGAGTTTTTTCACCGGCAACTGCGACATGATGAAACGAGGGACCCGCCTTCAAGCGGGTCCCTCGTTTTCTTATCCTGATTCCCACGGGAGGCCGGACCGCCGGCCTCCGGCAGCAGTGGAAACGGCCCTCAGGTGAGGAGCTCCCACAGGAGCTTGACGAACAGCATCCCCAGCACCACGAAGATCATGCCCCGGATCCGCTTCCCGCCGCCCCGGATGGCGTACAGCGCGCCGCAGTAGTTCCCCGCCACGCTGCAAAGGGTGGCCGGCAGCACCAGCTGCCACATGACGCTGCTGCCGATGATGAAGGACACGGCAGCGGCCACGTTGCTGGCCAGGTTCCCCACCTTGGCGCAACCGGAGGCGGTGACCATGTCCAGGGACAGCAGGGCGGTGAAGGCCATGATCATGAAGGTGCCGGTGCCCGGACCGATCATACCGTCGTAGCAGCCGATGGCAAGGCCGATCAAAAGGCTCACCGTCAGCTCGTAGGCCCTGCTGTAAACGGTCTCCCCGGTCTCCTGTCCGAAGTCCTTCTTCAGCACCAGGAACACCGCTACCACCGGCAGGGCCACCAGCATCAACCCCTGGAGCAGGGAGTCCGAGAGGAGCTTGGCGATCTCCGCGCCGATGTAGCCCCCCGCCAGGGCCCCCGCCGCCGCCGGCAGGGCCACCGACAGGCGGATCTTCCCGCTGCGGAAGTACTTCACCGTGGCGGCGGCGGTGCCGATGCCGTTGACCACCTTGTTGGTGCCGGCGGCAAAGTGGACCGGCACCCCGGCCATCAGGTAGGCCGGCAGGGTGATGAGGCCGCCGCCCCCCGCCACGCTGTCCACAAAGCCCCCCAGGAAGATCAGGGGGCAGACGATCAGGCACATTTTCAAAAGCTCATCCACAGGCGTTCCTCCCTACCCCGCCCCGGCGGC
This sequence comes from uncultured Oscillospiraceae bacterium, assembly GCA_944387785.1. Lineage (GTDB taxonomy): Bacteria > Bacillota > Clostridia > Oscillospirales > Oscillospiraceae > Pelethomonas. Next base: position 22,803 of record CALXGG010000018.1, on the reverse strand, counting down.
GCTCCCCCGGCGCGGGCACAACATTGCTCAGGTTTTTCATTGTACCACAGGGCCCCGCAAATTGCCACCGTTTTCCCGTCCCTTCGCCGGAAATTTTCGCCTGGGATATGGCGCTTTGCCGCCGCCTGTGGTACAATGGGCCCACGATCACCTGCGCCGACGGCGGCAGGCGGCGGGGCCTCCGCGTCCCCGCGCGGCCCGCGCCGTCCCGCCTTTCCGGGAGGACACACGATGGATCTCTGCAACTTACAGGAAATCCGGGCCCTGCTGGGCCGCCACGGCTTCCGCTTCTCCAAGTCCATGGGCCAGAACTTCCTCATCGAGGACTGGGTGCCCCGGGATATCGCCCAGGCCAGCGGCGCCGGCCCCGGTACCGGCGTGCTGGAGATCGGCCCCGGCATCGGCCCCCTCACCCGGGAGCTGTGCGCCCGGGCGGACAGGGTGGTGTCCGTGGAGCTGGACAAGGCCCTGCTGCCGGTGCTGGCGGAGACCATGGCAGGGGCGGAGAACTTCACCCTGATCCCCGGGGACATCCTGAAAACCGACGTCCCCGCCCTGGTGGACCAGCACCTCCCCGGCCTCACCCCCCTGGTCTGCGCCAACCTCCCCTACAATATCACCACCCCCGTCCTCACCGCCCTGGTGGAGGCCCGCCGCTTCGCCGCCATCACCGTGATGATCCAGCGGGAGGTGGCCCTGCGGATCGCCGCCGCCCCCGGCACCGGGGACTACGGCGCCTTCTCCCTGTATATGCAGTACCATACGGAGCCGGAGCTGCTCTTCGACGTGCCCCCCTCCTGCTTCTACCCCGCCCCCAAGGTCACCTCCTCCGTCCTCCGCTGCCGGACCCGCACCGCGCCGCCGGTGGCTCCCGCCTGCGGGGAGGACTTCCTGTTCCGGGTGATCCGCGCCGGCTTTGCCCAGCGGCGCAAGACCCTGGTCAACAGCCTGGGCTCCGTGTTCGGCGGCCGGCTGGGCAAGGAGGCCATCGCCGCCGCTGTGGCTGCCTGCGGCCTGGACGCCGCCGTCCGGGGGGAGCGGCTGGGCCTGGAAGAGTATTCCGCCCTGGCCGACCAGCTCCGCAGCCTCCTGCCCGGCGGGCAGGAGCAGCTGTGACCCCCATCGCCCAACGCCGCCCCGGGCCGGAGATCCGGCCCGGGGCGGCGTTTTATCCTATGACGCGCCTTTCGGCCGCCCAAAGCGGCAGGCCGGGGCAACCCGCTCCCCTCAGCCGTTGGAGACGGTATAGAGGGAGTAAAAGTACCCCTTGCGATCCATCAGCTCCCGATAGGTCCCCCGCTCCCATAGGCGGCCGTTTCGCAGCACCAGGATCCCGTCATACCGCTCCAGCAGCGGCGCCTCCAGCCGATGAGTCACTACCAGACGGGTAAGGCCCTCCAGGCTGAGGATGGCGTCTGTGACCTCCCAGGCGGTCCGGCTGTCCAGGGCGGCGGTGGCCTCGTCCAGCAGCAGCACCGGCGTCCCTCGCAGGAGGCTGCGGGCGATGGACACCCGCTGCCGTTCCCCACCGGAAAGATTGACGCCGTTTTCTCCGCACAAATAGTCCTTTCCCTTCTGGGAAATCAGCTGTGTAAGGCCAGAATCCTTTACTGCTTTTTTCACCTGTTCCTCAGGGAAATCCCGGAACATCGTAATATTCCGCCAGATGGTATCATCAAAAAGGAACACATTCTGCCCGATCAGGCTCATCAGATCGTAGAGGCAGTCGGGATCCACCTCCCGCAGCTCCCGGCCATCCAGCCGGATAGAACCGGTATAGCCGCTGTCGGCGCCCATCAGAAGGTTCAAAAGCGTGCTTTTCCCGCTGCCGGAGGCCCCCACCAGGGCGTAGCGCTTCCCCGGCTCCATCCGGAAGGATATATGCTGCAGCACCGGCTTCCCTTCCTCGTAGGCGTAGGACAGGTCCTCCAGCTCGATAGCCTCCGCCAGCACCGGCGGGATCGTCTGACCGCCCCGTCCCCCGTTCTCCTCCGCCACCGCTGCCAGCTTCTCCACCAGGGCCACGGCGGCCCTCCGGCCCGCCCAATACTGAGGCACCGTGCGGATGGGCTCCAGGACGAAGTTGCAGAGGTTGACCATCACCAGCACCGTCCCGGCGGTGATCTCCCCCCGGATGGCCAGCCAGGCCCCCAGCAGGAACACGCCGAACTGGAGCAGGCCGCCGCACAGGGCGCCGCTGAACACCATCAGCAGGCCCTCCCACCACCGGCGGCGCTCTTTGGTGGCCTCCGCCGTCCGGTTCTCCTGGTCAAACAGGGCCTGGGCCTCCCGCTCCGCCTTGAAGCTCTTGATGACGGAAAAACCGCTGAGCAGATCCTGCACCTGGGAGACAAAGTTCTCGTTCCGGTCGCTGACCGCCTTCTCCCGGCGGCTGAGCTCCCCGCCCATGGTGAGGGTCACCACCACCGGCAGGACGCTGAGGAGCACCGCCGCCAGCGCCAGACGCCAGCTGTACCAGAACATCATGGCCAGAGCCCCGAGAAACAGCAGACTGTCGTTGAGCATGCTCATGGAGCGGTTGAGATAATTTTCCTCCAGGGTGTTCACATCGTTGGTGAGGACGGACAGGTAGCGGCCGGTGCTCTCCCGGGAAAAAGCGCTGATGCTCTTCTCCGACAGCCGGGAAAAGGCCAGGGACTTGTACTGGGCCAGGGCCCGGTGGATAAATACGCTGCGGCACTTCCGCATCCCCAGGTCCACTGCCGTCACCCCCGCGCAGAACGCCGCCGCGAAGCGGGCCAGCCACCACAGCCGCCCCATATCCCCGGCGGCAATGCCGTCCAGTATCTCCCCCAGCATCCAGGAGGCCACCAGGTTGGCGGGGGTCCCCAGGAGCAGCAGGAGCATCGCCCCGGCGTACCACAGGCGGTTGTTCCGGTAAAAGGCCTGGAAATAGGGCCTGGCGGCCTCAGAGGGCCGGCTCATGGCTGTCCTCCTTCTCCTCCCAGACCAGCAGCGGCCGCCGGCGGGTGTGCCAGTGCATCTGGAACCCGTCCCCCTTTTCCATCAGGAGCTGGGCCAGGTACAGGAACGGCACCAGTGCCCCCTGCTCCCGGATCATCCACACCGGCGTTTCCCCGGTGTCCAGAACGATCTCCTGCCGGGTGAGCAGGTGCAGCTTCTCCATGGCCTCCAGGGCCTGTGCCGCCTGCTCCGCGGGGAGGCCCAGGGCCTTGGCCAGGGCGGCGGCGGTGTAGCCGCGGCTCTCCCGGCTGTACAGGTACCGCAGCATCGTCACGGCCCCGGGCATGGCCAGGGCGGCAAAGAGCTGCCGGTAGCCCTCGTCCGCCGCCAGGAACTGCTGATAGCCGCCCTTGGGCTCCGGGAACAGGAGCATGAAGGACAGGTCCTCCGCCCCGATCCCCAAGGACAGCCCCTGCTCCGTCTCCACCACGGTCTTGAGCAGGACGCTGTCGGCGCAGTCCTCCATCGGGATGGCGCAGCGGTCCAGATACTGGTCCGGCACCAGCTTCCGATCCTCGCCGTGGCCCGTCAGGCTCCGGCAGGCATACCACACCAGGCGGCACAGCCCGTCCAGCCGCCGCTCCTGGGGCAGCCCGCCCAGCCAGTCCGCCAGAGCCCCCTTCATGTCCCCGCCGCTGACCTCCCGGCCGAAGAGGGCGTCGATGGACACCCCCAGCCGGTCCGCGATGGACGGCAGCAGCGCCACATCCGGGGCGCCGCCGCACTCCCAGCGGCTCACCGCCTGGGTGCTGACTCCTACCGCCTGCCCCAGTTCCTCCTGCGTGAGGCCTGCCGCCTTCCGATATCGGGCAATGTGAGCGCCAATACCCATGTTTTCCATTGTACCGCCCCCTAAAATCAACTTTTAATTGTATTATATAGCAATGCTGCATTGACTGCAATGCAGGTATTTTTTATAAAATTCAACAGAAACTTGATATTTCCATTCTCATCTATGCCGCACTGGCAAAACAGGCGCACAGACAAACAGCCGCGCCGGTATTTTACCGGCGCGGCTGTTTATGTTTTCTATTCTTATTTTATCGCGCTTCCTCCCGGGGGCCGGGGCGAAAGGCCTCCTCCTCCACCAGCAGCTCCAGCTGCCCGGCGGAGAGCTCCGTGAGTCTGGCTTGCAGACCCTCTGTCCGCTCCGCCGGCAGCAGCACCGACAGCACCACGTCCGCGCCGAAGTCCGTCCCGGCGATCACGCCGCCTTCCGCCTCCGCCAGCTGCCGCACCCGCTCGTACTGGGCGTAGCCGCAGGGGATGACCAGGGAGGCCCACAGCCGCATATGGCTGATCCCCGCCTGGTTGAGGGCCAGCTTGGCGGTGCCGCCGTAGGCCCGGGTGAGGCCCCCGGCCCCCAGCAGGATGCCGCCGAAGTACCGGGTCACCACGCAGCAGACGTTGGTGACCTCCTCCCGGAGGAACACGTTGAGCATAGGCTGGCCGGCGGTGCCCTGGGGCTCCCCGTCGTCGCCGTAGCGCAGGATGTTCCCCTCCCGGATCACATAGCACCAGCAGTTGTGACGGGCGTCGTAATGGCGCTTGCGGGTCTCCTCAATGCGGCGGCGGGCCTCCTCCTCGCTGCCCACCGGCCAGACATGGCCGATGAAGCGGGAGCGCTTCTCCACGTATTCCGCCTCTCCCTGGCCGAAGGGCACGATGTAGCTCTCCTTCACCGGGCCGCCCTCCGCTTCCAGTCCTCCCGCAAGAGGACATAGAACCGGGTCAGCCGGTCCTCCACAAACTCGTCGCTGAGCCGCTGGTCGAAGGCGTGGGAAAAGCCGCATTTCTCGATCACCCGGCGGGAGCGGTCGTTTTCCGCGTAGTGGCTGCACCAGATCGCTTGCAGCCCAAGGGCTGTAAAGCCATAATCCACTACACGCATTGCCGCCTCCGTCATCAGGCCGCGGCCCCAATAGGCAGGGCTGAGGGCATACCCCAGCTCGTCGGACAGCCCCTCCTCCCCTCTGGGACGGCCCACAAAGCCTACCGAGCCCACCGCGTGGCCGCTCTCCCGGTCCACGATGGCAAACACGTTGGGGGCCGAAAAGACCGTGTGGATGATCCGCAGGCTCTCCTCCAGGCTCTCGTGGGGCTTCCAGCCCGCGGCGGGGCCCACCCGGGGATCCCGGGCATAGTCGTACAGATCCTGGGCGTCCCCGTCGGCAAAGGGCCGCAGCAGGGTCCGCGCTGTCTCCAAAATCATGCTTCCTCTCTCCTTACCGCTTCGCCGGCCGGGGCCTTCTTCCCGGGCCCCCCGCTCCGGCGGGGAGCTTTCCCTCCCCGGATATGGCCCCTTACGCAAGCGGGGCCGCCGCGCCGTTACTCCCAGGGCTCCTTGGGCTCCACCCAGCCCTCGATGTAGGGCTTCACCAGGCCGATGGCACGGGGATTGCACACCGCCTGCACGTCGATGGTCTCGCCGTAGGCCACCGACTCCACCCTGGCGTCCTTGTAGAGGACGTCCAGAAGCCCGGCCTTGTCGTAGGGGATGTGGAGGGTCAGCCGCCTGGTGCCCTTGTCCAGCTGTTTGTCGATGGCCCGCAGCAGCTCGTCCAGTCCCTCGCCGGTCTTGGCGGAGATATTCACCGTATCCTCCCCGTGGGGCCGGATATCCCCCCAGAAGAGGTCGCTCTTGTTGTACACCCGCAGGCAGGGGGTCTGCTCCGCCCCCAGCTCCCGGATCAGCTCGTCCACGATAGCCGCCTGCTCCTGCCACTCCGGGTTGGAAATGTCGATGACATGGAGCAGCATATCGGCGTACTCCAGCTCCTCCAGGGTGGCCTTGAAGGCGTCCACCAGCTGGTGGGGCAGCTTGCGGATAAAGCCCACCGTGTCGGAGATCACCACATCCAGGGTGTCGCTGACCGCCAGCAGGCGGCTGGTGGTGTCCAGGGTGTCGAAGAGCCGGTTGTTGGCGGGGATCCCCGCGTCGGTCAGGGCGTTGAGGAGGGTGGACTTCCCGGCGTTGGTGTAGCCCACGATGGCCACCACCGGGATCTCGTTCTTCATCCGCCGCTGGCGCTGGGTGCCCCGGACCCTGCGCACCTCCTCCAGCTCCTCCTTCAGCTTGTCGATCTTCCGGTGGATGTGCCGCCGGTCCGTCTCCAGCTGGGTCTCGCCGGGGCCCTTGGAGCCGATGGGCCCCTTGCCGCTGGTGCCCGCCTGGCGCTCCAGGTGGGTCCACATGCCCGTCAGCCGGGGCAGCAGGTATTGATACTGGGCCAGCTCCACCTGGAGGCGGCCCTCCTTCGTCCTGGCACGCTGGGCAAAGATGTCCAGGATCAGGGCGCTGCGGTCCAGCACCTGGACCTTCAGGTCCTCGGTGAGGGAACGCTGCTGGGAGGGGCTCAGGTCATTGTCGAAGATGACCATGGTGGCCTCCTCGTTCTGCACCAGCTCCCGGATCTCCGCCACCTTGCCCTCGCCGATGAAGGTGCGAGGCTCCGGTGAGGGGCGGTTTTGCAGCACGGAGGCCACTACCGCGCCGCCGGCGGTCTCCACCAAATCAGCCAGCTCCTCCAGGGTGTCCTCGTCGGCGTTGTCCCGCTTGTCCAGCTTGGGGCTGCTGAGCCCCACCAGCACCGCCCGGTCCCGGGGCTGCTCCGGGGCGGCCTGTTCCTTGATCGTCTCGTCGTTCATAGTACCTCGTCTAATCGCATTTTGGTATTAGTATAGCGGAACGGCCCCGGTTTTGCAATGGGCCGCAGGCCAAAAAAACACCGCGCCGCAGACCTGCGGCGCGGTGCGGTGTTGTAATGCAATTACTTGTCCAGACCGAACTTCTTGTTGAACTTGGCCACGCGCCCGCCGGTATCGACCAGCTTCTGCTTGCCAGTGAAGAAGGGGTGACACTTAGAGCAGACTTCCACGCGAATGTCCTTCTTCGTGGAACCTGTCTCAATTACATTACCGCAGGCGCATTTGATCGTAGTCTGCTGATAATTGGGATGGATACCTTCCTTCATTGCTCTTGTTCACCTCTTTCCTCATAAACTCGGCCCCACAGCTTTCACTACAAAGCCAAATGGTAGTATACCACAATGTATGGGGCAATGCAAGCATTTTTTACAAAAACGCTCCATTCTTCCCGCGCGCCGCCTGCAAAGCCGGTGCGCCGGTCCGCGGGGCGGTCAGGGGCTCAGCGCTCCCCCAGGACCTCCCCCAGATCCACCGGCTTACCGTCGCTCCACAGCCGCTCCAGGGAGTAGAACTCCCGGGCCTCGTCGTTGAACACATGGACCACCACGCAGCCGTAGTCCAGCAGCACCCAGATGCCGCCCCGGTGGCCCTCCCGGTGCAGGGGCGTCTCCCCCTCCTTCTCCAGGGCCTCCTCCACGGCGTCGCACAGGGCGTTGATCTGGGTATTGCTGCCGCCGGTGCAGATGACGAAGTAGTCCGCGAGGCTGGTCAGCTCCGTGACCTCCATCACCTTGATGTCCGCGCCCTTCTTGCTGTCCAGGGCCTTCACCGCCGCCAATGCCATTTCCTTGGGTGTCATAGCCGTCTCATTCCTTTCTGATGGTTTCCGCCCTTATCCCAGCCAGCCCGGCTTCTCCTCATCCGTCCCCGTACCGGGGTCGCTGGTGCCGGGGGCTTCCGCGCCCGGATCCGTGGTCCCAGGCGCCGTCGTGCCGGGATCTGTCGCACCGGGGTCCGTCACGCCAGGCGTTGTCGTACCGGGGTTCGTGGTCCCAGGCGTCGTCGTACCGGGTACTGTCGTGCCCGGATCCGTGGCGCCGGGATCTTCCGGCTGGGGATCCAGCGGGGTCCCGTTTGCATCAGTATACACGATATTTCCGCTTTCGTCCAGAATATAATAGTTGCCGTACTGATCCACCTGGACCTCCGGCTCCTGGGGCTTCTGGCCGTAGACGATGTTGCCGTTGTCGTCGTAATAGGCCTCCCCCCGACGCACCGCCATGACGGCGTTGTGCTGGGTATCCCGGACATTCCCGGTGGAGGATGCGATGTCGCCGTTGGAGAGGATGCTCATGGCGTCCAGCATCGCGGTGGTGACCTTCTGCTCATAGGGGTTGAAGCGCTCGTTCACCAGCTCCACCACCTGCTTGGGATAGATGGTCACATAGGACTGCTCCTGGCCCACGGCCCGGCTCCAGGCGCTGTCCCAGTAGTCCCCCGGCAGGGTGCAGGTGTACACGTCGTCCATGCTCAGCATGGGGGCGCTGCCCAGCCCCAGGGCCTGGGCGGCAAACCACACCACGGAGCCGAACTCCAGGTCCGTCTGCACGTTGTCCAAGGCCAGGTCGATGTAGGCCTTGATCTTCCCCCAGTGCTCCAGGCTCAGGCACTCTTTGATGAGGGCCTTCATGAAATTCTGTTGGACCTCCACCCGCTTGATATCCCCCTCGGAGTAGCGGCGGAAACGCACCAGCTCCATGGCCTTCTCCCCGTCCAGGACCTGGAGGCCCTTCTCCAGGTGGATGTGGAGGTCCTGCCAGGGGTCGTCGTAGTTCATGTCCTGGGGCACGTCGAACTCCACGCCGCCCACCAGGTCCACCAGCTCCACGAACATCTCCAGGTCCACCTTCACATAGAAGTCAGGGGTGAAGCCGACGAGGGTCTTGACCTGCTTCTTCAGGGCCCCGATGCCGTCGCTGTACCGGGAGTAGACGGAATTGATCTTCTTGATGTCCCAGGAGGCGTTGATCATGGTGTCCCGGGGGATGGACATGATGCTCACGTCCTGGTTCACCGTGTCGTAGGTGGCCACCATGATGGTGTCCGTGTTGCCGTCGCCCTTGTCTGTCCCCACCAGGAGGAAGGTGTAGACCCCCTCCTTCCGGTCCCCGGAGACCGTGGGCATATCGCCGTCGTACCCGTCGTCGGGGTAGAGCTCGTCATCCGTGGGGCCGGCGGGCTCCTGGTCCTCCTCCCCGGCGTCGGGCCGCTGCTGCTGATCCCCGGCGTCCGGCTGCACCGGCAGATCCGGCGGCTTGATCCAGCTGCGCAGGTACACGGCCCCGCCGATGCCCGCCAAAAGCACCACGGTGAGCACCACGGCCAGGATCTTCCCCTTCCGGGACATCCAGAAGGCCCCCCAGCGGCGCAGCACCACCTTGGCCCGGGACTGCTCCCCGGCCTCCTCCGCAAAGGGATCTCCGGCGGCGTCCCCCGCCGGCGGGGCGGCGTCTGCCGGCTCCTCCGCGAAGGGATCTGTCAGGAGAGGCTCATCCCTATGGTCAGTTCCCCGCTCCGGGCGGGGCGCTTCGCGCTTTCCTCTGTATCGGTTCATCTTCTTACTGTCCTTTCAGGCAGTTGTCTCGCCGGCTGCATCTCAGCCCAGCCAGCTGGGGGGCTCGCTGTCGTCGCCCTCCGCCGGCGGCTGGGAGGAGTCGGTCGTCCCGCCGGTACCGGGATCGGTGGTCCCGCCGGTGTTGGGGTCGGTGGTCCCGCCGGTGCCGGGATCGGTGGTCTCACCGGTACCGGGATCCGTGGTCCCGCCGGTACCAGGCTCAGTCGCTTCACCGGTGCCGGGGTCAGTAGCCTCGCCAGCGCCGGTGTCGGTCGTTTCACCCGTGCCGGGATCCGTGGCCTCGCCGGTACCGGGATCGGTGGTCTCCTCTGTACTTCCGGCAGTACCGCCGCCGGAGCTGCTGGAGTTGCCGGAGCTGCTGGAAGTGGGCTTGGCCCACCTGGAGTCCAGCAGGGTGCCGTTGGTCACATAGCAGGATCCGTCGCTGTTGCGCTGAACCACCTGCAGATCCTTTTCGGTGATATCCCGCAGGTAGGGATTAAAATACTCGTTCATCATGGTAACAGTTTCCCCGGGCACAGGCATAAAGTAGTATGCGCCCCGGTAAATCTGCACATCCTCATAGGGCAAAGTAAAGGACTCCATCTCAGACACATTAACGTCCATCGCCTGGGAAGCGAACCACATCAGGTCCCCAAGCTCCAGATCCGTTTTCACATGCTCCATAAAGATCCTGACGAACTCCCCGATTTTTGTGATATTCCCCAGCTGCAGGACCTCCTTGGCCATGGCCTTCAAAAATTCCCGCTGGGTCTCCGCGCGGCCGGTGTCACCGTAGCCGTAGCGGGTATCGTTATCGTGGCGGTAGCGCAGCATCGCCATGGCCTCCTCACCGTTGAGGACCTGAACTCCCTTTTTCAGATGGATATGGAGATCCTGGTAAGGGTCGTCGTAGTTCATATTCCGCGGCACGTCGAACTCCACGCCCCCCACGGCCTCCACCAGCTCGCCCACCGCTTCCCACTCGATGATGACATAGAAGTCGGGCACCACACCGGTGAGATATCCCACCTGCGCCTTGAGCCCCTCAATGCCTCCTCCGTTGGACTCCTTGGCGTTGTAGACGGAATTGATCTTTTTTGTGCTCCAGGAGACGTTTACAATCATGTCCCGGGGAATACTCACCATATTCACCTGGTCGTTGGCCACATCGTAGGACACCAGGATCAGGGTATCCGTATTCCCTCCGCCGCCGGTATCCCGCCCGACCAGGAGGAACGTATAGTATCCGTCCTTCCGCCCGGCCGCCGTATCCGGCTCGTCTCCTACCTCCGTATCACCTGTCTGGCCCGTCCCGCCGCCGGGGCGGACATTATGGCTGACGTCCGGCGGCCTGATGAAGGCCACCCAGACCCCGCCGATCACCAGGGCCAGCGCGGCAATACAGCCCACCGCGATGAGGGCCGCCTTTTTGGCGCCCGGCTTTTTGCCTTTGCCGCGGGCGGCGGCACGGGATCTTTTCTCCTCCGCGGCCCGCTCTTGGATATGCTTTCCTGCCATGTCTCTTTTCCTTTCCGATCAATACCCGGAAATCTCTGTCCTTTCTGTTATCCCAGCCAGCTGGGCGGCACACTGTCATCAGTGGCCCCGGGATCCGTAGTGGTCCCTGCATCGGGATCCGTAGTGGTCCCCGTGCCGGGATCTGTGGTGCTACCGGTATTGGGATCCGTGGCGGTACCGGTATTGGGATCCGTGGCGGTCCCCGTGCCGGGATCCGTGGCGGTACCGGTGCCGGGATCCGTGGCGGTGCCGGTATTGGGATCCGTGGCCGTTCCCGTGCCGGGATCTGTGGTGCTACCGGTATTGGGATCTGTGGCGGTCCCGGTATCGGGCTCCGTGGTGGTCCCCGTGCTGCTGGAATTGCTGGAGCTGCCGGAGGAAGAACTGCTGCCGGAGGATTTCACCGGCGCGCTGGCCGCGGCGGTGTCCGCCAGAGTGCCGTTGGTCACCCCCAGGGAGCCGTTTTTGTTCCGGTACATGATCTGGAGATCGGCTTCCGTGATGTCCTCCGTGTAGGGATTGAAATACTGGTTGACCATCTCCACCGTCTCTTCTGGATAGACGAATACATAGGACTGATTGTTTTTGTAGGTGCGGCTCCAGGCGTAGCTGTTATAGTCGCCGGGGATGGTCATGATATGGATATTCTCGGTCTTGAGCCCCATGGCCTGCTGGGCAAACCAGAGAAGGTTGTTCAAAGGGATGTCCGTCTCCACGTTCTCCGCGAAGATCTTGGCGAAGGCGCTGACTTTGGTCCAGTTGCCCAGCTTCAGGCACTGCTCCGCCAGGGCCATCAGGAAGGCCTGCTGCACCTCCACCCGGGTGGTGTCGCCGTAGTTGGTGCCGTCGTTGTTCTTCCGCCAGCGCACCACCTCCATGGCGTCCTCGCCGCTGAGGAGGCGGTAGCCTTTCTCCTGGTGGATGTGGAGGTCCTGGTAGGAGTCGTCGTAGTTCATGTTGAAGGGCACGTCAAAATACACGCCCCCCAGCGCCTCCACGATCTCGCCCACCGCCTCCCACTGGACGATGACATAGAAATCCGGCATCACGCCGGTGAGGTACTGCACCTGGGTCTTGAGTCCGTCCATCCCCAGTTTGGAGGAATAGACGGAGTTGATCTTCTTGATATCCCAGGACACATTGACCATGGTGTCCCGGGGAATGCTCATCATGTTCACCTGCTGGTTGGCCACGTCGTAGGAGGCCAGGATAATGGTGTCCGTGCTGCCGCTGGAGGTGTCCTCCCCCAGGAGAAGGAATGTAAAGTAATCTTCCTTTCTGCCGCTTACCGCGGAAGGCTCATCCTCGGCATCCGGTTCTGTGGTTGTCTCCTTGTCCGCCCCGTTGCTGACTGTGGGCTTGGTCTTGTCACTGACGTCCGGCGCCTTGACAAAGATGGACCACCACAGTCCCACCGCCAGGGCCAGCGCCGCCACGCAGCTCACCACAATGACCGCGATCCGCTTCCAGCCGGTGAGGCGGAACTTCTTCCCGCCGCCCTCCCCGGCGAAGGGGTCCCCCTCCGTATGCCACGTCTCCCGCACCGCCTCACGCTTGCCTTTCTGTCTGCTCATGACATGATTCCTTTCAAATAATCCCTCGCGCGCACACTGTCGGGATGCACCACCATCCCCCGGGCCCCCAGGTCCTCCACCGCCATGGTGAAGCCCAGCAGCATGGCCCGGTCCAGATCCTCATAGGCCAGCCGCCGCAGCTCCCGCAGGTCACAGAAGTCCCGGGTGGGCTCGATATAATCCGCTAAATAGATGATCTTCTCCAGCAGGGTCATGTCCGCCTTCCCGGTGGTGTGCCACCGGATGGCGGACACCGCCGCCGGGCTCAGGCCGAACACATGCTCCGCCACCGCCGCGCCGGTGATGGCGTGGAACAGCTTGGTCTCCAGCTTTTCCGGCTTTTCGACCTCTATGTGATATTGACGGCACAGGGCCAGCTGTTGTTCCCTGGTTTCTTTTTTTGTGCAGTCATGGAGCAGGGCCGCCCGGCGGGCCTCCTCCTCGTCGGCGCCCCAGCGCAGGGCCAGCTTGGCCGCCGTCTCCTCCGTGCCCAGCACGTGGGGGATCCGGCTGTGGGCCAGCATGGACAGCGCCGCGCACCGCAGGTCCTCCAGGGACAGGCGGGTCAGGTCCTTCTTCACCCCGTACAGCCCCTCCCGGAGGATGTAGCCGTACACCGTGGGATCCAGGTATGCCCGGCCCTCCCCCTCCTTCAGCAGCCGGCGCAGCCGGGTGGAGGAGATCTCCACGATGCGGGGCAGCGGGATCGTCGCCACGTTTGCGGAAAAAGCTTCCTCCAGATACCGGGCCTGGGGCGCCAGGGACGCCTGGGTGTCCCCCTCGTTCCGGCCGAAGGCGCACAGGACGCAGCGCCTGGCGATGCGCTCCGGGTGCCGCCAGTCCTGGAAGGTCCGGAACATATCCGTCCCCATGAGAAGGTACAGCTGGTCCTTGGGGAAGCGCTTGTGGGCCGCCTCCACCGTCTCCCAGGTGTAGCTCTTCCCCTTCCGGTTCAGCTCCCAGTCCGCCGCCTCCGCCACGCCGGGCAGCTCCAGGGCGTCGGCCGCCAGGCGGGCCATGTCCAGCCGGTGCTGGTGGCCCGCCTCGTCCTCCTCCAGCTCCTTGTGGGGCGGTATCCCCGCCGGCACCAGGTAGAGCTTGTCCAGCCCCAGATATTCCGCGGCGAACTTTGCCGCCGCCATATGCCCCAGATGGATGGGGTTGAAGGTCCCGCCATATATGCCGATCTTCACCGATTTTCCCCTTTTCCCTGTGTAAGTCCGCGGCCGGATCGGTCTACGCTTGTAAACCCATCCTACCATAGCGGCTATGTTATGTCAATCAGCCCGTTTCCCCGCCTTGACCAGCTCGATCTTCCGCTTGCTCTTGTCGTAGTGCTGGCGGTAGAGCACGAATTTGCTGCCGATCACCTGGACCTGCTCGCTGCGGGTGAGCCGGGACAGCTGGTCGCAGGCCTCCCGGGCGGTGAGGAGGGAGTTCTCCAGCACCCGGCACTTGATGATCTCCCGGGCCTCCAGGGCGTCGTTGGCCTGCTTGGCCAGGTTCTCCGTGATGCCGTCTTTGCCGATGATGACGATGGTATCGATGGTGTTGGCAATGGCCCGCAGCTGCGCGCGCTGCTTGCTTGTCAGTTCCATATGGTATGGTTCCTTTCCTGTACTCCGGCGTTCGTAGCGTCCGCCGGAATCTTCTTCACCCGGGAAATAAAATTTCCCGGGACAAACGTTTCTTTTGCTTCTTTTCTTTTCAAAGAAAAGAATGAAAAAAAGTTATTTCTGTTGCGCCAGGTAGGCCCGGAGCTTCTGGTCGAACACCTCCAGGGCCTTGCCCCGGTGGGACACCGCCGCCTTTTCCTCCGGCGTCAGCTGGGCGTAGGTCTTGCGCAGCTGGGGGAGGAAAAACACCGGGTCATAGCCGAAGCCGCCGTCCCCCTGGGGGGCGTAGGCGATGGTGCCGGGGCAGATGCCCTCGGCCTCGATAGTGTCCCCGTTGGGGAAAATGCAGGCGATGGCGCTGGTAAAGTGGGCGGCGCGGTTGGCGGCCCCCCGGAGATTGTTCAGCAGCAGCTGGTAACGGCCTTTATCATCCAGCTCCGGCCCGCCGTAGCGGGCGGAGTAGATCCCCGGGGCGCCGTTCAGGGCGTCCACACACACGCCGGAGTCGTCGGCGATGGCGGGCAGGCCGCTGGCCTCCATAACGGCCTTGGCCTTCAGCATAGCGTTCTCCGCGAAGGAGGAGCCCGTCTCCTCCACCTCCACATGGAGCCCCAGGTCCCCCTGGAGCACCACCTCCACCCCGTGGGCGGACAGAATATTCTGCATCTCCACCAGCTTGTGGCGGTTCTGCGAGGCGAGAATGAATTTCATCTTACAGGCGACCTCCCAATATCTCTTTCTGCTTGGCGATGAGCTGCCGGATGCCGCCGGCGCACAAATCCACCAGCTCCCGCTGCTCCTCGATGGTAAAGCTGCGGCCCTCGCCGGTGCCCTGGATCTCAATGAGGCGGCCCTCCCCGTCCATGATGCAGTTGAGGTCCACCATGGCGTGGCTGTCCTCCTCGTAGCAGAGGTCCAGCATGGGCGCGTCCCCCACGATGCCCGCCGACACGGCGGCCACACAGCGGCGGATGGGACTTTCCGCGATCCAGCCCTCCTCCACCATCTTCCGGCAGGCCAGGGCCAGGGCGATGAAGCCGCCGGTGACGGAGGCGGTACGGGTGCCGCCGTCCCCCTGCAGCACATCGCAGTCAATCGTAATGGTGTGATCCCCCAGGGCCTCCAGATCCACCGCCGCCCGGAGGCTGCGGCCGATAAGGCGCTGGATCTCCGCGCTGCGGGGGCTGAGCTTGAGCTTGCTGATGTCCCGGCGGCTGCGCTCCCGGTTGGCCCGGGGCAGCATGGAGTACTCCGCCGTCACCCAGCCGGTGCCCTCCGGCACATGCCGGGGCGCCCCCTGCTCCACGCTGGCGCAGCAGAGCACCTTGGTGTGGCCGCACTCGATGAGGACGCTGCCCTCGGCATAATCCACAAAGCCGGCGGTGATCTTCACCGGCCGGAGCTGATCCCATTTCCTTCCGTCGATCCGGTCCATTTTTCGTTCCTCTTTTCCTGTATACATCCGATGGGGCCCGTCAGATCAGGGCGCCCACATATTCCTTGGCGTCAAAGGGCTGCATATCGTCGATGCCCTCGCCCAGGCCCACGAACTTCACCGGCACCCCCAGCTCCCGGGCAATGGCGATGACGATGCCGCCCTTGGCGGTGCCGTCCAGCTTGGTGAGGATGATACCGGTGCAGCCGGCGGTCTCCTGGAACTGCTTGGCCTGGATGAGGCCGTTCTGGCCGGTGGTGGCGTCCAGCACCAGGAGGGTCTCCAGAGCCGCCTCCGGCAGCTCCCGGTCGATGATCCGCCGCAGCTTCTGGAGCTCCGCCATGAGGTTCGCCTTGTTGTGGAGCCGCCCGGCGGTGTCGCAGATGACCACGTCCACCCCCCGGGCCTTGGCGGCCTGGATGGCGTCGAAGAGGACGGCGCCGGGATCGGCCCCCTCCTTCTGGCGTACCAGCTCGCACTTGGCCCGGTTGGCCCAGATCTCCAGCTGGTCCGCCGCCGCCGCCCGGAAGGTGTCGCCGGCGCACAGCAGCACCCGCTTGCCCTCCTTCCGCAGCCGGCTGGCCAGCTTGCCGATGGAGGTGGTCTTGCCCACGCCGTTGACGCCGATCACCAGGATCACCGACGGCGTGGTGGAGAGGTCCAAACCGCTGTCCCCCACCTGGAGCTTCTCCGCCAGGATCTCCCGCAGGCACGCCTTCACCGGCTCCTGGCCGGAGATCTTGTCCTCGATCATCCGCTGGCGCAGCTCCTTTACCGCTTCCCCGGCGGTCTCCATGCCCACGTCCGCCAGGATCAGCATCTCCTCCAGGTCCTCGAAGAACGCCTCGTCGGCCTCGCTGATGGCGGAGCCGAACACGTCGCCCATGTACAGCTTCTTCAGCTTCTGCCAGAGGCTTGTTTTCTTTTCCTCCACCGGCGGGGCGGGCTGCTGAGGGGCCTCGGGCTCCACGCTTTCCTCTGCCACTTCCTGCGGCTCCGCCTCCGCGGCTGCCGCAGCCTCCACAGATCCCGCAGCCGGGACCTCCTCCAGGCCCTCGTCCTCATTCACAGCGCTGCGGAGTTCCGTCTCCTCGGAGGGCTTCGTGTCCTTCCGCCATTTATCCCAAAAAGCCATGTTGTTTCTCCTTTTAACTAATATGATAGCAGTTTCCCGCTTGATCCGTCCTGTCCGGCGTTATGTCCTACTTGATTTTCAGCTCCTTGGCCACATCGTTCAGATTGATGGTCAGCATCTTGCTGACGCCCTTCTCCTGCATGGTCACACCATAAAGGACGTCGGCGGCCTCCATGGTGCCCCGGCGGTGGGTGATGACGATGAATTGGGTCTTGTCGGAGATGGTCCGCATGTACCGGGCGTAGCGCACCACGTTGGCGTCGTCCAGGGCGGCCTCGATCTCGTCCATCACGCAGAAGGGCGTAGGATGTACCTTCAAAATGGCGAAATACAGGGCGATGGCCACAAAGGCCTTCTCACCGCCGGATAGGAGGGTGATGGTCTTCAGGGTTTTGCCCGGGGGCTGGACCTTGATCTCGATGCCGCAGCCCAGGATGTCCTCCGGGTCCTCCAGCTCCAGGGTGGCCCGGCCCCCGCCGAAGAGATCCACAAAGGTCTCCTGGAAGGACTGGTTGATGAGCTGGAACTGCTCGGCGAAGATGGCGGTCATTTCCCGGGTGAGCTCCTCGATGATGCCGGTGAGCTCCCCCTTGGCCATCTCCACGTCGTCCCGCTGGCCGGTGAGATAAGTATAGCGGGTGTTCACCCGGTCGAATTCCTCGATGGCTCCCACATTCACCGGCCCCAGGCCGCTCATCTCCCGGCGCAGCTCGCCGATGCGGCGGTTGGCCTTGGGCACCGACTCCAGCTCGATGCGCTGCTCCATGGCGGCGGAGTGGCTGAGCTCGTAGTTCTCCCAGAGCTTGTCGAGGATCTGCTTTTCCTCCCACTGGCCGGCGGAGAGCTTCTGCTCCAGGCGGGAGACCTCCCGCTCCGCGTCCAGCACCTCGTCGTTGCAGGCCTTGATCCTCTGGCCCATGGCGCCCCGCTCCTGCTCCATGGCCAGCTTCTCCTGGCGCAGGGCCTCCAGGCGCTCCCTGCAGGCGGCGCTTTGCAGCCGGAGGGAGGCGGCCGTCTCCGTCCGCCGGTCGATCTCCTTCTCGGTATCGGCGATAGCCGAACGGTACTCCTCCAGCCGCCGCAGCCGCTGATCCCGGTCGCCTGCCATGTCCCGGCAGACCTGCTCCATGTCCCCCAGGGCCTTGGCGGTGGCCTCCCGCTCGGCGGTGAGGCCCGCCAGGGCCTCCTTCTTCCCCGCCACCTCCTGGCTGAGGCGGCCGGAGAGGGCCATAAGGTCGCTCTGGCCCGCCAGTTTTTCCTCCACAGCCTGCCGCAGGGAGGCAAGCCGGGCCTCCTGGCCGGCCAGCTCCGCCTTCACCCCTTCGATCTGGCCCTGGCTGTCGGTAAGCCGCTGCTCCAGAGCGGCCTGCTCCCCCTCCAGGGACTCCAGGGAACGCTGGGCGCTCTCCGCAAGGGCGGTGCAGCGGCTGACCTCGCCCTGGGCGCGGAGGACGCCGTCCTCAGCGGTCCGGCGCTCCCCTTCCGCCACCTCCAGGGCGTAGCGGGCGGCGGCCAGCTCCCGGCCGGCCTCCTCCTTCTCCCGCCGGGCCGCCTCCAGCTCCCCGGCCAGGGCCTCCTGGCGGCGGCGCAGGGTCTGCAGCTCGTTGGTGCGGGACAGGATGCCCGCGCTGCGGGACACGCTGCCGCCGGTCATGGAGCCGCCCCGGTTGATGACCTGGCCGTCCAGCGTGACGATGCGGAAGCGGTGCTGATACTGCCGGGCCATGGCGATGCCGCAGTCCAGATCCTCCGCCACCACCGTGCGGCCCAGCAGGTTCTGAAAGATAGGTTCATATTTCGGGTCGTAGCGCACCAGACGGGAGGCGATGCCCACGAAGCCCGGGGCGTTCTCCACGCCCCGCTCCCGCAGCTCCTCCCCCCGGATGGCGCTCAGGGGCAGGAAGGTGGCCCGGCCTCCATCCCGTTGCTTGAGGTAGGCGATGGCGCCCTTGGCGTCCTCCTCCCGGTCCACCACGATGTTCTGCATCCCCGCCCCCAGGGCGATCTCGATGGCCACGGTGTAGCGGTCCTCCACGTGGATGAGGCTGGCCACAGGGCCGTGGATCCCCCGGAGGGACCGCTTCTCCCCGGCCTGCATCACCACCTTGACCGCCTTGCTGAAGCCCTCGTACTCCTTCTCCATCTCCGAGAGCAGCCGGATCCGGGCGTCCAGGTTGCTCTGCTCCATGGTCAGATCCATATGGGCCTTGGCGGCGGCCTGCTCCCGCTTCACCCGGCTGTCCATCCGCAGGGTGTGGCCTTCGATCACGTTCCTGGCCGCGGCGGCGGCGTCCTCCGCGTCCTCCAGGGCCCGCTTCGCCGCCCGCAGAGCCTCCCGGGCGCTCTTCTGCTGGGCCTGGGCGGCCTCCCATTCCCGGGCCACCGCCCCCCGCCGCTCCTCGATCTGCTCCACGGCGGCGGCAAGGCCGGAGAGTCGTTCCTTCTGGTCCGCGGCGGCGGCTACCGCCAGGGCCTCCTGGGCCCGGAGGGATTCCGCCTCGCCGGCGGCGCTGCCGGCGCTCTGGGCGGCCGCCCGGGCCTCCTCCAGGAGCTTCTCCAGCTCCGCCTCCAGGGCCCTGGCCCCGGCGTCGATGTCCTCGATCCGCCGGCGCTGCTCCGCCATCTGCTGCTGGATGGTCTGGCTGCGGCTGTCCTGGTCCGCCATCTCCCGCTCCAGCAGGTCGATGGACTCCCGGCTGTGCTGGGCGGTGGTGCGCAGCACGGCGATGGCGCTGTCCTCCTCCGCCGCCCGGCCCTCATAGCCCGCGCTCTCCGTGCGGGTGCGCTCCTGGCTGAGATCGTTGTCCTGCATCCGCTGGGAAAACCGCTCGTTCTCCTCATACAGGGCCTCCAGGCGGCCGCCGGCCTCCTCCTTGCTCTTGAGGGCGGCGCTGTATTCCGTCTGGAGCCGCATGGCGCTGGTCTTGATCTCCTCCAGCTTCTCCAGCCACACGGAGATCTCCAGGGTCCGCAGCTCGTCCCGCAGCAGCAGGTACCGCTTCGCCTTCTCCGCCTGGTCCCGCAGGGGCTCCACCTGGAGCTCCAGCTCGGCGATCTTGTCGTTGATGCGCACCAGGTTCTCCTCGGTGCGGTCCAGCTTCCGCTCCGTCTCCTCCTTGCGGTGACGGTACTTGCTGATGCCCGCCGCCTCCTCAAAGATCTCCCGGCGCTCGGCGCTCTTGATGGAGAGGATCTCGTCGATCCGCCCCTGGCCGATGATGGCGTAGCCCTCCCGGCCCAGGCCGGTGTCCATGAACAGCTCGTTGACGTCCCGGAGGCGGACGGACTGCTTGTTGATGTAGTACTCGCTCTCCCCGCTGCGGTAGTAGCGGCGGGTGACCATGACCTCGCTGCTGTCGATGGCGGGGAAAATGTGGGCGCTGTTGTCCAGCACCAGCGTCACCTGGGCAAAGCCCACGGGGCTGCGCTTCTCGGTGCCGCCGAAGATCACGTCCTCCATCTTGGCCCCCCGGAGGCTCCGGGCGGACTGCTCCCCCATGACCCAGCAGATGGCGTCGGAAATATTGGATTTCCCCGATCCGTTGGGGCCCACGATGGCGGTCACATCCTCGCCGAAGCGGAGGACCGTCTTATCCGGAAAGGACTTGAAGCCCTGGATCTCCAATGCCTTAAGGTACATACGCACTCCTTGACCGGCGGCGCCGGAGCGCCGCCGCATACTCTTCCAGTTTAACTTATGTATTATAGCAGAACACCATCCCCTTGACAAGTTGGATTCCGTGAACAAAGTTGTAATATTTTTGCCGCATGGACGCCAAAAAGGATCCCGGACGCCATACGGCGTCCGGGATAGCGCGGCAGCCGGGAGAGGGCCTGCTGCCCCGGCGGAAGCGCCGCCGGAAAAGGCCCTGGGGCCCCTCCCGCCGCTTCGCCGCGCCCGGGGCGGCGGCCTATCCCTTTTTCTCCCCCATTTTCCTGCCTTCCTTTTTCTGCGGCTTCCGCTCCGGCCCCTCCGGCTTTGCCGGCTCCGCCCCCTTCTCCCGCCGGGCCTGGGCGATCTGCTCATAGAGGCAGTCCAGGGCGTCGCTGAGGCCGCCGATGCGGTCGATGAGCCCCAGCGCCACCGCCTCCTCCCCGTAGATCACGCTGCCTACGTCCGCCGCCATCTCCCCGGTCTTGAGCATGAGCCCCAGGAACTTTTTCTTGCTGATGCGGCTGTTTTTCGCCACAAAGCTCACGATCCGCTCCTGGATCCGCTCAAAATAGTTGAAGGTCTGGGGCGCGGCGATGACGGTGCCGTTCATCCGCACCGGATGGATGGTCATGGAGGCGGAGGGCACGATCATGCTCACCTTGGGGGCCACCGCCAGGGGCACGCCGATGGAGTGGCCGCCCCCCAGCACCAGGCTCACCGTCGGCTTGCGCATACCGGCGATGAGCTCCGCGATCCCCAGGCCCGCCTCGATGTCGCCGCCCACGGTATTGAGCAGCAGCAGGATCCCGTCGATCTCCTCGCTCTGCTCCAGGCTTGCCAGCAGGGGCATCACATGCTCGTACTTGGTGGCCTTGGCCGTCTCCGGCAGCACCTGGTGGCCCTCCACCTGGCCCACGATGGTCAGGGTGTAGATGGTCCCCCGGCTGTCCCGGTTCACCGCCGCCCCAAAGTCCACCAGCTGCTGGGGATCCCCGAAGCCGCCGTCCTCCCGGGGGCTGTCCGGATGTCTGCTTTCCTTGTCCATGGGATTCCTCCTCTCGTCCTTCCTCCTATTCTCTGCGGAGCGGCGGCGGCCCATACCCATCCCCGGCGGTTTTTGTCTGGAAAAATATCCCTGCCCCTGCCCCATGGCCCGGCGCGCGGCCTCCCGCGCCCCGCTCACCCCGGGATCGGCCGATGGGGACAAAAAGCGGAGGCCCCGATGAGGGACCTCCGCTCTTCTGCACACAATATCACTCGGCCACGGTGGACTTGACGACCTTGACCTGACGGCCGTTGTAGGTACCGCACTCCGCGCACATTCTGTGGGGCAGGCGCATCGCGCCGCACTTGGGGCACTTGACCAGACCGGGCGCCTCCAGCTTCCAAACGGAGCTGCGGCGCTTGTCGCGTCTTGCCTTGGATACTTTACCCTTGGGGACTGCCATGATGACACCTCCTGTATATCTGAATTTTTATTTTTTCTCGCCGGTGTCCTTGTCCAGAAGCTTGGCCAGCACCGCCAATCGAGGATCCACTTCCCTTTTACAGGTGCAGGTCCCCTGGTTGAGATCGACGCCGCAGCCCGGGCAGATGCCCTTGCAGTCCTCCGAACAGAGGGTCTTTGTGTCCATATCCAGGATGAACGCCGTCCTGGCCAGATCCCCGAGGTCAATAGCCCCGTTCTCCAGCAGCACGATATCGTCGCTCTCCTCGTCCTCCAACTCCTCCGCCAGCATGCACTCGTACCGGACCGCCTTGGGCTGGTCGAAGGGCTTGAGGCAGCGGTCGCAGACGGACTTGAGGACGGTGGCCGCTTCCAACGAAAGAAGGACCATCCCCGCGACGTTCCGCACATCGCCGGTAACCACAACCGGGCTCCGTATGGGACGCCTGCCGCCGAAGTCCACATCGGAAAGGTCCATGTCGAACTGGAACGCGATCCGCTCTCCGGGGGCGTTGATGATCTTTCTTACATCTAACAGCATAGCACACCTCGCAAAGACACGAGTAGTATTATAGTGGAAAGGTCCCGGATTGTCAAATACTTTTTTCCATTTTTTCTTGCAAAAATGCGGCCCCATGGTACAATATCTGTGGCAGAGCCTCTCTGCCCCCATCACCGACACCGGAGGGCCTTCCCCATGCGTGAACTGACCATCGGAAAAAACGACGCCGGGCAGCGGCTGGACCGCTTTGTGGCCAAGTCCCTGCCCCTGCTGCCCCCCGCCCTGCTGCAGAAATATATCCGCATCAAGCGCATCAAGTGCAACGGCCAGCGCTGCCAGCGGGACCAGCGGCTGGCGGTGGGGGACGTGCTGCAGCTGTACATCAACGACGAGTTCTTTGACCAGCCCCGGGAGGACAACCTCTTCCTCACCCTCTTCCAGCCCCGGCTGGACATCCTCTACGAGGACGAGAACCTGCTGCTGCTGGACAAGCGGCCGGGCCTGGTGGTCCACGCCGACGAGACGGAGAAGGTCAACACCCTCATCAACCACATCCAGGCCTACCTCTACCAGAAGCGGGAGTGGAACCCCCGGTGGGAGAACGCCTTCACCCCCGCCCTCTGCAACCGCATCGACCGCAACACCGGCGGCATCGTCATCGCCGCCAAGAA
>CALXGG010000017.1 GCA_944387785.1 uncultured Oscillospiraceae bacterium | reverse complement strand
CTGCCCAACACCAAGCTGCAGATGCTCTTCCGGGGCCAGAACATCCTGGGCTACAAGCACTACGCCGACGACGTGGTGGACGCCTTCTGCCGCAAGAGCATCGAAAACGGCATCGACATCATCCGCATCTTCGACGCCCTCAACGACGTGCGCAACCTGGAGCAGGCCATCAAGTCCACCAAGAAGTACGGCGGCATCGTGGAGGCCACCCTCAGCTACACCATCTCCCCCATCCACAGCGAGGACTACTTCGTGAAGATGGCTAAGGAGCTGGAGCAGATGGGCGCCGACACCCTGTGCATCAAGGACATGGCCAACCTCCTGCTGCCCCTGGACGCTTACTCCCTGGTCAAGCGCCTGAAGGAGAACGTGAAGATGCCCATTCACCTCCACACCCACAACACCACCGGTACCGGCGACATGGTCTACCTTATGGCCGCCTACGCCGGCGTGGACATCGTGGACACCGCCCTGAGCCCCCTGGCCAACGGTACCTCCCAGCCTGCCACCGAGTCCCTGGTGGCCACCCTGAAGGGCTCCGTCCGGGATACCGGTCTGGATCTCACCAAGATGAGCGACGCCGCCGTCCACTTCCGGAAGGTGGCCCAGCGCCTCAAGGATACCGGCTCTCTGGATCCCAAGGTGCTCAACGTGGATACCAACACCCTGCTCTACCAGGTCCCCGGCGGCATGCTCAGTAACCTCATCAGCCAGCTCAAGCAGGCCGGTAAGGAGGACAAGTACTACGACGTGCTGGCGGAGATCCCCCGGGTCCGCGAGGACTACGGCTATCCGCCCCTGGTCACCCCCTCCTCCCAGATCGTGGGTACCCAGGCCGTGATGAACGTCATCATGGGCGAGCGCTACAAGACCTTTACCAAGGAGTCCCGGGCCGTCCTGAAGGGCGAGTACGGCGCTCTGCCCGGCAAGGTCAACGAGGAGGTCCGCGCCAAGGCCGGCATCAAGCCGGAGGACGTGATCACCTGCCGCCCCGCCGACCTGCTGGAGCCCGAGCTGGAGAAGTACAAGGCCGAGTTCAAGGATCTGGCCAAGAGCGAGGAGGACGTCCTCTCCCTGGCCCTGTTCCCCCAGGTAGCCCCCAAGTTCCTGGCCTGGCGGGACGGTCCCCACGACGCCCCCGCCGCCGCTCCTGCCGCTCCCGCGGCTGCCCCCGCCAAGCCCGCTGCCGACCCCAACGCCGTCCGCGAGCTGTATGTGGAGGACAAGAGCATCTGATCCCCTTCCCGACGCAAAAAACCGCCCCGCTGCCTTTTGGCAGCGGGGCGATTTTCGTTCTCCGGGGCTCTGGGGGGCCCTGCCGGGGCCCGCCGGCGGGGCGGCTGGCCCCGCCGCGGGCGGCCGGGCGGCGCCCCTCAGCGCAGCTTCACCGCCGTGCCGTAGGCGATGACCTCGGCGGCGCCCTGCATCACCGCAGCGGAGCCGTAGCGGACGTTCACCACCGCGTCGGCCCCCAGGGCCTGCGCCTCGTCCACCATCCGCTTGGTGGCGATCTGCCGGGCCTCGATGAGCATCTCCGTATAGCCCACGATCTCGCCGCCCACCAGGGTCTTCATCCCGGCCATAAAGTCCCGGCCGATGTTCTTGGACTGGACCACCGTGCCCTTCACCATGCCCAGGGCCTCGATCTCCTTACCAGGGACATAATCAATGTTCAAAAGCAGCATATCCGTTTCTCCTTTTCCGGTACGGAACGTACCTCTTTTCTATGTTGGGGAGGCTGGATCTACCTGTATGATACCTCCCAAAGCCCACAGCATCAATATTTTTTCGCGTCCTCCTCCTCGCCGCCCTTCAGCTCCCGGAGGCGCTGGCGCAGCGCGGCGACCACTCCCAGGATCATGGCCAACACCACCAGCGCGTAAACGACCAGGAAAATCGTGGCCAAATGGACGCCAAAGACCATCGTCTCTCCCAGGGCCGTCACCACGCTGGCCAGCAGCAGCCCGAAAAGGGCCACCATCATCAGGGCGGCCACCGCCGCCGCTATCCCTTTGCGCTTCCTGTCAGTATCGTTTCGCATCTTCCGCCTCTCCTTTCCCGATCTCCCGGATCCGCTGGACCAAGGCCAGCAGGACCCCCAAAATAGCCGCCGCCGGCAGCGCTGTCAGAAAGGCCATCAGCGGCAGGGGCGGCGCTTCCTCCGGGGCCGCCACCGCCGACCAGCATATCAGCAGCAGCAGGCTGCCCATCAGCAAAACGCTGACCGCCGCTGCCAGGGCCGGGCCTACATACCGGATGCGGATATCCTGCCGCTGGCGGTCCAGGAAGGTGGCTCCCGCCTTCTCCAGGGACTCCATCTCCGCCAGGATCGCCCCGGCGTCCAGATCCTCCAGCCGGATCTCCCGGTCCCGCAGGGACCGGCACAGCTCCTCGGCCTGCTCCAGATTTTTCCGTTCCCGCTCCAGCGTCACCAGATGACGGCGCATGCCGTCTCCCACGGTATGGGAGCCGGACAGCATCTGGCGGATCTCCGGAATCGGCACCCCCAGCTTCCGCATGAGCTTGATCCGGCGCAGGGTCTCCGCCTCCGTCTCCCCGTACTCCCGGTAGCCGTTCTCGCTGTTGCGCCGGGGGGAGAGGAGCCCCTGCTCCTCGTAAAAGCGGATGTTCTTCTTGGTGACCCCCACAAGGGCCTCCACCTCGTTGATCTTCACGTCTTCCCATCCCCTTCTCACCATCACAATATACCTTCCCCCTGGGGGAAGGTCAAGAGAAATCTCCCTCCCGCCCCTAATTTTCCGCCAGAGACCTGGACGGATTTGACAGGGCCGCCCCGGTGGGGTAGAATAGCCCTGTATTCATCCATGTGCAAGGAAGTGGTAGCTATTTCTCATTTCATGTACCCCTGCTCCGTGGCCTACGGAGACATCGGCCTGGACGGCCGCCTGTCCCACAAGGGGGCGCTGCGGCTGCTTCAGGAGGCCGCGGCCATCGCTTCCCAGCAGTGCGGCTACGGCCTGCTCAACGCAGAGGAGACCGGCGTGTGCTGGATCCTCACCGGCTGGCGGATCCGGCTGCTGGAGCGGCCTCTGTGGAACACCCCCCTTACGGTGGAGACCTGGCCCCGGACCATGGAGGGCTTCCTCTCCGACCGGGACTTCCGGATCCTGTCCGGCGAAACCCCGGTGGCCCTCGCCACCTCCCGGTGGTGCCTGGTGAACGCCCGCACCGGCCGCGTCACCCGGGTCACCGAGGCGGTACGCTCCGCCTATACCCTGGACCCGCTGGCGATGTTTTCCGAGAACCTTCACACCAATGGGAAAAGCGGCGAAACTGCGGCGGAGGGCTTTTCCTGCACGGTGGGCCGCCGGGACATCGACACCAACCGCCATGTCAACAATCTCCACTACCTGGACTATGCCCTGGAGGCCCTGCCGGAGGAGGCCTTTGCCCGCGTCCCCGACACCCTGGAGATCGTCTACCGCAAGCAGATCCTCCTGGGCACCCCCATCCGCTGCCTCTATGAGCGGACCGCCGACGGTCGCCACCAGGTAGAGATCCGCAGCGGTCAGGGGGAGGACACCATCCACCACGCCTTCCTCTGGTTCTACTAAATTGACAGACAGGAGACCGCCATGAACGATTTGCTCACCTTCATCCATCGCAGCCCCAGCCCCTATCACGCCGTGGACAACCTGTGCCAGGAACTGACGGAGGCCGGCTATACCCGCCTTACGGAGAGCAGCCCCTGGCAGCTGGCCCCCGGCGGGAAATACTTCGTCACCCGCAGCGGCTCCGCCCTGCTGGCCTTCCGGATCCCCCGGGCGGATTTCGCCGGCTTCCTCTTCTCCGCCAGCCATAGCGACGCCCCCACCTTCCGGGTAAAGGAAAACGCGGTGATGGCCGGCCCCGACGGCTACCTCCGGCTGAACACCGAGGGCTACGGCGGCATGCTCTGCGCCCCCTGGCTGGACCGCCCCCTGACGGTGGCCGGCCGGGTGCTGGTCCAGGGCGGCGGCGCCATCGAGACCCGGCTGGTCTATGTGGACCGGGACCTGCTGATGATCCCCAACGTGGCCATCCACATGAACCGGGACGCCAACAACGGCTACAAGTACGACCGCAAGAGCGACATGGTGCCCCTGTTGGGGCTGGGCACGGATCCCGTCGTCTTCCGCGCCCTGATCGCCCAGGCCGCCGGCTGCGCCGAAGGGGACATCCTGGGCTGGGATCTGGTACTGGCCCCCCGGGAGAAGGGCATGGTGTGGGGCCTCGATAATGAATTCATCTCCTCCCCCCGGCTGGACGACCTCCAGTGTGCCTACGGCTGCTTCCGGGGCTTCCTGGCGGCTCGGGACGGCGGCAGCCTCCCGGTATTCGCCCTGCTGGACAACGAGGAGGTGGGCAGCCTCACCAAGCAGGGCGCCGACGGCACCTTCCTCAGCGACCTGGTGGACCGGATCTGCGCCGCCCTGGGCAGGGACCGCGCCGCCGCCGTGGCCAACAGCTTCCTGGTTTCCGCCGACAACGCCCACGCCGTCCACCCCAACCATCCGGAGTACGCCGACCCCACCCACCGGCCTGTGATGAACGGCGGCATCGTCATCAAGCACGGCACCCGCTACGCCACCGACGCCGCCGCCCAGGCGGTGTTCACCGCCCTGTGCCGCCAGGCCGGCGTGCCGGTGCAGCACTTCTTCAACCGCTCCGATATGGCCGGCGGCTCCACCCTGGGCAACATCGCCAACGCCCATGTGTCCATGAACACCGTGGACATCGGCCTTCCCCAGCTGGCCATGCACTCCTGCTTTGAAACGGCAGGCGTCAAGGACACCGATTACCTGGTACAGGCTATGGCCGCCTTCTACGGCGCCACCCTCCGGGAGGAAGACGGCCGCTTCACCCTGGCCTGAGCCAGCCAGCCGCCACAGGGGGAAAACAGCAGCGGCGGGGGGCCTTCGCAGGAAGGCCCCCCGCTCCGTCTGCCTGCCCGGCCCCCTCCACTCCCCCTCCGGCGGCAAAATTTCCTGTGACCTTTTTGCTCCGCCCGGCTCTAACATACAGGAAGGGAGGCGACGCCCATGGAGGACTTTGAACAGATATTCCGGGAATTCTCCCCTGTGGTCCGCCGCTTCCTCCTGTCCCTGTGCGGCGACCGGGACTTGGCGGAGGAGCTCACCGCCGAGACCTTCTACCAGGCCTATCTGCACATCGGCCGGTTCCGGGGCGAGTGCAGGCCGGAGACCTGGCTGTGCCAGATCGCCAAGCACGCCCTGATGAAGGAGCAGCGGCGGCGGCGCCGGCTGGAGCCGGAGGAGGCCCTGGCGGACAGGGCGGCGGAGCCCTTTTGGGAGGCCCTGGGGGATCGGGAGCTGGCGTTGCAGCTCCACCGCCGCCTCCACGGCCTTCCGGAGCCCTACCGGGAGGTGTTCATGCTCCGGGTGTTCGGGGAGCTGCGCTTCCGGGAGATCGCCGACATCTGCGGGAAAACGGAGTCCTGGGCCAAGGTGACCTTCTACCGGGCCAAAAACAAGCTTCTGGAAGAAAGGGAGGAACAACCATGACGATATCCTGCTCCATGGCCGACGACCTTCTCCCCCTGTATGTGGAGGACGCCTGCTCTCAGGACAGCCGGGCCGCCCTGGAGGCCCATCTGGCCCAGTGCGCCGCCTGCCGGGAGAAGCTGTCCCGGATGCGGTCGGAGGCCGTACCCGGCCCGTCCTCGCCAGATACCGCCTTCACGCCGGGGACCGGCGCCCCTTTCCCCGCCCCACCGGAGGCCTCCGCCGTCTCTCTGACGGCCTGCGCCCGGAAGATCCGCTGCCGCCGTCTGCGGGCGGCGGCCCTGGGGATCGCGGCCAGCATCGCCGCCGCCTGCCTCCTGGCCCTGGTCCTGCTGGCCCTCAGCGACCTGAGGGCCCAGGCCCACCCCACCGTCCATCCCGTGGAGGAGGGGACGTACAACCTCACCGCCGGGGCCCTGGAGACCACCGCCGGGGAGGCGGGGAGATATGTCCTCTTCACCAACTCCACCCGGATCGCCGTCAGCGCGGCGGCGGACAGCGGCTTTTCCGGGGAGGTCCTGCTGTGGGACGCGGGAAATGACAGCGATCCCATCCTCTACGGCCACGTGGATGCAAGCAGCGCCATCTGCGTCTTTGAAAACCTCACCGCCGCCCGCCGCTACCGGGTCACCTGTGAGGGGACGGCGGACCTGCCCCTCACCATCAGCGAGGGCCGGATCGTCAGCTTCTGGTACAGCTTGGGCCGGGTGGTAGATTCACTGCTGGGCCGCTAAGGGGGAGATCTCCGGCAAGCGCCGCCGGAACGATACAGGGGCCTGCCCGGATCCGCCGGGCAGGCCCCTTTTTCTGCATATACGGCTGATGCTGTCAGCTCCACGGGAACAGGTGGGAGATATCCTCCATCTGGTAAAAGGCCGTGTACAGGATAAACAGCATTATCCCGTTGAACACCAGCAGGGCGGCGCACCCGATCAGCAGGCTGATCTTTTCCCACGGCTTCCCCGCCAGTTTCTCTGTGCTCCTTGCCATAAACCGCAGGAAAAAGCCAAACAGCATCACGCAGGGCGGCAGGATCAGCACTTCAAAGCGGCTGCCCCACCGGGTCGCCAGTCCCGCGCCGTCATAGTGGGCGGGGATCTGCTCCGGAAGGAAGGGCAGCGAGACAAGGGCCAGGGCCAGGGGCAGAAACATCAGCCCATAGAACAGCTTCCTATACCACTTCATAGCTGCCTCCTTTCCATCCGACCGGGGCAAAAACAGGATCGTTCGGAAAACCGCCGTCAGCCTTTCGCCGGGACGGCGCCCCGCTGTTGCTTTTATCCTATCACAGCGCCCCGCAAAAGTCGTAACAGGACGATGACAATACCGGGGAAAAGGCTCCCCGGGGAGGCACCACCGGCGGAGGCCGTGGCCTCCGCCGGCGTCCTCTTCCGCTCTCAGCGCAGCAGGGGCTGGAGCTGGCGGCCCTCCAGGGCCGCGTCGATGGTCGCCTCCAGCAGGGAGAAGTCCGCCATCAGGGAGCAGGGCTTCTTCTCCGGGTCGTCCTGGCCGAAGGGGACGAAATAGTAGTTCTTCCGGGCCAGCAGCTCGCCGATGTTCCGGGCCGCGGCGCTGAGACCGTCGTTGGTGGCCAGGGCGATGACCACCGGGCGGCCGTTGCGCAGATGGGCCTTGGCCGCCATGGTGACGGCGGTATCGGTGACGCCGTTTGCCAGCTTGGCCAGGGTGTTGCCGGTGCAGGGGGCGATGACCAGTACGTCCAGCAGCCCCTTGGGCCCGATGGGCTCCGCCGTCACCACGCTGTCTATGGGCGCCCTGCCGGTCAGCCCCTCCACCGCGGCGGCCAGCTCCGCCGCGGCGCCAAACCGGGTATCCGTGCCGCGGCACGTCTCTGACAGGATGGGCGTGATCTCCCGATAGCGCCCGCACAGCTTCTCCAGCTCCAACAGCACCTGGCCGTGGGTGCAGAAGGAGCCGCACATGGCGAAGCCTAGGCGTATGTCTTTCACATGGGTTCACCTCGTTCCTCCAATATGTGCCGGATGCTCTCCCGGATGGCGGCGGCGGCGGTGCGGGGGGCCACGGCCCCCGGCAGGCCCGGCGCCCGGATCAGGCGGCGGCCCAGGGCCCCGGCGGCCCGCTCATCCACCCCGCCGGGGGCGGAGGCCAGCTCCAGAAGCAGGCACCCCTCCTTCGTCTCCGCCAGCCGGGCAGCGTCCAGGAGGGGGGCGGGGACCGTGTTGAAGATCAGGTCGAAGGCCCCCAGCCGGCCCGGCAGGTCCTTGACGGCCAGGGGCTCGTAGCCCAGGGCCTGGATCCAGGCCAGGTCGCCGTACTTCCGGGCCGCCGCCGTCACATGGGCCCCCAGGCCCTTGAGCCGGTCCGCCAGGAGCTTCCCGGTGCGGCCGAAGCCCAGCACCAGGCACTGGCTGCCGTGGAGGGTGGTGTCCGTGGCCTCCATGGCCCGCTGGACGGCCCCCTCCGCCGTGGGCACGGCGTTGGCCACCTGGGTCTCCTCCCGGCGGTAGTAGTCCGCCACCGTCAGGCCGTACTCCGCCATCAGCCGGGGCCCCAGCTCCTCCGTCATCCCGCCCAGGATCAGTTGGTCATAGCGGAGCCGGGGCCACAGCTGCTCCGGGTCCAGGGCCGTGTCCGTCAGGGGCAGGTTCAGCCCGCCCGCCCGGCACACCGGCAGCGGCAGCACCAGCACCTCCGCCTCCAGGGCCATGTGCAGCGGCACAGGCCGGGGGCCGTCCCCCTTGTCAAGGCCCCAGGTCACCACGTCCTGGCCCTCCTCCAGCAGCATCCGGGCCAGATATACCTGGCGCATATCCCCGCCGATCACGGCGATCCGTCGTTGCATGCCCGATCCCCCCTCTGCCTCAGTCTATGCGCCGGGGGAAAAAGAGGAACCGCCCGCCGGGGCCCTTTCCCCCGGCGGGCGGTCAATTTACTGCCGTTTTACCGGCGCTTGTCAGTCTGGGGCAACGGTTCCGTTCTCCTCCCGCTGGCGGATCAGCTCCTCCAGGGTCCTGCACAGGAGCGGGAAATCGATGGGCTTGGAGATGTGGCCGTTCATCCCCGCCTCCGTGGTCTTGGCGATGTCCTCGGCAAAAGCGTTGGCCGTCACCGCCACGATGGGGACCGTCCTGGCGTCCGGCTGGTCCAGCAGACGGATGGCCCGGGCCGCCTCGCAGCCGTCCATCTCCGGCATCTGCATGTCCATGAGGATGGCGTCGAAGGAGCAGGGCGCCATGGACTGGAACAGCGCCACCGCCTCCGCCCCGTTGCGGGCCTGGACCACCTCCATGCCGTTCATGGTCAGCATCTCCGTGGCGATCTCCATGTTCAGCTCGTTGTCCTCCGCCAGCAGGATCCGCCGGCCGCTGAGGTCGGGGGCCGTCTCCTCGGCGCCCTCCGCCTTCTCCGGGGCCTGGGCCAGCTTCACCGTGGTCATGGGCAGGGTCACTGTGAACCGGCTGCCCTGGCCCAAAACGCTCTCCACGGTGATCTCCCCGCTCATCTGCTGGACCAGGCTCTTGACGATGGGCATGCCCAGGCCGGTGCCGGCGGCGGAGCGGTTGGAAAAATGGGTCTCCCGGGCGTAGGGATCAAAAATGTGCCGCAGGAAGCTCTCCGACATGCCGATGCCGGTGTCCTCCACCGTGAGCTGGTACTTGCTGTGCTGCTGGAAATCGTACTGCCGGAGGGACACGGTGATCGCGGCCCCCGGATCGCTGTATTTGACGGCGTTGGACACCAGGTTGTTGAGGATCTGCCCCAGCTTGAAGGCGTCCCCCATCACATGCTCGTCCTCCACGTCCACCTGCAGCCGCAGGTCCTTTTCCTCCCGCTGGGCCTGGTCCCGGAAAATGGAGAGGCCGTCCTCCACGCACTGGCGGATGTTGAACTCCCGGTACTCCAGGGTGTTGCGCCCGGACTCCAGGCGGGAGAGCTCCAGGATGTCGTTGATGAGGGTGAGCAGCTGCTTGCCGGAAAATTCGATCTTCCGCATATAGCCGTCCACCTTGTCCCAGTCCCCCCGGTTCTTCTGGGCCAGCTCCGAAAGGCCGATGATGGCGTTGAGGGGCGTGCGCATGTCGTGGGACATGCTGCTGAAGAAGGCGGATTTGGCCTTGGTGCTCTTTTTCGCCGTTTCCAAAGCCTCCTGCAGGATCAGCGTATGCTGCAGCTGCTGCCTCTTTTCAATATCCACC
This sequence comes from uncultured Oscillospiraceae bacterium, assembly GCA_944387785.1. Taxonomy (GTDB): domain Bacteria; phylum Bacillota; class Clostridia; order Oscillospirales; family Oscillospiraceae; genus Pelethomonas. Next base: position 16,581 of record CALXGG010000017.1, on the reverse strand, counting down.
TCCCGGAAGCACAGGATTACCTCATCCGGCGCCAGCTTCCCATCATAAAGGGTACGGATATTTACCCACTTGTATGTATCTCCAAAACGACGCTGATAATCGCCGCCGTAATCTGCCACATGGGCCGCCACCCGCTGGCGGATGCTGTCCAGGGAGAAGCTCACCTCGAACTCCTGGTAGGTGCTGGGCTCCACCAGTCCCTTCACCGCGTCCAGCAGGGTCTGGTAGCTCCCGGCGGGGGCCAGGCGTCCCGCCATATCCTCCGCGCATTTGATGACCTCGTAATTCCCAAGCTGGTAATTTACCCGATAAATGGCGTAGAAGGAATCGCCCAGAATATGGATGGTATTATCTGCCTTGGCCATTTTCCGGCTGTTGACAATATCCCTGACCACCATGGCCGCCAGAATCAGGAACAAAATCACGGATATGACTACCATCACCATAATGGTAACATTTCGCTCCCCCATGAGCACTTCCTCAAAGGGAACTGTCAAAATTACCGTCCAGCCGTTGCTCATTTCATAGTAATAGGCTCCTCGCTGCACGCCTTCCAGATCACGGAAAGAGGCGTCATAGGCAGACAGCTCTCCGCTGATGACCCCCTGATACAACTGATCAGTAAAGCTTTGCAGCACCTCCGGCGACTCATTCCAGCGGTTGTTGGTGTAAATCAGGGTTCCAGTGGAATCCACCAGATAAAAGGATGCCTCATCAGGCAGGGAATGGTCCTCATGACCGCTGTGGAAATTACCCGGGAAGATGTCCATGGCCAGTACGTTGTCAGACCCCGCAAAGCGCATGGCAGCTGTTACTACCGTCTCCCCGGTGATGGCATCCTGGTAGGCGTCGGTAAACACCATCTCCCCGTCCGCCGCCAGGGCCTCCTGATACCAGGCGGTCTCGGCGTAGTCGTAATCCCCGACCCCCTCCCAGGGGTTGGCCGCCACGATCTCCCCGTCGATCACCGCGTAGGGGTCCACCACGTTCTCCCCGATGATGGAGGCCAGCTTGCCGAAATAGCTGTGGAGCCACGCCTGGATCTCCTCTTCCCCCGCGCCGGAGGTGCTCATCTCCTCCACATACTGGACGCCCAGCTCCAGAAAATTCCGGAAGGTGGTGATATGCATCTCCTCCTCCGCCGCGTAGCTCTGGGCCAGCGACGTGCCCATGACCTGGGTATTCTGCAGCAGCTTGGTGCGTACCAGCGCCACGCTGAAATTCAGCAGCATCACGAATACGATCATCAGCAGGATGCTCAGCACCGTGTTGATCGACAGCCGCTTTCTGGTCCTGATGGGCAAGCCCCATCCCCCCTTTCCATGGCCCCGCCGGGCCGCTGTTTTCTATCATTCCTGCCCGCGCGGCAGACGGCTTCCGGCACCGCCCCCGGCAGCAGGAAAGCTGCCCGCCGCGGGTTCTCTCCGCAGCGGGCAGCCCTGCCGATGTTTTGCCGCGTCCTCAGAGCGCGCTTAATATTTCTGGATATCGTCCAGATCTGCCACAAACACCACCACGCCGCCGACGCTCATCTGCACCGGCATCACGGGGATCGCGGGGTTGGGCCCGCCAGCGGACATGGACAAATCGGAATACGTCATCTGCTGCCGGCGTCCGGCGCACTGCTTGAGGATGTCCAAGGCACCCTGCAGGCGGGTCTCCTCCACACCGATCATCAGCGTCATGCTCTTCTTCTTCAGAAAGCCGCCGGTGGAGCTAAGGACAGTGGCAAAAAAGCCGCCGCGATTCAGCTCATCCACAGTGTCGGCGTAGTCATCCCCCTGCAGAACCGCCAAAATCAGCTTTTTCTTCGTTGTCTCCTTGTCCATGCGATTCACCTCATTCCGTCAGGATCGATCTTAGATCGTACTTCCATTATACCCGTTCTTCCAGCATTTGCAAGTAAAAATCTGTTGGCCTTCACGGGTTCTTTCCGAACGCCCCCCGGTTGCCAGGGAAAGAAAAATGTGTTATTCTGTCTCAAACCACTGTAAGGAGCCCTGCCATGCCTTACCAATACCTGCTGTTTGACGCGGACAACACCCTCTTTGACTTCGACGCCGCTGAACGCAGCGCCCACCAAAAACTATGCCGGGAGTACGGCCTCGCCTTCTCCGAGGAGGGCTACCAGCTCTACCACCAGTGCAACGCCCAGCTCTGGCACGAATTCGATCTGGGCCGGTGCACCAAGGAGTTCCTGCTGGTAGAGCGCTTCCGCCGCTACCTGGCCATCACCGGCGAAAAAGCCGATCCGCAGGCCCTCAACATCGCCCACCTCCGGGCCCTGGGGGAGGGGGCCGTCCTTCTGCCGGGGGCCTTGGCCCTGTGCCGGCGGCTGGCGGAGCGCCACCGGCTGTACCTCCTGACCAACGCCGTGGCCAGCGTCCAGCGCCGGCGGTTCGAGAGCTCCCCCATCGCTCCCTTTTTCCAGGGGGTCTTTATCTCCGAGGACATCGGCTGGGGCAAGCCCAGCCGGGAATACTTCGACTATGTGTTCCGCTCCGTCCCCGGCCTGGAGCGGGACAACGCCCTGGTCATCGGGGACTCCCTCTCCAGCGACATCCAGGGGGCCAATAACGCCGGCCTGCCCTGCTGCTGGTTCAACCCCAGGGGCCTGCCCCGGCCCGGCCACCTGCGGATCGACTATGAGATCCGGGCCCTGGAGGAACTGCTGCCCATCGTATCGTGACCGTCCCGGCACAAAGCCGGCCCGGGAAGCGCTGCTTCCCGGGCCGGCTTTTTTCTGTACAGGCGACGGACCCATCAGCCCTGCCGCCGGGCCGCCAGGGACCGCAGCAGGGCGATCTCCTCCCCATGGCCGGCGTCGTCGGTGGGCGTCTCCAGCAGGAAGGGCAGCCCCCGGAGGGCCGGATGGGTGATCACCCGAACGATGGCCTCCGTCCCCAGGGTCCCCTCCCCGATCCGGGCGTGGCGGTCCTTGCGGCTGCCGGGCGGGTTCATGCTGTCGTTGATGTGGACCGCGTACAGCCGGGAAAGGCCCACCGCTTTGTCAAACTCCGTCAGCACGCCGTCCCAGTCCCCGACGACATCGTAGCCGCCGTCGGACATATGGCAGGTGTCCATGCACACCCCCACCTTCTCCGGCCGCTCCACCTGGTCCAGGATCATCCGCAGCTCCTCAAACCGCCCGCCGATCTCGCTGCCCTTCCCCGCCATGGTCTCCAGCAGGACTATGGTCTGCTGCTCCGGCCGGAGCACCCGGTTGAGCATCCCCGCGATCAGGCGGCAGCCCTCCTCCAGCCCCTGGCCCACATGGCTGCCAGGATGGAAGTTGTAGTAATTGCCCGGCAGGTGCTCCAGCAGGGCCAGGTCCTCCCCCATCATCCGCTCCGCCAGCTCCCGGATGCCCTGGTCTTTGGAGCAGGGGTTCATGATATAGGGGGCGTGGGCCACGATGGGCCCGAAGGCGTTCTCCGCCAGCAGCCGCCGCAGGCCCTCCAGGTCCGCCGGATCCGCCGCCTTGGCCCGGGCCCCCCGGGGGTTGCGGACAAAACACTGGAAGGTGTCGGCGCCGATCTTCAGCGCCGTCCTTCCCATTTTCGTGAATCCTCCCGCCGAGGACAGATGGGCTCCCAGATACATGATCCCTGTTTCTCCTTTACATATGTCAGGAGGGCCTCCCGGTGGTTGGGCAGCTTCTCCTCGATGACCTGCTCCAGCAGCTCCCGCAGCATCTCCCCCACCGCCGGCCCCCGGAGACCCAGCGCCGTAAGGTCCCCGCCCCGGACCGCCAGCTGTCCCAGGGAGAAGCAGCTGCCCTGGGCGATGACCAGGTCCAAAAGCGCTTCCCACTGGTCGATGAGCTTCTGCCGGTCCCGGTAGGCCGGGGCCTGGGCCAGGTTGTCCCCCCGCTTCACCGCCAGCAGCAGCCGCAGCGTCTCCTCCCCGTACCGTGCCAGGTTCCGCCGCACCGACCGCTGGCTGAGGGGCAGCTCGCAGTCGTGGCGCTCCACCAGGGTCAAAATCACCTTTTTGCTGTGGTTGTCAAAGCGCAGGCGGTCCGTCACCGCCTCCGCGATCTTCACGCTCTCCCGCCAGTGGCCGTAGAAGTGGCCCCGGCCGTCCTCCCCCAGGGAGAAGGTCTCCGGCTTCCCCAGGTCGTGGAGCAGCATGGCCCACCGCAGCACCGGCTGGGGCGGCACCGCCGACACCGACCGGGCCGTGTGCTCCCACACGTCGTAGCAGTGGTAGGGGCTGCGCTGGTCAAAGCCCACGCAGGGGGCGATCTCCGGCAGGAACACCTCCAGCACCCGGTGGTAGCCCAGCAGCGCCTCCGCCGCCCAGGGGCCGCAAAGGAGCCCTGTCATCTCCGTATAGATCCGCTCGGGGGCGATGTTTTCCAGAAGGTACCGGCAGCGGTCCATGGCGGCGGCGGTCTCCCCCTCAACGGAGAACCCCAGCTTAGCCGCGAACCGCAGGCCCCGGAGGATCCGCAGGGCGTCCTCCCGGAACCGCGCCTCCGGGTCCCCTACCGCCCGCAGCACCCCGGCGGCCAGGTCCGAACGGCCCCCAAAGGGGTCCCGGAGCTCCCCCCGGAGGTCCAGGGCCATGGCGTTCACCGTATAGTCCCGCCGGGAGAGGTCCTCCTCCAGGGAGGCGGTGAACTCCACATGGTCCGGGTGGCGGTTGTCCAGGTACGCCCCGTCCCGGCGGAAGGTGGTGACCTCCACCCCACGGCCGCCGCCTATGGTGACGGTGCCGTGCTTGAGGCCCGTGGGCAGGGCGGCCCTGCCGAAAAGGGCCATGACGTCCCCGGGCCGGGCGCTGGTGGCCACGTCCCAGTCCTCCGGATCCCGGCCCAGCAGCATGTCCCGCACACCGCCGCCCACGCACCAGGCCTCCCAGCCGGCGCCCTCCAGCCGGGCCATGATATCTTTTACAGGTTCCGGTATGGCTGCCACCGGCTTCACCTCGCTGTACATGGTATCGGTATCGCGTCCCCCGGGAACTTTTTATCGCCCTTCCGCCTGGGGACACGCATAAAGCTTTATGGAAAACGCACATAGTAGGAGAGGAATTCCATGTTGCATTGCTTTTGCGGATATAGTATAATACAATTCTGCGAAAAAGGCAAATACCGGCCAAAAGCCGTTCGGGAAGGAACCTGTTCCATGACCCATATCGACACCAAGATCCAGCATTATATCGCCCCCGGCCGGAGGGTCCACCTCTCCGGTATCGGCGGCGTGTCCATGTGCCCCCTGGCGGAGGTCCTCCACGGCATGGGGCTGCAGGTCCAGGGCAGCGACATGAAGGACAGCGCCACCGTGGAGCACCTGCGGAGCCTGGGCATCCCCGTCACCGTGGGCCACAGCGCCCAGGACATCGAGGGGGCGGAGTTCCTCATCCGCACCGCCGCCATCCACGACGACAACCCGGAGATCGCCGCCGCCCGCCAGCGGGGCATCCCCGTCTTTGAGCGGGCGGAGGCCTGGGGCGCCATCATGCAGCGGTATGAAAACGCGGTGTGCATCGCCGGCACCCACGGCAAAACCACCACCACCGCCATGACCACCCACATCTTCATGGCCGCCCAGGCGGATCCCACCGTCATGATCGGCGGCACCCTGCCCATGCTCCACAGCGGCTACCGGGTGGGCAAGGGGGACACCATCATCCTGGAGTCCTGCGAGTACTGCAACAGCTTCCTCCACTTCTTCCCCACCGTGGCGGTGGTGCTGAACGTGGAGGCCGACCACCTGGACTTCTTCAAGGACCTGGACGACATCAAGCGCTCCTTCCGCCGCTTCGCCCAGCTGGTCCCCGCCGGCGGCCATATCATCGCCAACGCCGACGACCCCGGCGCCATGGACGCCCTCCACGGCCTGCCTCTCTTTACCTTCGGCCTGGAGAACGCCGCCGACTGCCGGGGCGAGAACCTCCGCTGGGACCACGGCGCCGCCTCCTTCGACATCGTGATCCACGGGGCGGTGTATACCTCCCTCACCCTCCACACCGCCGGGCGGCACAACGTGCTCAACGCCCTGGCCGCCGCCTCCGCCGCCTATGTCCTGGGGATCCCCGGCGCCGCGGTGAAGGCGGGCCTGGAGGGCTTCTCCGGCGCCGGCCGCCGCTTTGAATACAAGGGGGAGTACAACGGCGCCAGGATCTACGACGACTACGCCCACCATCCCGGTGAGCTCCACGCTCTGCTCACCACCGCCCGGAGCTTGGGCTATCAGCGGGTGATCTGCGCCTTCCAGCCCCACACCTACTCCCGCACCAAGGCCCTCTTCCAGGACTTCGTCCGGGAGCTGCGCACCGCCGACCAGGTGGTGCTGGCGGAGATCTTTGCCGCCCGGGAGCAGAACACCATCGGCATCTCCTCCGCCGACCTGGCCAGGGAGATCCCCGGCGCCGTCTACTGCCCCACCCTGGCCGCCGTGACGGAGGAGCTGCGCCGCCTGGCCCAGCCCGGCGACCTGATCCTCACCGTAGGTGCGGGGGACATCTATACCGCCGGCGAGGCCCTGGTCAAGGGCTGAGGCCGGCCCAGCCATCACATAGGAGAGGCACGCCATGACCGTATCGCCCATTTACACCACCGCCCCCACCCAGGGCCTTGCCCAGGAGCAGAAGGCGGTGTTCGCCGCCCTGGAGCGGCTCGCCATCCCCTTTGAGCGGGTGGAGCACGAATACGCCAACACCATGGAGGACTGCAAGGCCGTCAGCGCCGTCCTGGGCGTGGACGTGTGCAAGAACCTGGTCCTCTGCAACCGGCAGAAGACCCAGTATTATCTCCTCACCATGCCCAGCGACAAGCCCTTCCATACCAAGGACCTGTCCCACCAGATCGGCTCCGCCCGGCTGAGCTTCGCCTCGGCGGAGGCCATGGAGGAGCTGCTGCGGACCCCGCCGGGCTCCGCCTCCATCCTCTCCCTCCTCTTCGACAAAGAGCACCGGGTGCAGCTGGTGATGGACCGGGAGACGAAGGACTGCGACCATTTCTCCTGCCATCCCTGCAAGAGCACCGGCACCCTGAAGCTGCGCACCAGCGACGTGCTGGGCGTGTTCCTCCCCTACACCGGCCACGAGCCCCTGGTGGTGGATCTCCCCCGGTACGAGGAGGACCGGGCGTGAGCCGCCCTTCGCTTCCTTTTTTGCCTATAACGATGACGCCGCCGGCGGCTGCCGGCGGCGTTTCTTTATTTCCGGGAACGCCCGCCCCCTTCCAGGGACGGCGGCGGGCCGGGGGACGACGTCCCCCGGCCCGTTTGCAGCCCCAGCGGCCTTCCTCCGCGGTCATTCGCTCTTGATGGCCTCCAGGGCCGGGATCTGCACCGCCTTGTTGGCGGGGTAGTAGCCGGAACCAAGGCCGATGAGGACGGAAAACACCACAGCGAACAGCAGCAGCCACGGCGGTACCACCGACACCCGGCTCACCTCCTCCCCGCCCAGCACCGCTCCCGCCAGGTTTTCCAGAGAAAAACCGCCCAGGGACACCAGGTTGATGACCACTGACGTGACAAAACTGATCACACAGCCCACCACCCCGCCGATGAGGCCGATGGCCCCCGCCTCGGACAGGAACATCACCCGGATGTCGCTGACATAGCAGCCCAGGGCCTTCATGATGCCGATCTCCCGGGTCCGCTCGGAGATGGACATGATCATGGTGTTGGTGATCCCCAGGGCCGCCACAAAGAGGGAGATGGCCCCCAGGCCTCCCAGCATCATCTGCTTTTGCCGGGCCTCCTTCTCCATGGGCTTGCGGATGCTCTCCATGGACTCGGTGTTGTAGCCCATGGTCTTGATCTCCTTCTCCACCTCCGCCACCTGGGCGATGTCCCCCACCTTCACCAGCATGGAGTCGTAGGGCAGCGCCTTTTTCCGGCTGCCCTGGACCTTGTCCAGCAGCTTGCGCAGGTCCTTCAGGCTCATGATGATCCCGCCGGAGGTCTCCGAGCCCTTGGAGTAGTCCTCCTTGGTCATCCCCACCGGGGTCACCACCTCGGTGACCTTCCCCGCTTGGGTGGCGATCTCCATGGTGAGCTTGCCCTTCAGGGGATCGAAATAGGGGTCCGGCACGTTGGTGAGGTTCCCCTTGTCGTCCCAGGTGCCGCTCCAGCGGTCCACGGTGTTGCGGCCCTCGGGGCGCATGGTGTCCTTGAACTCGTAGGCGATATACTGCCCCACGATCACGTCGCCGGCACGCCGGGCCTGCTCCCCCGCCGTCATGCGGTAGCCCATTTTCTCCAGGGCGTCAAGATCCAGGCCCACCACCGTGGTCCACTCCGCCACATAGCGGTTGCCGGTACCGGTCATAAGACGGATAGACTCCACCTCCAGGGTCTGCTTGGGGGTCACCGCCTCCACGCCGGACATCCCCCGCAGCCGCCTGAGAAGGCCGTCGTCCAGCTTGACCTTCCCCCGGCCGCCCTGGGGAGCCGTCACTGTGATGATAGTCAGGTCCCCCATCTGGGCCAGGGTCCTCTCCTGGGATTCCCGCATGCCGATGCCCAGGGAGACCATGATGACGATGGAGCAGCAGCCGATGAGCACCCCCAGCACCGTGAGGAAGGTCCGGGACTTCCGGCGCATCAGGTTTTGCAGGCAGATGCGCAGCAGGTCCTTCCGTTTCATGGCTCCTTCTCCTCCATGGCCCCGGCGTCCTCCGCCTCCCAGTCGTCCCAGCCGCCGGTCGCCGGGGCCTCCGCCGCCTTTTTCTTCCGGCGGGCCAGGAGGATCCCCGCCGCCGCCAGCAGCACCACACCGCCGCCGCCGGCCGCCAGCCACGGCCAGGGGATGGCCGGCCGGGACTCCTCCTCCAGCCCCTCGTCCATGAAGTCGTCCACGGGAAGGGGGTCCTCCGCCCGCAATGTGATGGGGAAGAGGCGGGTCTGGACCTGCTGGTCCGCGTTCTCATAGCTGATCTTCAGGGTCAGGGACACCTCCCCGGCGGCGGTGGGGGCCAGAGCAAAGCCGATGTTCCCGCTGCTGCCGGCGGTGATGTTCCCCAGGTACTGGGTCCGGGCCGGGGTCTCCACCCCGTCGCCCTCCACCGTGGCCTCCACGTTGGCGATGTCGTCCTTGCCCTTGTTCACATAGGCCAGGGAGATCTCCGCCTCCTCCCCCACCGTGGCCGTCTCCGGCACCACGGGGGCGTTGATCTGGAAGCGGTCCGGCTGATAGATGGGGATGGCCAGCTTGATATCCGCCGAGGCCTGGGCCCGCTTGCCGCCGTCCACATACTCGTACTTGAAGCCCATGGTGAGGCTCTGGGCCCCGCTCTTCCCGGTGGACAGGGCCCGCATGGGCAGCTCCATGTCCTGGCTGCCGCCGGCGGACAGGGACTTGTAGTAGAAGGTGTTGGTGCCGCCGTCCACGGCGAAATTCTCCCCGCCGTCCACCGTGGCCACCACGTTCTCGATCTTCAGCGTGCCGGTGTTTTCAAAGGTGAGACCCAGGGTGAATTTGCTGCCCGCCGCCACGGAGCTGTCGCCGTAGCTGAACTTGCGGATCACCACGTTGGGCACCGGCGCGTCGGTACGGATGCCGCCGGACGCCGCCGTGGGGTTGGCGGGGATGTTCACCCGGTCGGTGGAGGAGGCCTGGGTGAGGGCCTCCCCGTTGTCGTAGCTGTACTTGAGCTCCGCGGTGAGGGACTGGCCGGCGGAGGCGATCTCCTTGGCCGCCCGCACCTTGACGGTGATGCTGCCGCTGCCCCCGGGGGCGATGTCCTTGAGGAGGAAGGTGGAGGTGTCGTTGAGGATGGTGAGGCTCTCCGAGGCCGCCACGGAGGCCACCGGGGACACCAGGGCGGCGGCGCCGGTGTTCTGGAAGGTGAGGGTGACCTCCGCCGTCTCGTTGGCGGAGAGGGGCTTGGGAAGAGACGAGCGGGTCACCAGCACCACCGGCTGGGGCACGCTCTCCCGGGGCTGTACCGGGATGGTCACCCGGTCGGAGACGCTGCCCTGGGCCAGGGCCACGTTATTAAAGTAATTGAACTTCAGGTCTGCCCCCAGGGACAGGCTGGCGCCGGACACGTTCTTCGCCGCGCTCAGGCGCAGCCGGACGCTGCCCTCCCTTCCGGCGGGGATATCCTGCAGGGGGAAGGCGGCGGCGCCGCCCACGATGGCCAGGCCGTCGGCGGGAGTGAAGGCCGCCACCACCGAGGTGAGGGGCACGCTGCCCAGGTTCCGGAAGGTGACCGCCACCTCCGTCTCCTGCCCCGCCGCCAGGGGGAAGGGCAGGTCGCTGCGGGACACCAGCACCATGGGGGCGGGGGCGGGCTCCGGCGCCGGGGGCTGCTGGGGCTGGGGGGCCTCGAACACCACCGCCTCGGTGATGGTCAGATCCACCGCCTGGTAGGACTCCGGGCTCCCCGCCGTGCCGACCTGGAGCTTGAGGCCCTGGCCCACGCCCTTGTACTGAAGATTGGTGAGCCGCACCTCATAGGTGAGGGGCATCCCCTCCGCCGAGGTCCTGGCTACCGACAGGCTCCCGCCGGTAAAGCTGTCGTCCAGCTTCACCGCGTCCAGCTGGCCGGCCTCCGTGCCGCCGATATCCCGGAGGGACACTGTGATATTGACGGAGGCCCCCTTGGCCACGCTGACCAGGGGAAAGCCGTAGGCGTCCGTCACCGTGTAGCCGGTGACGAGCAGGGTGCTCCCCTCCGCCCGGGCGGCGGCGGGAAAGGCCGCCGCCAGGACCAGCATCATCACCAGCAGGGCTGCCGCCCGCTGTATCATATTACGCTTCATGCCACACACGCTCCTTTTTGTTCACTTGGTTGCTGACGATCTCCCCGTCGATCAGGGTAACGATCCGGTCCGCGTAGGCGGCCATCTCCGGATCGTGGGTCACCAGGATAATGGTCTGATGGTAGTCCCGGGCAAAGGTGCAGATCATCTCCATGATCTCCACCGTGGTCTTGGAGTCCAGGTTCCCCGTGGGCTCGTCGGCAAAGACCACGTCCGGCCGGGCAATAAAGGCCCGGGCGATCCCCGCCCGCTGCTGCTGGCCGCCGGACATCTGCCGGGGAAAATGGTCCAGCCGGTGGGAGAGCCCCACCCGGCAGAGGAGCTTCCGGGCCGCCGCCTCCCGCTCCGCCCGGGGGATCCCCCGGAACAGCAGCGGCAGCGCCACGTTCTCCGTGGCTGTCAGGTTGGGCAGCAGGTTATAGGACTGGAATACAAAGCCCAGGTGCCGCTGCCGGAAGGCCGCCAGCTGCTGCTCACTGAGCCGGGAAATGGGCACGCCCCCGATGAGGACCTCCCCCCGGGTGGGCTTCTCCATCCCTGCCAGCTGGTTGAGCAGCGTGCTTTTCCCTGAGCCGGAGGTACCGAAAATACAGCACAGCTCCCCCCGCATCACATTCAGGTTGATGCGCTTGAGGGCCACCACCGTCTCGTCCCCGATGGGATACTCCTTCCGGATATTCCTGACTTCGATGACCGGACGGCCCCGCGGATCCTTCATAGCTTCCGCCCCCTTTCTGACGGCTATCATACCGGCCCTTTCTTTATTCCCCCTGTGCCCACCATTAAGATCTCTAAAGAAAACGGCAAAAGGAGGCCCGGATCGGATCCGATCCGGGCCTCCCGCCACGATCATATCTTATAAACTTATCCGGCCTGCCCCTCCGGGGGAGAGGGCGGCGGCGCCAGGGGCAGCGTCACCACGAACTCCGTGCTGCGGCCCGGAGGCGGCTCCGGCGTGAGGGCCACGGCCCCGCCGTGGAGCTCCACGATCCGCCGGGTGATGGCCAGGCCCAGGCCGCTGCCCTTGCCGGAGCGGGCGTCGCTGCCCACCGTGAAGGGCTCGAAGATCCGCTTGGCCCGCTCCGGGGGGATCCCCCGGCCGTTGTCCGCCACCCGGAGGACCGCCCGCTCCCCCCGGGCCTCCAGGTCGAAAAACAGCACCGTGCCCAGCCGGTTGTGCCGCAGGGCGTTGGCCACCAGGTTGTCCAGCACCCGGCGGAACTGCAGCTCGTCCAACAGGCACCAGATGGGCCGCTCGGGAATGGCGATCTCCAGGGAGAAGCCCGCCAGGTCGATCTCCTCGTACTTCCCCGCCAGGTACTCCCGGGAGAACTCGCACAGGTCCGTCCGCCGGGGATAGATCACGAATTCCGGGTGCTCCACCTTGCTGTACTCATGGAAGGCGTTCACCAGCTCCGTCAGGGCCTCCGCCTTCCCCCGGATGGCCAGGAGGTAGCGCTGCTGCTCCTCCGGCGGCACCTTGCCGTCGCAGATGGCGTCGATATAGCCGGCGATCACCGTGATGGGGGTTTTGAGGTCGTGGGAAATGTCGGCGATGAGCTTCTGCCGGCCCTGGTCCAGCCGCCGCCGCTCCCGCTCGCTCTCCGCCAGGCGGTCGGAAAAGCGGTCGAAGCTCTCCCCGATCCGGCGGATCTCCCGGGTGCCGCCGCAGTCCCCCACCCGGACCGTCTTTCCCTCGGACTGGGACACCACCGCGTCGTTGAGCCGCCGGAGGGGCCGGCCGATCTTCCGGCCCAGCCACCAGATGAACAGCCCCGCCGCCGCCAGGTACAGCGGCAGGAATACCAGCCATACCTGCCAGGCCTCCCGGTAGCGCCGGGTGTAGTCCGCCTCGCTGGTAAGGCCCTCCCGGAGCAGCAGCGTCATCTCCTCCCCGTCCGCGGAGCGGAAGGGGACGCAGTAAAACGAGCCGCCGGGGCCGCCGGAGAGGAAGCTGTACTCCCGGGCCGTATAGGACGTCCTGCCGTCCTCAAAGCCGCCGAACACCACCCGATAGTCCCCGTCCAGGGCCATGATGTCCAGAGCCCTGGTCTCCCCCTCCACCCCAAAGCGGTGGCGGATGAGCAGGTAGCGGGGGGCGCCGTCCTCCCCCGAGGACTCAAAGGCATCCACGCTGACCGTGCTGCCGTAGCGCGGCAGGCAGGCCAGCTCGCCGTCCGTATACAACGGGTCGAAGCCCGACCCGGTGGCGTAGACCACCACGCCGTCCCCATTGCACACGGCAAATTCCCCGTCCCCGCCGCCGACATAGTGGGCCAGGCTCTCATACTCCCCCCGGTACAGCCCCTCCTCCCGGAGAAGGCCCTCCCAGTCCACCGGCCGGAGCAGCCCCGACAGCCGCCAGCTCCACAGGACGAACACTGCCGCCGCGATCAGCAGCAACGTCAGAGTGAAGAGCAGGTAATTCCTGGCCAGCAGCCCGAACAGGCTGCCGGAGAGCTTCTTACTTTTCAAGCTTGTAGCCCAGTCCTCTCACAGTAATGATGTGTCGGGGCGTCTTGGGGTCGTCCTCGATCTTTTCCCGCAGCTTGGAGATGTGGACCATCATGGTGTTGTCGTCGCTCTCAAAATAGCTGCCCACCGCCCCCTCGTAGAGCTGCACCTTGGTGAAGATCCGGCCCGGGGAGCGCATGAGGATGGCCAGGATCTTATACTCCATGGGGGTCAGCAGGATCTGCCGGTCCCCCTTGGTCAGCTGGAAGCTGGCGGTATCCAGGGTCAGCTCCCCTACCTTCAGCACGTCGCTGCCGGTCCGGGCCGCCCGGCGCAGCTGGGCTTTCACCCGGGCCACGATTTCCACCGGGTTGAAGGGCTTGGCGATGTAGTCGTCCGCCCCCAGGTTCAGCCCCAGGATCTTGTCGTTGTCCTGGCTCCGGGCGGAGAGGATCAGGATGGGCACGTTGCTGTACCGCCGGAGGGCCCGGGTCAGCTCAAAGCCGTTCATCTCCGGCATCATCACATCCAAAATGGCCATATCCGGTGTCCGCTCCCGGGCCAGGGCCAGGGCCGAGGCCCCGTTGTCCGCCTCCAGCACCCGGAAGCCCTCCCCCTCCAGATACAGCCGCAGCAGCCTGCGAATGTCCGCGTCGTCCTCGGCGATCAAAATGACCGGTTCCATGGCGCACCCTCCCTCCGCCCGGCTCCGCCGGGCCTTTTTGTTACATCTATTATAAAGGGGATCCGCCCCGCCGTCAAACCCCGGCGGGCCCCCAAACCCGCCTTTCTTTACAAAACTTAAGGGAAATCCGACGGAATGTAACCGCTTTCCCAGGCTATACTGGCTCTGTAAGCACACACCGCCCGCCACCGGGCGTCAACGTCAAAAAGGAGGTACCCCCGTATGTTCCGGCTCCCCCATCTGCTGGTGCTGGCTGCCACCGCCGCGCTGGTCCCTGTCGTATGCCGCGGCGCCCGTCGTCTGGACCAGGCCGCCGCGGCCCGCTGGCTCAAGGGCTGCGCCCTTCTGGCACTGCTGTTCGACCCCGTCTACTGGGTCTGGGAGATCCGCTCCTTCGGAGCCATTGACCCCGCCACCACCCTGCCGCTGTACCTGTGCTCCCTGTTCTGGCTCCTGCTCCCCCTGGCTGCCTTCTCCCGACCGGGCCTCCTGCGGCAGACCGCCATGGCCGCCCTGTGCACCGTCGTGCTGCTGTGCGGCGTGTTCGGCCTGGTCTTTAACGTGTATCTCAGCCGCTACCCCTTCCTCAGCTTCGTCCCCCTGCGCAGCCTCCTCTACCACATGCTGATGATCCTGGTGCCTGCGGGGATGTGGGCCAGCGGCTGTTACCGCCCTCAGCCCCGGGACCGCTTTCTCTGCTTTCTGCCGGTGATGGTGCTGGTGGCAGTGAGCCTCCTGCTCAACCGGCTCTACGGCTGGGACTACTGCTACACCGCCGGCGGCCTCGGTACGCCTCTGGCCCTTCTCAGCGCCCGGGTCCCAAAGCTCATTTTCCTGCTGCTCCTCTACGGCGGACTGCTGCTGATCATCCAGGGGATCTTCTACCGCCGCTTCTCCCGGCTCGCCGCCTCCCTCTCCGGCGCGGCCCGGGGCTGGGCGGACCGGTGACCTCCCGGCGGCCATGCCGCTCCAATTTGCAGCGCATCCCGACAAGAAAGCACGGCGGGGACACCCTTTTAAAAGGGCGTCCCCGCCTTTCTGCGTCCCCCCGCGCGTCTTTTGCGCTCCGGCGGGCCCTCAGCCCAGGTCCGCCGCCGCTTTTTCCGCCTGTTCCAGCATATTTTCGATCAAAATGCCGTACCCTTTTGTGGGATCGTCGATCATGACATGGGTCACCGCGCCGATGAGACGCCCGTCCTGAAGGATGGGGCTGCCGCTCATGCCCTGAACGATACCGCCGGTGCGGGCGATCAGCCCTTCATCCGCCACCCGGAGCAGCAGGTTCTGCGTCCCGGTGCCTTCCACTACCCGCACCAGCTCCACGTCAAAGGCCTCCACCTCATCGCCGGAAATATTTGACAGGATCACCGCCGGCCCCGCGTGGGCCTGACCCGGCTCCGCCACCGGTACCGCCGCCCCCGCCGCAAAGTCACAGGTCTCCATTATGCCGAATATCCCCTGCTCCGTGTTGGCCCAGAGGGCGCCCATGTCCTCGGCCAGGTTGAAGCTGCCCCGCAGCTCACCCGGCTCCCCGGACCGGCCCACCTTCACCGCCTTTACCTCCGCGTCCATCACCGCGCCGTCGCCCAGCGGCATCAAAAGCCCGGTGTCGCTGTCGGTGATGCCGTGGCCCAGGGCGCCGAAGGCCCCGGTCTCCGGGTCATAGAAGGTCACCGTGCCGATGCCCGCCATGCTGTCCCGGATCCAGGCCCCCAGACGGTAGGTGCCGTCGGGCCCCAGCGCCGGCTCTGCCGCCAGGATCAGGTCCGCCCCGTCCCGGCTCACGCCCAGCTCCACCGTGCCCCCGCACTGGAGCATAGCCGCGAACTGCTCGCTGCTCTCCACCGCGCTGCCGTTGGCCTCCTCGATGACGTCGCCTACCTTCAGACCGCAGGCCGCGCCCGGCGCGGCGGTGCCGTCGCCGCTCTCCACCTCCGCCAGGCCTACCACGACCACGCCCTCTGAAAACAGCTTGATGCCGATGGTGTGCCCCACCGGTACCAGGGTGCGGCCGCCGTCCGCCGCCCGGGCCGGCGCCTGAAGCCCCAGCAGCGCCGCCGCGCACAGCAGGCTACTGAGGAAAAAAGCGCGGCCCCGGCCCGGGCTCCTTTTCTGTCCAATCATCCATTTCACCACCCCTTTCCAAAATTTTACCGCCGCCGTTTGCCGGCAGCAGGATTACTTTGCGCCGCAAGGGCAAAAATAATCGGGCGCTTTTCTTCTAAAATCAGGGGGGATTGGCAGGGAAAATGCCGGAAACAGGCCGGTTTCTGTGCAGAAAAAGAAACACCACAGACCAAAGTCTGTGGTGTTTGTCTTTTTTTTCAGAACAGGGGGCGCGGCGGGAATGCCGCCGGCGGATCACCGCTCAAAAATCTTGAGGATGTCGTTGAAGGGGTCGTCCTCCGGCTCCTTCTTCTCCTCGCCGCCCTCGCCCATGCTCAGGACGGTGCTCTCAAAGAGGCTCTTGGCGCCGCCCTCGGCGGCGGAGGCGGCGGAAGCGCCGCCCTTCTCCTCTTCCTTCTTGTTGCCCTCGTCGAAGCCGGTGGCGATGACGGTGACCCGGATCTCGTCGTCCAGGCTGTCGTCAAAGGTGGCGCCGAAGATGGTGACGGCGTCGGGATGTACGGCGGCCTGGACCAGGGACGCGGCCTGCTCCACTTCCTCCAGGCCGATATCCATGGAGCCGGTGACGTTGATGAGGATGCCCCGGGCGCC
>CALXGG010000016.1 GCA_944387785.1 uncultured Oscillospiraceae bacterium | reverse complement strand
GGCTACTTCTGGTATGTGGGCCGGGTGGACGACCTCATCAAGTCCAGCGGCTACCGCATCGGGCCCTTCGAGATCGAAAGCGTCATCATGGAGCTGCCCTATGTGCTGGAGTGCGGCGTGTCCGCCGCCCCGGATCCGGTCCGGGGCCAGGTGGTGAAGGCCTCCATCGTCCTCACCCAGGGCACCGAGGGCACCGAGGAACTCAAGAAGGAGATCCAGAACTACGTCAAGGAGCATACCGCTCCCTATAAGTACCCCCGGGTGGTGGTGTTCCGGGACGAGCTGCCCAAGACCACCAGCGGGAAGATCATTCGCAGCAAGCTGTGATCATTTTGGGGCCTGCCCGGCCCCAAACCTGGTGCTGATCGCCGGGGGCTCCGCCCCCGCACCCCGGGTGACTTTTTATACGCACAAAATGCGTAAAACCGGATTTCAGGGGTGTTCCGCGCCCCGGCGCGGGCCGGCCTCCGGCGGCCTACTTTTCCGGCGCGGGAAAAGTAGGCAAAAGCGCGCCGGGGACACCCCGGTCCCCGTCTTCCAATCGGCCTGCATCAGGCTTTGCGGGTGCGCAGCCACTGAATCAGAAAATCCTTCGGGGATCCGATCTGGGGCGGGCTTCTCGTCGATGCTTCGGCCGTTGGCCCTGTTAAAGGGATAGATTCATCTATTTTCTGTGTTGAGCTGCCTGCTTCTTTGGGAGACGCTTCGGCTCCCGTCAGCAAAAAAGAAACGCCTCTCAGCACGAGGGGCGACAGCCGAAGAGGGATACCCACCGCACCGATTACGAGGAAGCCGAAGGCCTTGCAGACGTTCGGTGGCAACCGGGCGCTCCCTTGCAGGTGTCTGATTGGACAAAAAAGGGGGTCCGGGGGTCTCCCCGGCGGCGTTTTGGTTACTTTGCCGCCGAGGGCAAAGTAACCCGCGCCGGAGCGCGGAATACCCCTAAACAGCCCGGAGGGCTGAAAAAGGACATTCAGAGGGACCCTCCTCTGACCACCCCCCCGCCGCCGGGACCGGCGGCAAAACCCCGCCGGCGGCCGCCGGCAAAGGAGAAGCCTATGGATATCAAGCGCGTGACCCTCTTTGCCGGGCACTACGGCTCCGGCAAGACCAATATCGCCGTCAACTTCGCCCTGTACCTGCAAAAGCTGGGCAAGCGGACGGCCATCGCCGACCTGGACATCGTCAACCCCTATTTCCGCACCAAGGACAGCGCCAGGGAGCTGGCCCAGGCGGGGGTGGAGCTCATTTCCCCCCAGTTCGCCAACTCCAACGTAGACCTTCCCGCCCTGCCAGCGGAGGCCTACCGCCTGGTGGAGGATAAAACCCTCTATGCGGTTATGGACATCGGCGGCGACGACCGGGGGGCCTACGCCCTGGGCCGCTACGCCCCCTTCCTCCGGGAGGAAAACGACTTCCAGATGGCCTTCGTGGCCAACCCCTACCGGCCCCTGACCCGGACGCCGGAGGAGGCCCTGGAGGTGATGCGGGAGATCGAGGCGGCAGGGGGCCTTCCCTTCACCGCCATCGTCAACAACGCCAACCTGGCCCACGAGACCACGGCGGAGCACGTGCTGGCGGCGGCGGGCTACATGGCGGAGCTCTCCCGCCTCAGCGGCCTGCCCCTCTGGATGACCACCGCCGAGGAGCATGTGGCGAAGGCGCTTCAGGGGAGGGTGGAGAACCTTCTCCCCATGACGCTCCAGGCAAAATACTTTGACCTGCCCGAGCAGAAGGGGCCTCCCAGGGCCCGGCCTCTGTTCGGCTGACCGCCCCCGCCTTCCGGCGGAGCGCGGCATAGTCCCCTAGCGTGACCCCGCGATTTCATATGGCAGCAAATAAAGGAGGAGCCACCATGGCAAAAGTAACGTTCAAGACGGACCTCTGCAAGGGCTGCGGACTGTGCGTGGAGGCCTGCCCCAAGCACATCCTGGCCATTGCCAAGGACAAGATCAACAAAAAAGGCTATTCCCCCGCGGAGATGACCGACCAGTCCCAGTGCATCGGCTGCGCCTTCTGCGCCACCATGTGCCCGGACTGCATCATCACCGTGGAGAAGTAAGGAGGCAGAGCTATGGCAGAAAGAGTACTGATGAAGGGCAACGAGGCCATCGCCGAAGCGGCGATCCGCTCCGGCTGCCGCCACTATTTCGGGTATCCCATCACCCCCCAGACGGAGGTGGCCGCCTATATGGCCAAGCGGATGCCCAAGATCGACGGCGTCTTCCTCCAGGCGGAGAGCGAGATCGCCTCCATCAACATGGTCTACGGCGCCGCCGCCGCGGGCATGCGGGTGATGACCTCCTCCTCCAGCCCCGGCATCTCCCTCATGGGCGAGGGCCTGAGCTACATCGCCGGCAGCGACGTGCCCGCCTTTGTGGTGAACGTCCAGCGGGGCGGCCCGGGCCTGGGCGGCATCCAGCCCAGCCAGAGCGACTATTTCCAGGCCACCCGTGGCGGCGGACACGGCGACTACCACATGATCGTCCTGGCCCCCGCCTCCGTCCAGGAGATGGCCAGCCTCACCGTCAAGGGCTTCAACCTGGCGGACAAGTACAGCATGATCGCCATGATCCTGGCCGACGGCACCATCGGCCAGATGATGGAGCCCATCTCCTTTGAGGATGTGGAGATCGAGCACTACGACAAGCCCTGGGCCCTCACCGGCACCCAGTGCCAGCGCAGGCACAACATCGTCAACTCCCTCTACCTCCAGCCCGACGTGCTGGAGAAGAAGAACTTCGAGCGCTACGAGAAGTACCGCGCCGTGGAGGAGAACGAGGCCCTCCACGAGAGCTATATGATGGACGACGCCGAGGTCTGCGTGGTGGCCTTCGGCATCGCCTCCCGTGTGGCCAAGAACGCCGTGGTGGCCGCCCGGGCCGAGGGCATCAAGGCCGGTCTCATCCGGCCCATCACCCTCTGGCCCTTCCCCAAGAAGGCCCTCAGCGAGGCCGCGGACCAGGTGAAGAGCTTCCTGTCCGTGGAGCTGAGCATGGGCCAGATGGTGGAGGACATCCAGCTGGCCACCGGCTGCCGCCGCCCCGTGTCCCTGTGCAACCGGGTGGGCGGCATGATCCCCAGCCCCGACCAGGTGCTGGCCAGTATCCGCAAGGCGGCGAAAGGAGAGAACTAAGATGGCAATCGTATTTGAGAAACCCAAGGCGCTCACCGACGCCGTACTGCACTACTGCCCCGGCTGCCCCCATGGCATCATCCACCGCCTGGTGGCCGAGGCCATCGACGAGCTGGGCATCGAGGGCCGGACCATCGGCGTGGCCCCCGTTGGCTGCGCGGTGATGGCCTATGACTACTTCACCTGCGACATGATCGAGGCGGCCCACGGCCGGGCCCCCGCCACCGCCACCGGCATCAAGCGCTGCCGCCCGGACAACATCGTCTTTACTTACCAGGGCGACGGCGACCTTGCCTCCATCGGTATGGCGGAGACCGTCCACGCTGCCGCCCGCAACGAGAATATCACCATCATCTTCGTCAACAACGCCATTTACGGCATGACCGGCGGCCAGATGGCCCCCACCAGCCTCCCCGGCCAGGTGACCCAGACCTCCCCCTACGGCCGTGACGTGAAGCTGTGCGGCTGGCCCATCAAGGTCTGCGAACTGCTCAGCACCCAGGACGGCCCCGAGTACATCGCCCGGGTGGCGGTCAACAACGTCAAGAACGTGAAGGCCGCCGGCAAGGCCATCAAGAAGGCCTTCCAGAACCAGATCGACGGCAAGGGCTTCTCCCTGGTGGAAGTGGTCTCCGCCTGCCCCACCAACTGGGGCACGACCCCCCAGCAGGCCCTGAGCTGGGTGGAGAGCGATATGCTGCCCTACTACCCCTTGGGCGTCTACAAGGACAGAAGCGCGGAAAAGGAGGGCAAGTAAGATGAAAACCACCCAGATCCTGATCGCGGGCTTTGGCGGACAGGGCATCCTGTTTGCCGGCAAGTTCCTGGCCTACAAGGGCCTTCTGGAGGATCTCCAGGTGTCCTGGCTCCCCTCCTACGGCCCGGAGATGCGGGGCGGCACCGCCAACTGCAACGTGATCCTCTCCGACGATCCCGTGGGCTCCCCCATCGTCACCAATCCCGACGTCCTCATCGCCATGAACCTGCCCTCCCTCCAGAAGTACGTCAACGACGTGGTCCCCGGCGGCCAGATTTATGTGGACTCCACCCTCATCGCCGAGAAGGTGCAGCGCACCGACGTGGAGGTCTACTACATCCCCGCCACTCAGATGGCCAACGACGCCGGGGTCCCCACCCTGGCCAACATGGTCATGATGGGCCATGTCCTCCAGCACAACCCGGAGCTGAGCTTCAACGGCACCGACGTCACCGTCCAGAAGCTGGTGCCCGCCAAGAAGGCGGCGCTGGTGGAGCTGAACATGAAGGCCCTGGAGGCCGGCCGCGACTATGAAGGCTGAGAAGATGCGCGTCAGCTGCGTCCAGCTGGACATGAAGCTGGGGGATCCGGCCTATAACTTTGCCCACGCCGAAGCTATGATCCGCAAGGCCGTGGAGCGGGACCACCCGGACACGGTGGTGCTGCCGGAAACCTGGAACACCGGGTTCTTCCCCCAGGACCTGGCCCCCTGCGCCGACCAGGACGGCAAGGCCGTCAAGGCCCTCTGCTCCTCCCTGGCAAAGGAGCTGCACATCAACATCGTGGCGGGCAGCGTGGCCAATCATCGCGCCGACGGCTACTACAACACCGCCTATGTCTTTGACCGCTCCGGTCAGGTCATTGCCGAGTACGACAAGACCCACCTCTTCACCCCCTCCGGGGAGCACAACTTTTTCCGCCTGGGCAGCCGCACCTGCCGCTTCACTCTGGAGGGCATCCCCTGCGGCCTTATCATCTGCTACGATATCCGGTTCCCGGAGCTGATCCGGAGCCTTACCGTCCAGGGGGTGGACCTGCTGTTCGTGGTGAGCCAGTGGCCTGCCAAGCGGGCCATGCACCTGGACACTCTGGCCCGGGCCCGGGCCATCGAGAACCAGACCTTCCTGGCCCTCTGCAACAGTGCCGCCGCCGACACCGCCTGCGCCGGCCACAGCGCCATCATCGACCCCTGGGGCGAGTACCTGGCCCAGGCCGGGGAGGCTGAGGAGATCATCTCCGCCCAGCTGGACTTCTCCGTCATCCAGGGCATCCGGGAGTCCATCAACGTCTTCCGCGACCGCAGGCCCGACCTCTACTGCATGGAGTAACAACGACACGAGGGGCCGTTCTTTTCTTTATGAATAAAGAAAAGAACCAAAAGAAACACTTTTTGCGCGAAACTCCGTTTCGCGCGGGGAGTATCCGGCATGATCCCATCAGCAAAGCGCAGCTTTGCGCCAAAAGTTCTTTTTGCCTCTTTTTCTTCCAAGAAAAAGATGGGAAACATACGAGAGGAAGGATGATTACCATGTCCTACACATTTCCTGTGACCCGCACCACCCATCCCAAGCCCAAGCCGGATCAGAGCAACCTGGGCTTCGGCAAGTACTTCACCGACCACATGTTCATCATGGACTACGACGAGGGCCAGGGCTGGCACGACGGCAAGATCGTCCCCTACGGCCCCATCAGCCTGGATCCCGCCAGCTGCGTCCTCCACTACGCCCAGATGATGTTCGAGGGCATGAAGGCCTACCGCACCCCCGACGGCAAGATCAACCTCTTCCGTCCCGACATGAACGCCAAGCGCCTCAACCGCACCAACGAGCGTATGTGCATCCCCTTCATGGATGAGGAGCTGTTCATCGAGGCGGTGAAGGCCACCGTCAAGGCCGACGCGGACTGGATCCCCACCGCCCCCGGCACCGCCCTCTACATCCGCCCCTACATCATCTCCGACGAGGTGAGCTTCTCCGTGGAGCCTGCGGAGCACTACCACTTCATCATCATCCTCTGCGCCGTGGGCGCCTACTACGACATCAACCGGGGCGGCCTCACCGGCAGCCACATCTATGTGGAGGATGAGTACATCCGCGCCGCCGTGGGCGGCACCGGCTTCGCCAAGGTGGGCGGCAACTACGCCGGCGGCATGCGTGCCACCAAGAAGGCTCTGGAGGCCGGCTGCAAGGAAGTGCTGTGGCTGGATGCCCGGGATCACAAGTATGTGGAGGAGGTGGGCACCTCCAACGCCTTCTTCATGATCAACGACGAGATCATCACCGCCCCCCTGGGCGGCTCCATCCTTCCCGGCGTCACCCGTGACTCCACCATTACTCTCCTGAAGAAGTGGGGCTACAAGGTGTCCGAGCGCAAGCTCTCCATCGACGACATCGAGGCCGCCAGCAAGGACGGCACCCTCCAGGAGGCCTGGGCCACCGGTACCGCCTGCGTCATCTCCCCCATCGGCTACCTGCGCTACAAGGGCGAGGACATCGTCATCCACGGCGGCGGCGTGGGCCCTGTGAGCCAGAAGCTCTACGACACCATCTACGGCATGCAGACCGGCGTGGTGCCTGACGACATGGGCTGGATCGTCCAGATCTGATCCCCCGCCGGCGGAAGCCGCCCCGGGTCCCCGGCAGGCGCCGGGGCGGGCGAGGCGGTCCCGTACAGAAAAGATCCCCCGAAGCAATCCGCTTCGGGGGATCTTTTTTCGTGGGGACGTCAGCCGCCGAAGCAGCCCGCCCGGTCCTGGATCACCAGCAGCCGCAGCATATCCCGGCTGAGGTCCAGGTCGGCGGGCTCCCCCGCCTCATCCCGCTCCCCGCTTCCGCCCAGGTAGCCCAGGGCCACCAGCTTTGCCACCGTGGGCCGGGCCCAGCCGGGGCACGCCTGTACCGTGTTGAATCGCTCCATGTCCTCTTCCTCCTCCTCAAATGCCGCCCGCACTGCCCCCACCACACAGGAAAGGGGCCGCGTCCGGCGCTGGACCTGGCCGCCGTCGGCGTCGCTTCCCGCGCCGGTGTTGCCCTCGATGGCGGTGACCGTACCGGCCCCGGCTTGCTCCACGATGCCGCAGTGGTCCGTGGCGGCCCCGCCGGGGAAGTCGTAGATCACCACGTCCCCGGGCCGGTAGCCCTCCGTCACCCACTGGCCCGCCGCCTGGGCGGCCCGCATCAGGGCCCCGCAGCTGGCGGTGCGGGCGGGAAGGGGCACCCCCGCCCGGTTGAATACCCACTGGACGAACACCACACACCAGGGGTAGCTCCCCCCGGACACCGCCCGGCCGTAATACCAGGTGTTGTACTTCACCTGGTTGCTGCCGGGAGGCGATTCCGCGACTCCCAGCTCCTTTGCGGCCAGGGCCGCCGTTTCAGCGCCCGTCATCGCCGCCGTCCAGGGTGTCCTGGAGCTTCTGGCTCTGGGTGCCGAAGTAGAAGGACACCACGATGAGGAAGATGGTGAGGAAATCCTGGCCGGACACCGTTCCCTCCAGGGCCAGGACCGCGAACACCACTGTCAGCGCCAGGGTCACCAGGCTCTTGACCGACAGCAGATTGGCTGCCCGTCTTTTCAGCTGTTCCATACTGTTCTCTCCTTATTTTGCTGTATCCCGAGGCGATGCGTCAGAGGGGCCGGCGGTATCCCGGGGCTCCGCCAGGACCTTTTTCAGGCACAGCAGCAGCAGCTCCCCGCCGAAAAAGCCCAGGATCACCGCCAGCAGGCCGGTGGCGTCATGGCCGGTGCGGGAGAGGATCCGCAGGGCATAGAAGCTGGCGGCGGTGCCCCAGAACACGCAGTGGAGGACCATGGCCTTGGCGAACAGATGGGGGATGGCGGCCAGCTCCCCGCGCAGCGCCCGCCAGCGCCGTTTGAGCCGCCGGATCATTTCTCCTCCCCCTCGTGGGCGGCCTGGTTGAGGTGCTTTTCCAGCTTGTCCAGGGCCGCCGACACAGGCCCGTTGCAGCCCTGCTCCTTCAGCCCCTTCAGGCAGGCCAGCACGCCGTAGCAGATCAGGGTCTGCTCCCGGCGGATGGCGGCGATCTCCCGGTCCTGGTGCCTCTGCCGTTCCACGAACCGGATGCACCACACCACCACGCCCCCCAGGGCCCCCAGGGCCGCCAGCAGCGACGCCGCCCGGATCACCGTATCCGTCCCGATGGTCACTTCCATGCCGTTTCCTCTCCTTTGCCCCGCCGGGCACCCGCTCTTACCCCTGTCGGGGGCGGCGGGAAAGTTGCCCTCCGCCGTGCAACCCGGCGGAAAACTTTTTCCCGGGAGGCTTGCCTCCGCCCGGCCGTCACCTTTCCCCCGGGGGCCGCATACAATAGGCGTACCCCTTGTGGGAAAGGAGTTATTGCACAGATTGACAACATCATTTCTGAAAACGCCATCCAGACCTGCCCCGCGGTAGGCTATCAGTCCGCCTCCGTCTGCGTCCCCGTGACGGTGACCCCCTTCGCCCAGGCCGGAGCCACCAGCACCAAGTGCTGCGGCTCCCCGGTGGTCACCCCCGGCCGGGTGACCTGCGAAGGCGTCCGCAGCGGCGCCTGCGTGTTCACCATCAGCCAGGACATCTGCGTGTCCGTGCCGGTGGAGTTCGGCGCCGAGGCCACCGTGGGCGAGGCCTTCGTCAACTGCGGCGGCGCCTCCGCCGAGGATATCTGCACCGCCTGCGACGCCGTCCCCGTCCTGCCGGACGGCGTCGTTTCCGATACCATCCTCCCCGGCGTGTGATCCGCGCCCGGGCATAAAAAAGGAGGGCGTCCGGCACAGCCGGACGCCCTCCTTCAGGCGTTTGCTCAGGGCTCCACGTTGTCGGGATAGGTCTCGGTCCAGGCGGTGAAGCCGCCCTCCAGGGTGACCACCTTGCTCATGTCGTAGCCAATGGCGGACAGGGCGTTGGTGCTGGCCTGGGCGTACTTCTTGCCGGAGTAGCAGACCAGGACCAGGGTGTCGTCCAGGCCCTCGGAAGCGGCGGTCATGGTCTCCTCGCCGGCGGCGGTGTCGCCGTTGACGGCGGCGTCCATGTCAGCGGACACGGCGCCGGGGATGTGGGAGGTCTCATAGTCGGCGGCCTTCCGCACGTCCAGGACCACATACCCGTCGCTGCCCAGCACGTCGTTGAGCTCGTCCACGGTCATGTACTTCATTTCCACATCGGCGGTCTCCCCGCCCCCGGCGGAATCCCCGCCGTTGTTGTTGGCGCCGCAGGCGGCCATGGGAATGACCATCAGCATCGCCAGCAGGATCGCAAGCAGCTTCTTCATGGTGTTACCTCCAATATTCCTTCTCGTTTTCTTCTGTGCCCGCCTTCCAAGGCAGGCTCCGCGGCCCCGGGCGTCCCTCGCCCAGGGTCGGGCGTATTGTATCACCACGCCTCCTATAAGTCAAAACGAAAAAGCAATTGAATGGCACTTTATATATAGATTATTTCTATTCTATCTATTTATAGGCATTCTCCTTGACACAAGCCCCCTTTTTTCCCTATAATGGGTAGGATGAACAAACCGGGGAGGGCCGATGCGTGAAGGGGAAAGGGATCCTGATGGGGGCGCTGGTACTGGCGGCCGTGGGGCTGTGCTGGCTCCTGTGCGCCCGGGTGTCCCCCCGGGACCTGCGGGATCTTCTGGCGGGGTGCGGGGCCTGGGCCCCGGCGGCCTACATCGGCCTTTTCACCCTGCTGCCGGCGGTGTTTTTCCCGGTGGCGGTGCTGGCCCTGGCGGGGGGCCTCCTTTTCGGCCTGTGGGCCGGCAGCGTATACACCTTTATCGGGGCCATGCTCAACTGCGCCCTGATGTTCCTGCTGTCCCGGCATGTGGGCCGGGAGCGGGCGGAGCGCTGGGTGGCGGGGAAGCTCTCCCCCGCCTGGCAGCGGCGGCTGGCCCGGGCCGGGGGCCGGGAGGGCTTCCTGCTGCTGGTGGTGCTGCGGCTGATCCCGGCGGTGCCCTATAACCTCATCAACTACGCCTTCGGCCTGACCCCCATGTCCCTGGGGACCTACCTCATCGCCTCGGCCATCGGCATCATCCCCGGCACGGTGGTCTTTATCAACATCGGGGACAAGGCACTGGACCCCTCCGCCCCGGCCTTCTGGGGCTCCCTGGCCCTGCTGGGGCTGCTGCTGGGGGCCACGGTGCTGCTGGGCCGGAAGCTCTTTCCGGACGAAAACAAGAAAAAAGGGAGAAAGACATGAAAAAGAAGCATCTCAAATGGTATGTGCTCCTGGCGCTGATCCTGCTGTGCGCAGTGTACCTGGCGGTGCCGCCGGTGAACGCCTACGTCAACCAGGCGGCGGCGGTACTGGGCTCGGCGGACGTGGAGAAGGTAGTGGAATTCATCCGCTCCTACGGGGCCTACGCGGCGGTGATCTCCTTCGCCCTGATGGTGTTCTCCTCGGTGGTGGCGCCGCTGCCCGCCTTTCTCATCACCTTCTCCAACGCCGCCATCTTCGGCTGGTGGCAGGGGGCCATCCTCTCCTGGTCCAGCGCCATGGCGGGGGCGGCGCTGTGCTTTTTCATCGCCCGGGCCCTGGGCCGGGACACGGTGGAGAAGTACGCCGGCCGGGGGGCCCTGGCCAGCGTGGAGGGCTATTTCAAGAAGTACGGCCGCAACACCATCCTCATCTGCCGGCTGCTGCCCTTCGTGTCCTTTGACGCGGTGAGCTACTTCGCCGGGCTGACCCCCATCGGCTTCGGGGCCTTTTTCCTGGCCACCGGGGTGGGCCAGCTCCCCGCCACCATCGTCTACTCCTATGTGGGCGGCATGCTCACCGGCGGGGTGAAGTACTTCGTCACCGCCCTTCTGTGCATCTTCTCCCTGAGCCTCCTGGTGATGATCCTCAAGGGGCTCTACAACGACCGCCAGGCCAAAAAGGCCGGGGCATCCCGCGGGGGGGAGGATACCCATGAATAAAGCCGACGGCCTGGGCATGCGCCTGCACCAGGCCGCCTCTTTCAGCCCGCCGCTGATGCGCGTGAGCCGGGGCGAGGCGGTGTTCTGGCCCGGCTGCGCCCTGATGGGCCTGGGGCCGGAGCTGCTGGAGCGGGTGCGGGCGGTGCTGGAGCGGGAAGAGCCCATGGGCCTTTCCACCTGCTGCTGCGGCCAGCCCAGCCGCTGGCTCTTCCCGGGGGCCTTCCCCCGGCGGCAGGAGAAGCTGCGCCGCCTGCTGGCCAAGCGGGGGATAAAGCGGGTGTACACCGCCTGTCCCAACTGCGCCGTGCAGCTGCGGGCGCTGGGGACGGTGGAGGTACGGCCCATCTGGCCGGTGCTGGCGGCCCGCCTCCGGCGGGAGGACCTGGCCGGGGAAGGCGGCGGCGCCTATGTGATCCACGACCCCTGCCCCCTCCGGGCCTTCCCGGAGGAGCGGGAGGCGGTGCGGTCCCTGCTGGCCCTGGCGGGGGCGGAGGTGACGGAGCCGGAGCACGCCGGGGCCCACACGATCTGCTGCGGCAACTACCACATGATGCGGGCCCTGGACCCCTCCCGCAGCGCCGCCATGCGCCGGCGGAGGACGGCGGAGTTCCCCGCCGGGACGCCGGTGGTCAGCTGCTGCGAGGGCTGCCTGGACGCCTTCCGGGGGGAGGGCCTTGCCGGGGCCCACGTCCTGGAGGTCCTCTTCGGCCCGGCGGGCAGCCGGGGCTGGGGCAAGCGGCTGCGCTGCACCGCCGGCATAGGGCGGAAGGCCCCGGAGAGGAGGAGCGCGCCATGATCCCCCTGATCTACGACTGCGACAACACCATGGGCCTGCCCGGCCGGGACGTGGACGACGGGCTGACCCTTCTGTACCTGCTGGGCTGCCCGGAGGTGGCGCTGCTGGGGGTCACCTGCGCCTTCGGCAACGACACCCAGGAGGCGGTCTACCGCAACACCCGCGGCCTGCTGCAAGCCTGGGGCCGGGAGGACATCCCGGTGCTCCGGGGGGCGGAAGGCCCCGGGGACCGCGCCTCCCCGGCGGCGGCCTTCCTGACGGAGGAGGCCCGGCGGCGGGAGGGGGCCCTGGCGGTGCTGGCCACCGGGGCGCTGTCCAACCTGCTGGGGGCGGAGGAGGCGGATCCCGGCTTCTTCGGCCGGGTAGGGACCTTCGCCCTGATGGGCGGGGTCACCGGCCCCCTGGTGGTGGGTGACCGGCCCATGGCGGAGCTGAACTTCTCCTGCGACCCCCAGGCGGCCCTGGCGGTGCTGTCCCAGGGGCGGCGCGTGGCGGTGGCCACCGCCCAGAACTGCCTGGACGCCTACTGCCCCATGGAGGAGTGCGCCGCCCGGCTGGCGGAGAGCGCCTCCCCGGCGGCGGCCTTCCTCCGGCAGGCCCTGCCCGGCTGGTCCCGGCAGAACCTCCGGCAGCGGAAGCTCCATGGCTTCGTCAACTGGGACACGGTGGCGGCGGCCCTGCTGGTCCATCCGGAGCTGTTCGCCCCGGGGGAGAGCGTCATCACCCCCTCGGCGGCCTCCCTGGCCCACGGGGAGCTGATGGGGGACGGCCCCGCCCTGGCGGTGCGCCTGCCCCGGATCCTGGACCCCGTGGCCTACCGCCGCCATATGTACGACACCATCCTGTCCGCCTCCATCCATCCGGAGCCGGACCGCGTATGAGAGAGGAGCATCCTGTGATAAAACGACTGACGGGCCTGCTGCTGGCCCTGCTGCTGCTCGCGGGCCTCACCGCCTGCGGCGAAAAGGGCCAGGGGACGTCCCTGGACCTGGAGAACGCCTCCTGGGAGGAGATCCTGGACGCCGCCCGGGGCACCACCGTCACCTTCTACGGCTGGGGCGGCGACGAGAACCGGAACAACTGGCTCAACTCCGCCGTGGCGGACTATGTGAAGGAGGAGTACGGCGTCACCCTGGAGGTGGTGGGGATGAACATTGAGGACATCCTGGCCAAGCTCTCCGGGGAGAAGGAGGCGGGTGCCGCCGCCGGCAGCATCGACATGATCTGGATCAACGGCGAGAACTTCTACTCCGCCAAGGAGAACGGCCTGCTCTACGGGCCCTTCACCCATCGCCTGCCCAACATGGAGGCCTGCGTCGACCTGGAGGACCCGGAGACCCTCAACGACTTCTGCATGCCCATCGAGGGCTACGAGGCCCCCTACGCCAAGGCCCAGCTGGTGCTCTACCGCGACAGCGCCGTGACGCCGGAGGCCCCCGCCTCCGCCCAGGAGCTGCTGGACTTCTGCCGGCAGTACCCCGGCAGGGTCACCTACCCCGCCCCGCCGGACTTCACCGGCAGCGCTTTCGTGCGCAACATCATCTATGAGCTGTGCGGCTGGGAGCCGTTCCAGGACATGGAGGCGGACTATGACACGGTGGCCGCCGCCATCCAGCCGGCCCTGGACTACCTCCGGGCGCTCAACCCCTACCTGTGGAACCGGGGAGCCACCTTCCCCGACTCCTCCAACGCGGTGGACGCCATGTTCGCCGACGGGGAGCTGGCCCTGTCCGTCAGCTACGCCCCCTTCACCGTGGCCACCGGCATCGACCAGGGGCTCTACACCGACACCACCGAGACCTTCGTCTTTGACGGGGGCACCATCGGCAACACCAACTACATGGCCATCGCCTTCGACGCCCCCAACAAGGCCGGCGCCATGGTGGTCATCAACGCCATCCTCTCCGTCCCCATGCAGCTGAGCCAGTACGAGACCCTCCGGGAGCTGCCGGTGGTGGACGGCGCCAAGCTCACCGAGGAGGAGGCCGCCGCCTTCGACGCGGTGGACCTGGGCCGGGGCGTCCTCACCCAGGAGGAGCTCCTCAGCCGCCGCCTGCCGGAGATGCCCGCGCGGCTGGTGCCCGTCATCGAGGAGATCTGGCTGGACCAGGTGGTGGGCCAGTACAACAGCTGAGGCGGCCATGCGGAAACGGAGTACCGGATTTTTGCTGCTGCTGCCCCTGGCCGCCATCACCCTGCTGGTGCTGGCGGCCTGCGCCCATGTGGTGGCCCAGGGGCTGGGAGTGGTGCCCGCCTTCGGCCTGGAGGAGCCCACCATCGCCTACTTCGCCGCGGTCCTCACCGACGGGGACTTCCTGGCCTCCCTGTCCGTGAGCCTCCGGATCGCCGCCCTCTCCGCCCTGCTCTCGGCGGTGCTGGGCACCGCCCTGTGCGCCGCCCTGGCGGCCTGGCGGCGGCGGTGGGCGCTGTACCTGGTGCGCCTGCCCATCCTGGTGCCCCACGCGGTAGTGGCCCTCTTCACCATCACCCTCTTCTCCCAGACGGGCCTTCTGGCCCGTCTGGCCTGGGCTATGGGCCTTATCGGGGAGGCCGGGGACTTCCCCCAGCTCCTCTACACCCCCCAGGGCTGGGGGGTGGTGCTGGCCTACCTGTGGAAGGAGATCCCCTTCGTGGCCTACTTCACCCTGGCCCTGATGGTCTCCGTCAGCGCCACCCTGGGGGAGGCGGCGGAGAACCTGGGGGCCTCCCCCCTGCGGAGCTTCTTCACCGTGACCCTGCCTTTGAGCCTGCCGGCCATCGCCAAGGCGGGGCTCATCATTTTCCTTTTTGCCTTCGGGGGCTATGAGCTGCCCCTGCTGCTGGGAGCCACGGTGCCCAAGGCCCTGCCGGTGGCGGCCTACCAGGCCTACCTGGACCCGGAGCTCACCCGGCGGCCCTACGCCATGGCCATGTTCTCGGTGATCCTGCTGCTGAGCGTGGCCATGGCGGGGCTGTGGGGCCTGGCGGCCCGGGGGCTGGAGCGGCGGCTGGAAGGAGGCCGGCCATGAGGCGGCGGCCCTTTTCCCGGCTGGTGCTGGCCCTGACGGCGACGGCCATCCTGCTGCCGGCCCTGGTGCTGGTGGTATGGAGCCTGGCGGGCCGGTGGCCCTGGCCGGAGCTGCTGCCGGAGCGCTGGAGCCTGCGGACGGCCCGGGAGCTGTTCTTCGGCTCCGCCAGCCTGCCCCGGCTCCTGCTCAGCAGCACCCTCCTGGCCGGGGGGACGGCCCTCCTCAGCACCGCCGCGGCCCTTCTCACCGCCCGGGCCGCGGCCCTCTACCCCATCCCCGGCAAGGGCCTGGTCCGCTTCTGCGGCCTTCTGCCCCTGCTGATCCCGGGGACGGTGTTCGCCATGGGCATCCATCTGACCCTGCTGCGGCTGGGCCTGACGGACACCGCGGCGGGGGTGCTGCTGGTCCATGTGGTGGCGGCGGCGCCCTATGCCATGGCCATCATGGAGGACGTGACGGCGGCGGTGGGAGGCGGCCTGGAGGAACAGGCGGCGGTGCTGGGCGCGCCGCCCCTGCGGGCCTTCTGCTCCGCCTCCCTGCCCCAGCTCCTGCCGGGGATCCTCTCCTCCATGAGCATGGCCTTCACCATTTCTTACAGCCAGTACTTCTCCACCCTCATCGTGGGGGGCGGGCGGGTCAGGACCCTGGCCCTGGTGCTGGTGCCTTACATCCAGGGGGGCGACCGGTCCCTGGCCTCGGTGTACGCCGTGGCCTTCACCGCCTGGGCCCTGGCGGTGTTTTTCCTGTTTGAATGTCTGATCCGCCGGCGAGAGAAGGGAGGCGATGGGACATGGAACTGACCATCCGGCGGCTGAGCGTGGCCATCCGGGGGGAGCCCATCCTCCACGAGGCCAGCCTCACCGTGGCGGACGGGGGCTTCCTGTCCCTGCTGGGCCCCTCGGGCTGCGGCAAGAGCACCCTTCTCAAGGCGGTGGCGGGCATCCTGCCGGCCCGGTCGGGGCAGGTGCTCCTGGGGGGCCGGGATATCACCGGCCTCCCCGCCCACCGGCGGGGCGCGGTGATCGTGTTCCAGGACATGCGCCTCTTCCCCCACCTGACGGCGGCGGAGAACGTGGCCTACCCCCTGGCCCTCCGGGGCGTGGGCCGCCGGCAGCGGGGGGCCCGGGCGGAGGCCCTGCTGGAGCGGGTGCAGCTGGGGGGCCTGGGCGGGCGGCATATCGCCGCCCTCTCCGGCGGCCAGCAGCAGCGGGTGGCCCTGGCCCGGGCCCTGGCGGCCCAGCCCCGGCTGCTGCTGCTGGACGAGCCCTTTTCCTCCCTGGACGAGGACCTGCGGGAGGATATGCGCCGCCTGGTGCTGGACCTCCACCGAGAGTACGCCATGACCACCGTACTGGTGACCCACGACCAGCAGGAGGCCCTGTCCCTGTCGGGGCAGGTGGCCCTGATGTTCGACGGGCGGATCGTCCAGCAGGGGACGCCCGAGACGGTGTACGGCCGGCCGGTGAGCCGCCGGGCGGCGGACTACTTCGGCGGCTGCGCCTACCTCCGGGGCCGTGTCCGGGACGGCCGCTTCACCTCTCCCTGCCTCTCCTGCCCGGCGGACCTGCCGGCGGGGGACTACGACCTGCTGCTGCGGCCCCGGGACGTGGACCCCTTCCGGCCGGGGCCCCTGGGGCTGCGGCTGGAGGAGTGCCGGTTCCGGGGGGCGGACGTGCTCACCCGCTGGGCCGCCGCCGACGGCACGGCGGTGGAGCTGCCCCTGGCCCAGCGGCCCCCGTGGCCCCCGGGCCACGCCCTCTCCTGCCACGTCTCCCTGGACCAGGCGGTGTTCTTCCCCGCCGGGGAGGAGGGGCGGCCATGAGGCGGACGGTGATCTGCTTTACCCGGGCCCCCCTGCCCGGCCGCACCAAGACCCGGCTGCTGCCCCTCCTCTCCGGGGAGGGGTGCGCCGCCCTCCACGCCGCCTTCCTCAGGGACGTGGCGGCGGCCTGCCGCCGCAGCGGGGCGGACACCTATGTGGCCTACACCCCGCCGGAGGGCCGGGACCTTCTGGCGGAGCTCTTCCCCTTTGCCCGGGCCCTCTTCCCCCAGGAGGGGGAGGGCCTGGGGCCCCGGATGGCCGCCGCCCTGGACCATGTCCTGGCCCTGGGCTACGGCCAGTGCCTTCTCATCGGCAGCGACCTGCCGCTGCTGACGGCGGAGCACCTCTCCGGCGCCTTCGCCGCCCTGGACCAGGCGGAGGCCACCCTGGGCCCCACCCCCGACGGGGGCTACTACCTGGCGGGGCTCCGCCATCCCTGCCCCGCCCTCTTTTCCGGCCAGTCCTACGGCGCCGGCGGCGTGTACGACGCCGCCCGGGCCGCCCTGGCCCAGGCGGGGGTGTCCTTTGCCCCCGCTCCCCCCTGCTCCGACGTGGACACCCCGGAGGACCTGCTGGCCCTCCGGCAGGCCCTGGCGGGGCGGGACACCCACACCGCCCGCTTCCTGGCGGGCTATTTCGGAGGCACCCCATGACCGACGCCATCGCCGCCTACGTCCGCAGCGCCCCCTTCCTGGCCCGGCTGGGCCTGCCGGAGGGGACGGAGCTGCCCCTTTCCCCCCTGGGCCAGGGGGAGTACAACCTGAATTTCCGCTTCACCCATCCGGCCACCGGGGAGGCGCTGGTGCTGCGGGTGAACACCGGCAGCCAGATGCACCTGCCCCACCAGGTGGCCTATGAGTTCGCCGCCCTGGAGGCCCTGCTGCCCAGCGGCCGCACCCCCCGGCCCCTTTTTTACGACGACAGCCGCGGCCTTCTGCCCTACGGCACCCTGGTGATGGCCTTCCTGCCGGGCCGGCCCCTGCGCTACGGGACGGATATGGAGGAGGCGGCGGCCATCCTGGCGGACATCCACGCCCTGCCGGTGCCGCCGGAGGCGGCGCTGCTGCGGCCGGAGCGGCCGGCGGAGAGCATCTACCGGGAGTGCCGGGAGATGCTTGCCCACTACCTGGCCTGGCCGGCGGCGGACAGGGGCGTGTGTCGCCTGCTGGAGACCCTGGCGGAGGAGGTGGGCCGCCTGCCCCTGGAGGCGGCCCCCGGGTACGCCTGCCTAGTCAACACGGAGCTCAACGCCAACAATTTCCTCATCAACCCCGGCGGAAGGAGCTATCTGGTGGACTGGGAGAAGCCCCTGGTGTCCGAGCCGGCCCAGGACCTGGGCCACTTCCTGGCCCCCACCACCACCTTCTGGAAAACCGACGTGATCCTCACCCCGGAGGAGATCCGGGATTTCGCCCGGCGGTATGTCCGCCGGGCGGCGGGCCGCTTCCCGGCGGAGGAGGCCCTGGAGCGGCTGGGCCTGTACCTTACCGTCACCTGCCTGCGGGGGGTGACCTGGTGCGCCATGGCCGCGGTGGAGTACGCCCGGCCGGGCCGGCCCCTCACCAACCCGGACACCCGGGCGAAGCTGGGGCAGTACCTCTCCGAGGGCTTCCTCACCCGCCTGCTGGAGGCCTATGTGCGCCGGGACTTCCTGGGAAGGGAGGCGGGACAGTGAAGCTCTCCCTCATCATCCCGGTATACAACGAGCGGGCGGCCCTGGGGCCCTGCCTGGCCAACCTGGCGGCCCTGGAGGGCGGGCCGGAGGTGATCTTCGCCGACGGCGGCAGCACCGACGGCACGGCGGAGGCCGCCGCAACGGCGGGCTTCCGGGTGGTCGCCTGCCCCAAGGGCCGCGCGGCCCAGATGAACGCCGCCGCCGCCCAGGCCGCCGGGGAGGTGCTGTGGTTCACCCACTGCGACAGCCTCCTGCCCGCCGACGGCCCCCGCCAGATCCTCCGGGCGGCGGAGGCGGGGGCGGAATTCGGCTGCTTCCACATCGCCTTTGACTACCACGGCCCCTTCATGGGCTGCAATACCTATTTCTCCAACCGCCGGGCCCGCCGGCGGCACATCGCCTTCGGGGACCAGGGGATCTTCCTGACCCGGGCGCTGTTCCAGGCGGTGGGAGGCTTCCCCGACCTGCCTTTGATGGAGGACTACGAACTCTCCCGCACCCTCCGCCGCCGGGGGACGGCCCTCCATGTGCTGCCCGGCACCATCCTCACCTCCGGCCGCCGCTACCGGGAGGGCGGGCCCCTCAGGACCATGGCCTGGATGTTCTGGCTGCGGTGCCTCTACCGGGCGGGGGTGGACGTCCGCCGCATCGCCCGGCTCTACCGGGACGTGCGCTGACGGGGCGCCGCCCCTTCCCTCCCAGGCCGGCGCGGGGGACCGGAGCCGCCCAAAAAGGAGCCGGGAGAGGCATATGCCTCTCCCGGCTCCTTTTGTCCCCGTCGGGCCCGCACCCTCCGCCCTTCCCCGGCCCTTTCGGGGAAGGCCGTCAGCAGCGGTGGGCGTCCGCCCCGCCCAGGCGCTCATTCTCCTCCCGGTACCGGCCGGAGAGGATGTCCTCCCACCAGCCCCGGTGGTCCAGATACCACCGGACGGTCCGGCCGATCCCCTCGTCAAAGCCGGTGGCGGGCCGCCACCCCAGCTCCCCGGCCGCCTTCCCCGCGTCCAGGGCATAGCGCAGGTCATGGCCGGGCCGGTCGGCAACGAAGGTGATGAGGGACTCCGGCCTTCCCAGGGCCGCCAGGATCCGCCGCACCACGTCCAGGTTGCTGCGCTCGCAGCGGCCCCCGATGTTGTAGACCTCCCCGCTCCTGCCCCGCCGGAGGACGGCGTCTATGGCGGCGCAGTGGTCCTCCACATACAGCCAGTCCCGGACGTTGGCCCCGGTGCCGTACACCGGCACAGGTTCGCCGGCCAGGGCCCTGGTGATGGTCAGGGGGATCAGCTTCTCCGGGAACTGCCGGGGCCCGTAGTTGTTGGCGCAGCGGGAGATGGTGGCCCTCAGGCGGAACGTGCGCACATACGCCCCCACCAGCAGGTCCGCGGCGGCCTTGGAGGCGGCGTAGGGGCTGGAGGGCCGCAGCGGGTCGCTCTCGGTGAACAGAAGCTCCGGCCGCTCCAGCGGCAGGTCCCCGTACACCTCGTCCGTGGACACCTGGTGGAAGCGGCCCACGTCCCAGCGCAGGCAGGCGTCCATCAGGACCTGGGCGCCCAGGAGGTTGGTCCGGAGGAACAACCCGGGATCCCTGAGGGAGCGGTCCACATGGCTCTCCGCCGCGAAATTGACCACCATGTCCGGCCGGTAGGCCCCAAAGACCCCAAAGACCGTGTCCCGGTCTGTGATGTCGCCCCGCACGACTTCCACGTTGGGGCGCTCCATAGCCGCCCGGAGGGTCCGGATATCCCCCGCGTAGGTCAGGCTGTCCAGGCACAGGATCTGGTCCTCCGGGTGTCGGGCCAGCTGGTAGTAGATGAAATTCGAGCCGATAAAGCCCGCGCCGCCGGTCACCAGGAGCTTACTCATGGTCATCCGCCTCCCCGCAAGAGATGAGATATCGGCCGTAGTCGGTCATTTCCAGGGCCCTGCCCAGGGCGGCCAGCTCCCGCCGGCTGATAAAGCCCTGCCGCCAGGCGATCTCCTCGATGCAGGCGACGGGGCGGCCCGTGCGGGCCTGGACGGCCTCCACGAAGGCGGATGCCTTCAGCAGCGCCGCCGGGGTGCCGGCGTCCAGCCAGGCGACCCCCCGCCCCAGCAGCTCCACATGGAGCCGCCCCTGCCCCAGGTAGGCGCTGTTGACGGCGGTGATCTCCAGCTCCCCCCGCTCCGACGGCCGGACCGTTTTCGCCAGCGCCGCCGCCTGGCCATCGTAAAAGTACAGCCCGGGCACCGCGTAATGGGACTGCGGGGCCCGGGGCTTTTCCTCTATGGACGCCACCGCGCCCCCCGGGCCGAACCCCAGCACCCCGTACTGCCGGGGGTCCTCCACCGGGCAGCCGAACACGGTGGCCCCCTCCCGGCGGGCCGCGGCCCGCTCCAGGAGCCGGGGGAGGCCCTCCCCATAAAGGATGTTGTCCCCCAGGGCCAGGCACACCGGCCCTCCGCCGATGAACGCCTCCCCGATGAGGAGGGCCTCCGCCACGCCCCGGGGCGCCTCCTGGATGGCGTAGCGGATGTCCATGCCCAGCCGGGAGCCGTCCCCCAGCAGGCGCGCAAAGCCGGGCAGGTCCCCGGGGGCGGAGATGACCAGCACCTCCCGGATCCCCGCCAGCATCAGCGTGGAGAGGGGATAGTAGATCATGGGCTTGTCATACACGGCCAGCAGATGCTTCGACACGGCCCTGGTGGCCGGGTACAGCCTCGTGCCCCGGCCGCCCGCCAGAAGGATCCCTTTCATGTCCGTTCCCCCGCTTTCTCTCCCCCGGGGCCCCTCCGGCGTCCGGAGGGGCCTTGTCCTCTTTGTCCTTCCATTATAAAACAGGCCGGAGCCCTTTGTCACGCCCGCAAACCGCTTTTTCCGCCCCGGCGGCCCCGCCGGCAAAAAAGGGCCCCTCAGAGCGATACCCCGGCGGAGGCCTTCCACCAGGCCCCGCAGCACGGTTTCTTTCCGCAGCCAATGATGTGGGGGGTCCAAATGAGCGTCACGGCGGAACAGCTTCTCAAGCTGCCCTCCCTCAGCCGCGCAAAGGCCGCGGGGGGACACGGCGGCCTGTCCAGGGTGGCGTCCAGCGTCTCCGTGCTGGAATCCACCGATCCCGGGGGCCTTGTGGATGAGGTCTTTCCCCAGGGGGAGTTCTTCGGCAGCAAGATCGCCATTACCGGCTTTCTCGACAGCGTGGACAACGTCCCCCTGCAGCCGGCCAACATCCGCCGCCTGGCCGACGGCGGGCAGCACCAACGCGGTGGCGTACCTGAACCAGAACGACGGTGCCCTCATGACCAGGGAGCGCGCCCGGCGGTACCCCATCCTCACCGTGGCCCGCGGGCCCGCCAGCTCCATCCGGGGGCCCGCCACCTCAGCAGCCCGCAAAACGCCATTGTCGTCGATGTGGGCGGCACCGCCACCGATTTCAGCGTCATCCAAAGCGGCTTCCCCCGGGAGTCCAGCGTGGCGGCGACCATCGGCGGCGGGTTCGCGGAACAGGACAGCAGAAAACACCTGCGGGATCTGAAGGGCCGCTCCTGGGCGGATCAGATCCCGCAGGTGTTTTTTTCGGCGCAGAAGCGCCTGCCGGAGGCCTCCGGCAGGCGCCGGCAGGCACCAGGCGGCAGTTTAATAGTTTTCCGCCCGGACCTCGAAGAAGGCCTGGGGATGCCTGCACACGGGGCAGACCTCCGGGGCCTTGGTGCCCAGCACCATATGGCCGCAGTTGCGGCACTCCCACAGGGTCACGCCGCTCTTTTCAAAGACCTCCTTGGCCTCCACGTTGTGCAGCAGCTTGCGGTAGCGCTCCTCGTGGGACTTCTCGATGGCCGCCACGCCCCGGAACTGCTCCGCCAGCTCGTGGAAGCCCTCCTCGTCGGCGTCCCTGGCCATGCGGTCGTACATATCTGTCCACTCGTAGTTCTCGCCCTCGGCGGCATGGAGCAGGTTCTCCGCCGTGTCCCCCAGCTCGCCCAAGGCCTTGAACCACAGCTTGGCGTGCTCCA
Source organism: uncultured Oscillospiraceae bacterium (assembly GCA_944387785.1). Taxonomy (GTDB): domain Bacteria; phylum Bacillota; class Clostridia; order Oscillospirales; family Oscillospiraceae; genus Pelethomonas. The sequence goes on along the minus strand of CALXGG010000016.1, from coordinate 4,431 downwards.
TCTCGTTCTGGGCGGTCTGGAGGAAGATGGCCGCGATCTGCTCATAGCCCGCCTTCCTGGCCACGGAGGCAAAATAGGTGTACTTGTTCCGGGCCTGGGACTCCCCGGCGAAGGCCTCCCAGAGATTCTTCTCCGTCCTGGTGCCGGCAAAGGGCTTTTTGGCGGTGGCGGCGGGGGCGTCCTGGATTTTCACGAATTTATCCGCCCCCTGTCCGCAGACCGGGCACTTGAAATCGGGGGCCATGGGCCCCTCATGGATATAGCCGCATACGGTGCACTTCCACTTTTCCATGGATGGTTCCTCCTTTGTCTCGTTGAATGGAATGGTGTTCAGCAGGGTATCCACCACCTTTGTGGGGACTCCGGGATAATTTCGGATCTGTTCCAGGAGGGCCCTGGCGTTGCCGCTCTGGGGCAGCATGAACCCCGCCTCCCGGCAGAGATCCTCCGCCATCAGGCGGCTGGAGCGCTCCACCGCGGCACTGAGGGCGTCCGGCAGCCCGGCGGCGATCTGTTCCGCCCGGTTCTTGCTCTGGATCAGGCCCCGGAGGGCCTCTGTCACTTTTTCCTCCTTGGGCTGCTGGGGCGGCATCGCCTTGGGCACCATGGAGATGGCGCCGGAGGGGCAGGCGTCGGCGCAGGCCCCGCAGCCCAGGCACTTGGTCACGTCGATGACGCTGTTCTCCGTATCGGTGGCCCCGGTGGGACACACATACAGACACAGGCAGTCCTTGGTACACAAGCGAAGATTTCTCACCGCATATTTTTCCGCCATGGTCACGCCCTCCTCTCCACACGGTCAAATTTCCAGCTGGGCACCTTGCAGACGGGGCACAGCTCCGGCGGCGCGTCCCCCACATAGACAAAGCCGCAGACTGAGCAGACGTACACGCCGGTATTCTCCAGCATCTTCTCTCCCTCGGACTGGTACCGGGTCAGCAGGGACTGGAGCATCCGGGTCACCTTCTCGCTCCACACCAGGGCCCGCAGGGCCCCCCGGTCGGGCCCCTCCCCCGCCGCGGCGTTGGCATAGGGATACCCGGCGGAGAGGTCCTGCTCCACCAGCTCCAGCAGGGAATCCGTCCCCGCCCCGGGAACGGGCTCCGCCTCCTTCCGGAAGAACTCCGCCAGCTCCCGGAAGCCCTTTTCCTGCTCCGGCAGGTACTGCTTCTCGCAGCCCCTGGCCAGGTTGGAGCAGATGACGCTCAGCTCCATGGGGGACAGCTCCCGCTCCACAGGGGGCTTTTCCGCCGGCGCCGGCGCCGGCGAAGCCGCCGCCCCGTTTTCCCGGAACATCTCCTTTCCCGCGCCGCACCAGGGGCACTTCCAGTCGTCGGGAAGGTCCTCCCACCGGGTGCCCGGCGCGATGCCCGCCTCCGGAATACCCTTTGCCTCGTCATAGGTGTAGGTGCAGACGGAACATACCATTTGCTTCATCGGGATTCAACGCCTCCTTTTCTCTTGGTAAAGCAGTATATATGAGGGGGATCCTGTCCTGCCCGCAGGTCTGGGCGGCCGCCCCCCTCTTCCTTCTCCCATGATCGGGCCGCCTCTGTATTGTGGAAAAATATACCACAGCGCCAGGGATCCTTCCGTGATGAAGTCACAAAGCCCCGGTCCCTGTGGGGACCGGGGGCTTTGCATGCCGCAAGGCTTTCCGCATACGATGAGCCCCGCTTTTCAATCAAACCGTTTGAAAAGCGGGACTCATTTGTTCAGAAGCTGGTCCAGCCGCCGTCGCAGGTCAGCACCACGCCGTTGATGAATTTTGACGCATCGTCAGCCAGAAACAGCGCCGCATGAGCGATGTCCTCCGGCATGCCCATCTCCGGGGAATGGGCCAGCAGGGCGCTGGTCCGGCCAAAGCCGAAATCATCGGCTTTCGGCATCACGAGAGGGATGTCTGTGAGAACGCCGCCGGGGGAAATGGCGTTGCAGCGGATCCCCTGCTCCAGGTACATGTAGGCCGTGCTTCTGGTGGCGGACACCAGCGCCGCCTTGGAGGCGCAGTAGGCCACGCCCGCGGTCTGGTGGACGGCGCCCACGGAGGCGACATTGATGATACTCCCTCCTTCGTCCCCCTGGGCCAGGAAAGCCCTTACCGCCTCCCGCATGGCGTAGAGGGGGCCGCAGGTATTCACCCGCAGCAGGTCATGGATCATCTCATCGGACACGTCGCCCACGGCGGTGTTGTCATCCATGATGCCGGCGTTGTTGACCAGGATGTCCAGCCGTCCAAAGGACGTTACCGCCAGGTCCACCATCCGCCGGCTGGTGGACGGCTCGCCGATATCCCCCCGACAGGGGACGATCTTCCCCGGCGCGTCCTTTTCCGCCGCCGCCAGCTGCTCCAGGCGGTCCAGCCGCCGGGCCACGGCCACCACGTTGGCGCCCTCCCGGGCAAAAAGCGCGGCAATGGCCTCGCCTATACCGGCGGAGGCGCCGGTCACGATAGCAGTTTTTCCCGCAAGACGCATGTTCCTTCCTCCTTACAGCCAGTTTTTCTCCGTAATGACAGCCGGGGAAGCATTTTCCCCTACGGTCACCTGCTCGCCCGGTACCGCCTTCTCCGCCTCGATCACCGCAAAACCGATGTTCTTTTCCACGGTGTAGCCGTAAATCGCCGTCCGGACAAAGCCGCAGGGCACCCCGTAGCGGTACACGATCTCCCGCTGGGCGATGTCCTCATAGGACTCCGCCAGATATTCCAGGCCCACCAGTTGATACCGGGGGCCCTCCTCTCTGGCCTTGGCCAGGGCGTCCCGCCCGATAAAGTCCTTCTCCAGGTTTACCGACCACTCCAGGCCGCACTCGTAGGGGGTGAGGCCGTACATATCCTGCCGCAGGGCGAAGCCCTTCTCCACCGGCAGGCTGCGGACATAGACCTCCAGGATGGTCAGCTCCGGCGCGCCGGCGGCGTCGCAGGCGCGCCGGATGGAGGCCTCCACCGCCTTGGTATCCTCGATCCGGCAGTACACCTCGTACCCCAGCTCCCCGGTGAAACCGGAGCGGTGGATCTTCACCGCCGCGCCGTCCAGCACCGCGTCCAGCATGGCAAACCGTTTGAGGCCGTCCACCGGCCGGTCCAGCATGGCGTTCATAACGGCCAGGGATTTGGGGCCCTGGACGGCGTACATGTCCACCTGCGCGGTGATATCGGCGCAGCTCACATCGTACCCGCTCCGGTGCCGCTCCGCCCACCGGAGGAACTGAGGCGCGTACAGGGTGGACACCCAGTAGCGGTCCTGATCCATGTGCATGACGATGGTGTCGTCGATGATCCTGCCCTCTTCGTTGAGCATGGTGGTATACTTGCTGCGGCCCGCTGGGGTTTTGGTGATGGCTCCCACAAAGAGCCGGTCCAGAAACCGCTCCGCGTCCTTTCCTGTGACCTCCGCCAGGTCGTGGGTCCACCGGTACCAGCCGGCGTTTTCCCGCACCGCCTGGTGCTGGGCCCGGGCGGCCTGATCGTTCTTGAACAGCACGGAACCTCTCCTCCTCTCTTACACCATCCGCTTATCGACCTTGCGGCCGATGTGGATGTCCATATGGGCCTCGTCCTTGCCGGTGAACCAGCAGGACCACTCCGCGGAGACCATGGTCTTGACCATGTTGTGCCAGAGCACCTCATAGCCTGTGGTGAGTTCGTCCACCGGGGCCATGGGGAAGCGGCCGTTGAAGGTCTCGGTGTCCACCCGGATGACCACCTCGTCCCTGGTGAACCGCTCCAGGGAGCAGGGGACCAGCTGGGTGTCCAGCACAGCCTTGATATAGCCGCCCATGAGCCGGGGATCGTTGCTGCCTACGTCGTGGGGGACGCCCAGCCAGCTGCGCATCCCCTCCACGGCAAAGGGCTCGATAAAAGCGTTTTTCCCGGCGGTGGCAAAGACGATCTTGAAGACCCGCTCAAACTCCTCGTCGCTTTCCGCCATGTCCCGGATGGCGATGAGGGGGAAGGCCACGCACCATACCCAGCCCTTCTCCATGCACCAGCGGTAGGCCCAGGTAAAGCTCTTCTCCTCGCCGAAGGCCTGGCTGTAGCAGCCGTTGCGGAGGATCTGCCCCTCCTTGACCCGCCGCTCCGGCGGCGTGTCGTGGACCGGATCTGCCGGCTGGTTCATGTGGTCCAGCCAGCCCTGTTTGGGAAGGTCATACACATCCCGGCGCTCCGCCACCACCCGGCAGTGGCAGTCGCCGCAGCCCCGGGCCTCGCACATGTTGAGGGCCACCTCGTTTTCTCCGTTGGGACTGTTGAGGTCAAAGTTGGCGGTGAACATGGCGGTGGTCATGTTGCACAGCTCCGCCCCCACGATGTCCCAGGGGCAGGTGTCCAGCTCCTTTTCCACCCGGTCGTGGGTGAACTGGATCACACGGCCGGCCATATTCTCATACTCGTCGCCGGAATCGCCGAAAATGCCGCCCAGCCAGGCG